>CAXTMX010000061.1:0-16065 GCA_964245585.1 uncultured Sphingomonadaceae bacterium | reverse complement strand
CGCTCTCGGCGTCGCCGAGGGGGCCCTCCCACACCGTCGCGCCGGTCGCCGGTTCGGTCGAAATGAGTTCGGACATCGGCATTGAAAAAGGGCTTCTCCTGGCGCCATCAGCATCCTTAGCGGCCAAGGGGTCAAGACTCGGTGAATCAATCGCCCTGGCCCATTGCCTCGCCCATCCGGCGGATCGCGGCGATCTTTGTCTCGAACGCGGTCCAGTCGTCCGCCGCGGCGATCGGCGCCCAGATCGCCTCGACTTCCTCGATGTGCATCGAGCAGGGCGCTGGATCGCTCCAATAAGGGTGGTCAAGCCGCCGCGCGGGCGCATAATCCGTCACCACCCGCGTGAAATCGGCGAAATCGGGCGTGGCGTAGAGCGGATCGGCAGGGGAGGGCGCGCGACGCCGGCCGCCGGCCCAATCGAAGAAGAAGCGGTCGATCTCGACCCCGCTCGTGCGCAGCGCGCGCTCGATCGCGGCGAGCAGCGCCAGATCGTCATGTTCGCCGCGCGGGACGACGCCGAGCCGCTCGATCATCAGCTCGCGCAGCGCTGCCTCGTAGGTCGCGGGGAACGCCTCGAGCGGCGGCAGCAGCGCCTCCTCGCCGACGATCGCCCTCAACGCGATCGCGAGCTGGGCGACGTCCCAGTGGATCGCCTCGGCCTGACGGCCGAACGCGTAGAGACCGCCATGATCGAAATATGCGGCGGTGAAGCCCGGCTCCCAGCGCGGGGTGAAGCGCCACGGGCCGTAATCGAAGCTTTCGGTGGTGATCGCGATATTGTCGCTGTTGAGCACGCCGTGGACAAAACCCGCCGCCAGATAGGATGCGGCGAGCCGCGCCCCGCCGCGCGCGACATGGCCGAGCAGCCGGGCGGGGGCATCTTCGCCCCCGGACTCGCCGCACAGCGTCTCCAGGCTGTAGGCGGCGAGCTTGGCGAGATTGTCGGTTTCACCGCGATAGGCGAGCCGCTGGAAGCTGCCGATGCGGATATGGCCGTGGCTCAGGCGGACCAGCACCGCCGAGCGCGTCGGCGAAGGCTCGTCGCCGCGGTGAAGCGCCTCGCCGGTCTCGATCAGTGAAAAGCTCTTCGAGGTCCGCACGCCCAGCGCCTCGAGCATCTCGGTCGCCAGCACCTCGCGCACCCCGCCCTTGAGCGTCAGCCGGCCGTCGCCGAAGCGGCTGTAGGGCGTCGTGCCCGATCCCTTGGTGCCGAGATCGAGCAGCCGGTTGCTCTCGTCGCGCAGCTGCGCGAACAGGAAGCCGCGCCCGTCGCCGATGTCGGGATTGTACACGCGGAACTGGTGGCCGTGATAGCGTAACGCGAGCGGCTGCGGCAGATTGTCGGGCAGCGGCTCGAAGCGGCCGAAGTGCGCGATCCAGCGGTCGTCGTCGAGATCGGCAAGTCCGACGTCGGCGGCGTGGCGGTCGTTGCGGAAGCGCAGGATGTGCTTCGGATATTCGGCGGCCGCGACCGGATCGTAGAAGTCCCCGCCAAGCTGCAGAATGCGCGGATCGGGCCGGTAGCGCGCGGCCCCTCGGCTGGGCTCGGGACAGGCTTGCGGGGGTGTTGCCATGCCGCGATATGGGGGCAGTATCGCGGGAGGCGCAAGCGTGGCGGCATTTGCGGATGGCTATTGGTGGTCGAACGACGGCCTGCGCCTCCATTATCGCGATTATCCGGGCCGGCCGGATCGCCCGCCGATCCTGTGCATTCCCGGCCTGACCCGCAACGCGCGCGACTTCGCCGCGCTGGCCGAACGGCTGGCGGGCGATTGGCGGCTGATCTGCGTCGATCTGCGCGGGCGCGGCGAGAGCGCTTTCGCCAAGGATCCGATGACCTACGTCCCGCTGACCTACCTTCAGGACGTCGAGGCGCTGATCGACCAGCTCGCGCTCAAGCGCTTCGTTGCGTTCGGCACCTCGCTCGGGGGGATCGTCACGATGCTGCTCGCCGGCACCGGGCCGGGGCGGATCGCGGGCGCGCTGCTCAACGATGTCGGGCCGGTGCTCGATCCGCGCGGATTGGCGCGGATCGGCGGCTATGTCGGCCGCGGATCGAATTGGCCGACATGGCTGCACGCGGCCCGCGCGCTCGCCGAGAACAACGCGCCGATCTACCCCGATTACAAGCTCGAGGATTGGCTGGCGATGGCCAAGCGCCTGTGCCGGCTCAACAACAGCGGGCGCGTCGTGCTCGACTACGACATGCGTATCGCCGAGCCGTTCCGCGCCTCCGGCGCGACGCTGGACTTCGATCTGTGGCCCGCGTTCGAGGCGCTGCGCGGCGTGCCCGGGCTCCTCGTGCGCGGCGCCTTGTCCGATCTGCTCGCCGAGGATGCCGCAGCCGAGATGATGGCGCGCCTGCCCGAGTTCCGCCAGCTCACCGTCCCCGGCGTCGGCCACGCCCCGACTCTCGACGAGCCCGACGTCGCGCCGGCGATCGACCGCCTCCTCGAGCGCGTCCTAGGCATACCTTAACCGGACAACGCTACCCTCGTCCGGTGCCCCCAGTCCGCATCCTTCATCTCCACTCGACCTTCGCGCTAGGCGGAAAGGAGGCGCGCGCCGTCCGCCTGATCAACGCGTTCGGCGCCGCCGCCACGCATGTCATCATCTCGGCCGAGCCTGATGCGCTCGGCGCACGCGACGCGATCGCGCCAGGCATCGTGGTGCACTTTCCGAGCGACGCTCCCCCGCTTGCGGGGCGACCGAGCCCAGCGCGCTACCGTGCGCTGGCGCGCACCATGGCCGGTTTCGATCTCGTGCTGACCTACAACTGGGGGGCGATGGACGCGGTGATGGCGCATCGGCTCAGCCCGTTCCGCAGCCTGCCGCCGCTGATCCATCATGAGGACGGCTTCAACGCGGATGAAAGCGGTGGGCAGAAGTCACAACGTGTCCTGTTCCGCCGGCTTGCGCTCGGGACGGCGCATGCGCTGGTCGTCCCCTCGCGCACACTCGAGCGGATCGCGCGTCGGATATGGGGCCAGCCTGCCCGTCGCGTGCGCCGCATCGCCAACGGCATCCCGATTGCGCCCTATGCGCAGCCGCCGTCACCCGACGCGCTTCCCGGCCTGGCGGACCTGCCCGGCAGCCTCGTCATCGGCACCCTCGCCGGGCTGCGCGAGGTCAAGAACCTGCCGCGCTTGGTCCGCGCGTTCGCCGCATCGGGGGTCGACGGCCGGCTGGTCATCGTCGGCGAAGGCCCCGAGCGCGACCATATCCTTGATGTCGCGCAGACGATGGGGGTATCCCGGCGGGTGCTGCTGCCCGGCTTCCTGCCCGATCCGGCGCGCTACGTCGGATTGTTCGACCTGTTCGCGCTCTCGTCCGACAGCGAGCAATATCCGATCTCGCTGGTCGAGGCGATGGCGGCGGGCCGGCCGGTGGTGGCGACCGACGTGGGCGACGTGAAGGTGATGGTGGCCGCGGAGAATCGCCCGTTCATCACCCCCCCCGCTCAAGAGGCGGACTTCGCTGCCGGACTCGCCAGATTGGCGAACGACCCGGCGCTGCGCCAGGCCCTTGGAGCAGCCAATCGCGCCAAGGCGCAAGCGCATTACGGCGAGCAGCAGATGATCGCGGCCTATCGCGCGCTTTATGCGGACGCGCTCGGCGATGGCCGCTTTAACTTATAATAGTACAAGCGTCCCGGGCTTTGCTATAGCGCTGACCTCGCGGGGGTTGGAGGGCGATTTGTTCAAGGGATTGCGGCCGATCGTCTATGGCGGACGTGAGGTATGGCCGCTGGTCGAGGGTGGCAAAGGCGTCTCGGCCACCAACCACAAGAGTTCGGGTGCCTGGGCGGCGGCGGGCGGCATCGGCACCGTCTCGGCGGTCAATGCCGACAGCTACGATCCGACCGGCAAGATCATCCCGCAAATCTATCACGCGCTGAGCCGGCGCGAACGGCACGACGAGCTTGTCCAATATGCGATCGACGGCGCGGTCGAGCAGGTCCGCCGCGCCCACGAATTGTCGTCAGGCAAAGGCGCGATCAATATCAATGTCCTGTGGGAAATGGGCGGCGCGCAACGCGTGCTCCACGGCGTGCTCGAAAAGACGCGCGGACTCGTCACCGGCGTCACCTGCGGCGCGGGCATGCCCTACAAACTCAGCGAGATCGCGGCGTCCTACGAGGTCAGCTATCTGCCGATCATCAGCTCGGCGCGCGCCTTTCGCGCGCTGTGGAAGCGCGCTTATTCGAAGGCAGCGGACTGGCTCTCGGCGGTCGTCTATGAGGATCCGTGGAAGGCCGGCGGGCATAATGGCCTGAGCAACGCCGAAGACCCGCTCCAGCCGCAGGACCCCTTTCCGCGGGTCAGGGAGCTGCGCGAGACGATGCGCGAGGGCGGCATCCCTGACAGCACGCCGATCGTCATGGCCGGCAACGTCTGGTTTCTGCGCGAATGGGACGACTGGATCGACAATCCCGAGCTCGGCCAGATCGCCTTTCAGTTCGGCACCCGTCCGTTGCTGACGCGCGAGAGCCCGATTCCGGAAGGCTGGAAGTCTCGGCTGACGACGCTCGACGAAGGCGACATCCTGCTCCACCGCTTTTCGCCGACCGGCTTCTATTCGTCGGCGGTGCGCACGCCGTTCCTGCGCAACCTCGAAGCGCGTTCGGAGCGGCAGATCGCCTTCTCGACGCAGGCCGCGGGCGACCATCAGTACCAGCTCGACGTCGGGGTCAAGGGCAAGAGCTTCTGGGTGACGCGCGGCGATCTGCTGCGCGCGCGCGAGTGGCATGGCCTCGGTTTCACCATGGGTCTCAAGACGCCGGACAACACCCTGGTGTTCGTCACGCCCGAGGAGACCAAGGTCATTCGCAAGGACCAGGCGGACTGCATGGGCTGCCTCAGCGCCTGCGCCTTCTCGTCGTGGATGGACACCGAGACCAATTCGACCGGGCGCCTCGCGGACCCGCGCAGCTTCTGCATCCAGAAGACGTTGCAAGACATCGCCCATGGGGGCCCGGTCGACGATAATCTGATGTTCGCCGGCCATTCGGCATATCGGTTCAAGCAGGATCCGTTCTACTCGAACGGCTTCGTGCCGACGGTGGGGCAATTGGTCGATCGGATACTGACCGGCGACTAGACCTCGATCGAGCCTGGTCCACGTCTTAGGCAAAAAGCGCATAGCGCTCTTCCCGTCCGACGATCAGGCTCTATGCCTGCGCCTTCATCGCGATAAAGCAAAGAGATATTCCGCGCCGTGACGGAATCGGGCATGGCGCGCGCTATGAAGACCGGCCTCATCATTCGGCATGTTCCTTACGAAGGCGTTGCCGGCTTTCGTGCGCCGATCGAGGCTGCCGGCTATACGCTCGAACGCGTCGACGTCGGCGATCCCGGTTTCGATGCGCTCGATCTGCTCGCTCCGGATCTGCTGATCCTGATGGGCGGGCCGATGGGTGTGTACGAGCGCGAGGCGCATCCCTGGATCACTGGCGAGGTCGCGCGTATCGCCGAGCGCATCGCCGCCGGCAGGCCAACGCTCGGCATCTGCCTCGGATCGCAGCTGATCGCCGCGGCGATGGGGGCCAAGGTCTACCCGGGTCCGGTCAAGGAAGTCGGTTTCGCGCCGGTGACGCTGACGCCCGAGGGCGAGGCGTCGCCGCTGCGGCATGTCGCCGGCGTGCCCGTGCTCCACTGGCACGGCGATACCTTCGATCTGCCCGACGGCACCGAGCGCCTTGCGTCGACCGCTGCCTATCGCAATCAGGCGTTCCGCTGCGGACGTCACGTACTCGCGCTGCAATGCCATCCGGAAATGGGCGAGGATCCCCGGCTCGGCGCCTGGCTGGAAGACGCGGCATATATTGCCTCGGCCGGGACTGATGCTGTGACGATACGGCGCGACGAGGCGCGCTTTGGCCCGACCACGGTTGCGGCGGGAAGGGCGATGATGGCTGAATGGCTTGCGGAGTTGGGCTGACGCACAAAGGGCGCGCCCGCAAGGACGCGCCCTTTGCTCGAACTGGAACTGATCAATCGTAGACGCGTCGTCCATGCTTGTTCACGTAATAGCGGCGGCCGCGGTTGTCGTGATAATGGCGGCGATTGTGCCGCAGCACGGTGACGGCGGCGCCGGTGCCTGCGCCGATCAACGCGCCGCCGCCGGTCGAAAGGCCGGGGATGAGCGCGCCTGCAACAGCGCCCGCGCCGGCGCCGATGGCGGTGCCCGTCACCACCTGTTTCGTATTCTGGGCGGACGCCGGCGCACCGAGCCCGATGCTGAGCGCGAAGGCGCCTGCGACAAGGCCGAGCTTTTTCATGACGTTTCCTCTTCGTTGCGAACTGTCGCGAAGGAAACGGCGTAAAACTGCGCAAGTTCCTTCATCGCGCGTTCATCCGAGGGGCGATCCCGTGCTGCTGTGTATCGGCCAGCCTTGAATGGCGGGGTGGCGATTGGCTAGGGCGTTCAAGCAAGGAGCACGGCGATGAACAAGATGAGCGCGGCGGCGATCGGGGTTAGTCTCGCCGCACTGGTGATTGCTCCGGGCGAAGCGGCGGCAGAGCGCAGCCTGCCTTACTGGGCATCGATCTCGGCGGGGCAGGCGCGCCTCCGCACCGGGCCGGGACGCAATTTTCCGGCGAGCTGGCTCTACCAGCGGGCCGATCTGCCGGTGAAGGTGATCGAGGTGTACCCCAGCTGGCGCAAGATCGAGGATCCGGACGGCACCCGCGGCTGGATGATGGTCAACCTGCTCAGCGAGCAGCGCACCGCGATCATCCGCGATGCCGCGCAGCCGTTGCGTGCGGCGCCGCGCCGCGACGCGCCGATCACCTGGCATGCGATGAAGGGGGTCGTGGGGCGGATTTCGCATTGCGACGGCGGCTGGTGCAAATTCGACGTCCATGGCCGCGCGGGCTATGTCGAAGCCGCGGCGGTGTGGGGCGTAAGCCCGGGCGAGATGTTCGAATAGCTGCTCCGATCGCCGAATGGCCCCCGTGGGCGTGGCCGGTCGCGGGGCTGCTCGCCGGCGCGATCGCCGGCAGTTTCGTCGCCACCCTCGTGGTGCGCTGGCCGATCGGACGATCGATCGCCGACGGGCGCTCGCGTTGTGACGCGTGCGACCGGCGCCTTGCCGCGCTCGAGCTCGTACCGGTCTTGAGCCATCTTGCGCTGAAAGGACGCTGCCGCCGTTGCGGCGCGGCGATCGATCCCCGGCACCTCGCGATCGAGCTGGCCGCGATGGCGGTCGGCGCCGTCTCGCTGGGCGTCGCGCCGGGTGTCGAAGGCGTTGCCGGCGCGCTGCTCGGATGGATGCTGATCGCGCTTGCCGCGCTCGACCTCGAGCATCTGTGGCTGCCCGACGCGCTGACCCTGCCGCTGCTGCTGCTCGGATTGGGAGCGGGAGCGATCGGGCTCGATCCCCCGCTGGCCGCACGCCTGATCGGCGCCGCGCTCGGTTTCGCCGGGCTGACCGCGGTGGCTCTGGCCTATGCGCGGCTGCGCCAGCGCCAGGGGCTGGGCGGCGGCGACGCCAAACTGTTCGCGACGCTCGGCGCGTGGCTCGGATGGGCGGCCTTGCCGAGGATATTGCTGACGGCGTCGCTGGCCGGTCTGGTGGTGGTCGCGCTGCGCCGGGCACGGGGCGATGCGGTGTCGCGTCACGATCGTCTGCCCTTGGGTACGTTGCTGGCGGCAGCGGGGTGGATCTGGTGGGTCGTGGGGCTGTCTGGCGGGTATTGAGCCGCGGGTCATTCGCCCAGCGCCAACGTCGGGTCGGGCGGCCCCGACGCGGAGCGCAGCAACAGCACGAGCGGCATCACGGCGGCGACGAGCCAGAACATCAGATAGGCGCCGTCGATAAACGCGACCATCGCCGCCTGGCGGGTGATCTCCGCGTCCATCAGCGCGAAGATCGTGCCGCTGCCCTGCGCGATCTGCCCCATCGCGGGGGATAGCGCGAGCGGGATTTTTCCGGCCGTGACATGCGCCGCAAGTTCGCTGTGCGACGTCTGCTGCATCCTCGTCATCACCGCCGACAGCGTCGAAATGGCGATCGAGCCGCCGATGTTGCGGGCGAGATTGTACAAGCTCGCCGCCTCGGTGCGATGACGGGGATCAAGCGTGGTGAATGCCAGCAGGTTGATCGGCAGGATCACGAAACCGAAACCAAGCCCCTGAAGCACCCCGCTCACGATGATCGGCTCGCTGCCCATCTCGAGCGAGAAGCGCGTGATGATGTGGAGCGACACCATCACTATGACGAGCCCCGCCAGGATCAGCAGCCGGGCATCGACGACACGCACCAACCGGCCGGCCAGGATCATGGCAAGGAACAGGCCCAGGCCGCGCGGCGCGGTGACCAAGCCCGCGCTGTAGGCGGTGTGGCCCATCAAGCGCTGGAGAAATGGCGGAAGCAGCGCGGACGACGCCAGCAGGATGCCCATGATGACCAGCACCAGCAGCGTGCAGATCGCGAGGTTGCGGTCGCGAAACAGCAAGGACGGCAGGATCGTGTCGCGGCGCGTCATCGTGTGGATGACGAACATCCACAACGCGGCGGCGGCGAGGGATGCCTCGAGGATGATCTCGGTGGAATCGAACCAATCGAGCTGCGGTCCCCGATCGAGCATCAGCTGAAAGCCGCCGAGAAGGAGGAACAGCATCACGAAGCCGGCAGTGTCGAAGCGCCTCGCCCGATGCGGGATCTTCGGCATCAACAGGATCAGGCCGAAGACGGTCAGCAAACCGAGCGGAACGTTGATGAAGAAGACCCAGCGCCAGTTGAACGAGTCGGTCAGCCAACCGCCTACCACCGGGCCGAGCACCGGCGCCACCATCACGCCGAGCCCCCAGACGGTCATCGCCTGGGCATGTTTCTCGCGCGGATGGATGTCGAGGATCAGCGACTGGCCGAGCGGCGCGATGAAGGCGCCGAACAGGCCCTGGATCAATCTGGCGAAGACCATCAGCGGGAGCGAGTTGGCGACGCCGCACAGCATCGACGCCAAGGTGAACCCGCCGACCGCGGCGAGCAGCAGCGGGCGCCGTCCGATGCGGTCGGCGAGCCAGCCTGTCACCGGCGTCGCGATCGCCGCGGCCACGATATAGGAGGTCAGCACCCACGTGATCGTGTCCGGGGTCGACGACAAGGCGGCCTGCATGTGCGGCAGCGCGACGTTGGCGATCGTCGCGTCGATCACCTGCATTATGCTGGCGGCCATGATCAGGACCAGCATCAGCCGGCGCTGCAACGCGGGCAACGGCACGACCGCGGCCGAGAGCGGCGCCTTCGCCGGCGCGCTTCGGCGGGTGGGGATTGTCGTCGCTACCGGAGCCTCCGCCAGATCGTCGCCAGACAGATGAGCTTATGACGGCTAAATTGCCAGCACAATGAGCGCGCAAGAAGTCGCAATGCAACTAGCACGACGGGCGCGCTTTCCCAATGCGCCGATGACGAACGGTATCGGATCATGCACGCGACGACCCGATCAACCCGATTGTAATGTCATGCGATGTAGATCAGCATTGCACGCGAGGATCAGGTAAGGCGCAGGATGGAAACAGAAAAGGATCTCGCTCGCGTCTTGGGAGAGTTGACCGAGATTATGTCCGCCCGAGGGTGCGCGCTGACGCTGCATCCAGAGGGCGAACAGATGGAGGTGGTCTATGCCGACCATCGCCTGGGCCTCGAGCGAGCGGTCGTCGAACGAATATTCGCCGAACATATCGGATCGGAGATGCCCGACGCATCGTCAGGGCATCGCTGGATAGACTGCCAGGTCCAGGATGTTTGTCGCGACATTCTGGTGCTGCCGGTGGAAAAGAGTTTCGATCATAGTCAGCTGCTGATCACGCTCTACTTCGACGATCTGACCGAGGAGCGGCGCGCGAACTGCGAAGACATCTATCGCCGCCGCGCCCCCTTCGCGGTGGGATATTTTCGCCTGTGGCAGCACAGCCGAACGCATGCGCGCGAGGTGGCGGCGATGCGGACCGCGCTCAACCTGAGCGAGATGGGGATCTTTCTCATCAATCGCGCGAGCAAGATCATCTTTTCGAATCGAGCGGCGAAGCGCATGATCGAGGCGGGGGACGGGCTGCTGGTAGCGCGCGAATCGATCCGGGCCGCGCAGCCCGCCGACAGCCCACGTCTCCAGGTAGCGCTCGATCATGTGATCGCGGCCAATACCAATTGGCACGAAACGCGCGCTCCTAATCGTCCCGCGCCCTTTCATTCGTTAAAGCGCAAGAACGGTCCGCCGCTGGTCCTCTCCGTGCTTCCGACCGAAGCGCGCGCAATCGAGCCGAGCGACGCGGCCGCGATCATCTATGTGATCGATCCGGCGCGCAACATTGCCGACCTTCTCGCCCCGGTCTGCAAGATCTACGGCCTGTCACCCGTCGAGACGAGGCTGGCGTGCCTTCTCGCCAGCGGCGAGACGTTGACCGGCGCCACGAAGAAGATGCGGCTGATGGACCACACCGCGCGCGGCTATCTGAAGCAGATTTTCCTCAAGACCGACACCAACCGCCAAAGCGCGCTTATCCAGCTGCTGCTGTCGAGCGTCATCCACACCGATGTCGCAGTCATCCCCCAGCCTTTCTAGCTTGTATGGGGAAGGCGCTGGCGAGGCTTGTGTCAACTCCGCTGGTTCTGGGACGGCAGGCTCGCTCCGGGCGCCGGCTGGGCGAGATAGGCCAGCCGCCGCACTTCACGCCGACCATGCACCACCGTGTCGAGGATCAGGCCGCAGAACAGGTTGAGCGTCGCCAATATCACGAGCCCGGTGGACAGGATCGCGGTCGGCAGGCGCGGCACGAGACCGGTCGCCAGATAGGTCTGCGCCAGGGGGATGGCCAGGACGACTGCCAGCGTCGCCAGCGCGGCTGCGACCACCCCGAAGAATTGCACCGGACGTTCGATGCGGAACAGCGTGACGATGGTCCGCGCGATCCGCCAGCCGTCGCGCCAGGTCGACAGCTTGGAGGTCGATCCGTCGGGCCGGGCCGCGTAAGCCGTGACCTTCTCGCCGACCGGCATGCGCAGCTCGAGCGCGTCGCCGCTGATCTCGGCCTCGATCTCGAAGCCGGCCGAGAGCCCCGGGAAGCTCTTGACGAAGCGGCGCGAGAACACGCGATAGCCCGATAAGATGTCGGTGAAAGTGCGCCCGAAGAGGCTGGCGAGGAGCGCGTTGAGCAGCCTGTTGCCGAACCGGTGGCCGCGGCGATAGGCCGCCTCCACTTCGGACGCGCGCGCGCCGACCACCATGTCGAGCTGCCCGTCGATCAGTTCGCGCACCATCGCCGGCGCGGCGGCGGCGTCATAGGTCGCGTCGCCATCGGCGATCACGTAGATGTCGGCGTCGACGTCGGCGAACATCCGCCGGACGACATGGCCCTTGCCCTGCATCGCCTCGCTGCGCACCACCGCGCCGGCGGCGCGTGCAGCCGCAACGGTCGCGTCGCTGCTGTTGTTGTCGTAGACGTAGATCGTGGCGTCGGGCAGCGCGGACCGGAATCCGGCGATGGTCGCCGCAATCGCGGCCTCCTCGTTGTAGCACGGCAGCATCACGGCGATCGCCGGAGCGTGATCGGTCGCCATCCCATCGTCCTATCAGAGCGCGACGCGCCTTCACCTCGCGAGATGTCAGCCTCTATCCGCCGTCGGACGGCGAAACAACATCGTGCGCCGCCATGGCTCCACTCAGACCCGGTGATATTGCCTGTACCAGTCCACGAAACGCGGAACGCCGACATCGATCGAGGTGGTCGGCGCGAACCCCAGGTCGCGCTGGATCGCGCTGATATCGGCGGCCGTCGCCGGCACGTCGCCGGGTTGCATCGGCAGATAGGTCTTCACCGCTTCGCGCCCGCACGCCTGCTCGATCGTCTCGATCATCCGGCCGAGCTGTTCGGCATGGTTGTTGCCGATATTGTAGAGCCGGTGCGGCGACACGCTGCCGCCGGCCTTTTCCAGCCCGTCGTCGGCGGGCGGATGGTCGAGCGACGCGACGATCCCGCTGACGATATCGTCGATGTAGGTGAAGTCGCGCTGCATCCTGCCATGGTTGAACACTTCGATCGCCTCGCCGGCGAAAATCTTGCGGGTGAAGATCCACAGCGCCATGTCCGGCCGGCCCCACGGCCCATAGACGGTGAAGAAGCGCAGCCCGGTCTGCGGCAGACGATAGAGATGGGCATAGGTTTCGCTCATCAGCTCGTCTGCCTTCTTGGTCGCGGCGTAGAGCGACAGCGGATGATCGACGCGGTCCTCGACGCGAAACGGCAGGCTCACGTTCGATCCATAGACCGACGATGACGAGGCGTAGACGAGGTGCCGGCTCTGCCGCGCGCGGGCCAGCTCGAGCATGTTGACGTGACCGACCAGGTTCGAATGGACGTAGGCGCGCGGATTCTCGATCGAATAGCGCACGCCGGCCTGCGCGCCGAGGTGGATGATGCGGTCGAATTCTTCGCTCCCCAAAGCAGTGTCCAGCGCCGCGGCATCGCCGAAGTCGACCTGGTGGAAGGCGAAGTCGCCCCCGGCGGCGCGGATCGCGTCGAGCCGGTCGCGCTTGAGCTGGACCGAATAATAATCGTTGAGATTGTCGATTCCGATCACCCGCTCGCCGCGCGCCAGCAGGCGGCGGCTGGTTTCGGAACCGATGAAGCCGGCCGCGCCGGTGACCAGAACAGCCATCAGTGCGTCTCCTGCGCCATACGCGCGGTCAGCTGCCGCTCCCAGTTGAGCGCGTCGCCGACGATCCGGTCGAGCCGGTCGTGCCGCGGGCGCCAGGGCAGGGTCGCGAGGATCAGGCGATTGTCGGCCACGAGCGCGTCGGGATCTCCCGCGCGGCGCGGCCGGATTTCCCGCGCGATCGTCATGTTGGTGACGGCATCGACCGCGTCGAGCACCTCGAGCACCGAAAAGCCGCGGCCGTAGCCGCAGTTCATGACATGACTGGTGCCGGGATCGGCGATCAATTGCTCGAGCGCGCAGAGGTGCGCCGCCGCCAGATCGCTGACGTGGATATAGTCGCGCACGCCGGTCCCGTCGGGCGTCGCATAGTCGGTGCCGAACACCGAGACGTGCGACCGCTTGCCGGTCGCCGCCTCGACCGCGACCTTGATCAGGTGCGTCGCGCCCGCGGTCGACTGGCCCGCGCGGCCCGCCGGATCGGCGCCGGCGACGTTGAAATAGCGCAGCGCGCAGTAGTTGAGCGGGTGCGCGGCGGCGACGTCGCGCAACATGATCTCGGTCATTAGCTTGGACATGCCGTAAGGATTGATCGGCACCGTCGGCGCGCTCTCCGGGGTCGGGCTGACGGCGGGGATGCCATAGGTCGCCGCGGTCGAGGAAAAGATGAAATGCTTGACCCCGCCGCGCACCGCGCTCTCGACGAGCGCGCGGCTGTTGGCGGTGTTGTTGCGATAATATTTGAGCGGGTCCTCGACCGACTCCGGCACGATGATCGATCCGGCGAAATGCATGATCGCGCCGATGCGATGGTCCGCGATCAGTCTTTCGACCAAGGATTGATCGGCGACGTCGCCCTCGACGAAGGTGGCGCGCGCATCCACCGCCCAGCGGAAGCCGGTGGTGAGATTGTCGAGCACCACCACCGGCCAGCCCGAATCGGCCAGCGCGAGCACCGCGTGGCTGCCGATGTAACCCGCCCCGCCGGTCACCAGAATGGCGGCGTCCAGCGACGACTTCCTGTCCTCGTTCATCTCCGGCCCTTGCATCGTCAACCCTGCGTATCGTCACCGTCGGCGCGTAGCCGGCATCAAGTCGGTAAAGGGAGCGATACAGCCTGAGGTCGGGCGAGGATAGCGCCGGCGGACACGCATCGGCGCCGCAAACAGGCGTAGTTGAGGAAGTTTGGCCGGGTAATGCCAATCGGCAGGGGACCATGTCGACGGAATGCTGCGCGACCGGGCATGCAACTGAATACCCGAAACGCTTGGTTCAAAATGGGACACATTTATTACGACATTATTTCAATGACATAGCTTTACAGACGAATGCGCGCTCAGCCAAATTTTTGTGGCGCAATTGCTTAACGAAATGTAGACGGAAAATGAAAACGCGGTATAAGCGATTCGCAGGACGATGGATGACTGGCTAACCACGCTGTGGGGCGCAGCTACGAGGGATGAGTAAAATGCGTAAAGCTCTCTTGGCCGGTGCGCTGGCCATCATGACCGCTGCGCCGGCATATGCCGCGCCGGTGATTAGTTTCACGAATGGCGTGTTCTCGTTGCCGCCGGGTGCGGGAGCCATCTTCCAGAATTTCGAATCTTCGCCCGGCGGTGGTGTACAGTACACCCCCGCACCCGGCGAGGTGACGACGGGTGAGGTTCGTGTGTTCACCAACACCGTTCCTGGCACCACCGTTGATCCGGACAGCAACCCGAACAACAAGTATCTCTCGATCGAGAACGGAAGCTATTCGATCTTATTTGGTACTCCGACAAGTGTTTTGTCCTTCATTATTGGTACTGTCGACGCATACAATCAGCTCACTCTGACCTTGGCGGACTCGACGGTGCTCAACTACAGCGGCCGTCAGATTCTCGGTGATACGGTGATTGGCCCGCTCAATTCGAACACTTCGGGTCGGGTCACTTACAATTTTGGCTCAGGACCGGCGCTGGTGAGCGCGACGTTCTCGTCTTCGCAGGCGGCGTTGGAGCTTGACGATGTGGCGTCTGTTCCCGAGCCGATGACCTGGGCGATGCTCATCGGCGGCTTCGGTTTGATCGGCACGCAGCTTCGCTCGCGCCGCCGTAAGTATCAGACCGCCGCGGCCTGATCTCAGTTTCAAGATCGAAGGGCGTCGTCTCCCTCTAGGAGGCGGCGCCCTTTCGTTACCAATCGAGCGGTGCATGCGGTCGCTCGTTATGAGCCAATGCGTGGATTTCTCGGGGAGCTTTGGCAGACCAGCCAGCACTCGGTCGTGATCCGGCGGGGTTGAATCGGTCCGTCACTCCGAGGGTCCGAGTATTTGGACGGCCCGCTCGATCAGGCGCTGTTGTACGACTGTATCTGCCCCTTCGCAGTTGGCATATACTGTCCGACTGGAAATGCGCTTGCCGTCGCGATGCGTGGAATGACCGCTCCCCGTCGCTGAGATCTACAGGACGCAGGAAAAATGGGAAATCTCAGCCGATCGCGGAGATGTCCCAGCGTAATGTTCGTCGTGGTCTGCTTCACCCACGGACATCGAGACTTAGTTCAGCAAAGATCCGGGCGCAGGAAGCGCGGGAACAGCTGGAACAAGCGTGGAAATCGTCCCGGGCAAAATCCCGAGCGCGTTGCCGCCAGCCGGTAGCGAAGCGGTAACGATCCCGGTGTCAATCGATGTGGAAGGTAGCGGATTGGGTGCGCCATCTCCACCCGCTACCGGGAGAGCGATCGCGGGCACCAAGTTCGCGGCAATCGCGGTGGCACCTTCGAATGACCACCAATTGTCCATCGCTATGCCACTGGCCGCTGCCTGGCCTCGCACGGTGGGTTCCATCTGTCCGGCGACGAGCAGGCGAAAGACCTCAGGATTAACCCCTAGGCCCGAGCCTCTAATTTTTGCCAACTCGGCATCGGACACCGGGCTACGCTGAAATGCAGCTGCCGCCTCGGCCATACGATGGGGCGCGCTAGCGGCGGCTGAGCAGGACAAGCCGAGCGTGATCGCGGCGGCCATGCATCCCAATATTCGTTTCATCTGGGGGACCTTCCGTCGGCGGATGCCCCTCCCGCGACCAATTAACCGCCGATCGAACGATAAGGTTCCGGCATCGGCGGCAGCATCGCTTCGCTTCGACTACAAGCGTGCAGCGTTCACTTTGTTGGAGGACCGTTAAGCTGGCACCGCGGTCGTGCGAAAGAGCCGTCGGGGTGTCGTGACGGGCGACTGCGGGTATCGTTCTCATGCCCGAGATTTTCGCAATGGTCATCGGCGGTGGAGGGCGTGCGGCCGCTGCCGGCATATCTCTAACCGAACGGCATCCTGCCTTCAGGGTCGCTTCGGGTGAGATTGAAGCTCCGACCGTCGGTCCGCGAAGGTCGGAGTCGGTGAACAGCGTCGCCCGCAGCTCAGCCGC
>CAXTMX010000060.1:0-17119 GCA_964245585.1 uncultured Sphingomonadaceae bacterium | reverse complement strand
TGCACGTCGAGACCGCGCCGCGCGACGGCACGCTTTGGGCCGATTGCTGATTGGCGGGTTTCGGCTAGCGATCTCAGGAGAGCGGACCTCCGTTTAGCCAATCGTCTAGGAGGCAAAGACCCATAAGTCGCCGCTCGCCGGCTGTTTTCGGCTCCCCAACTTCTGCCATCCATTCGTTTTGGCAGCGGAGGGGTGCCCAGCGGGCTTTCTCGAAAGGGATCGTGAATTGGGAACGTCCGGTTTGGTGGCGGTGACGTCTACCGTTCTCACTGGGCCAATCGTCTAGCTACTGGGAATAAGTATCTTACAATCATCCTTGTGGCGAGCACATTCAAGACGACCAGCGAAGCGACGATCGGCACAGCGCTACCCGATCCGGTTAGGAACACGCCAAACCCGACGAAGAAGCTGAGAACCACCAGCAAGGTAGGCAAAAGGCCAACCATGAAACCCAAAGCAGTCCCTGCGCAACATTTCATGATGGCTCACAGACTGTCCGGGGCGCGATGCGGTCAGACTTAGCTGCACAAAAGACAAGGCGCTCGCAAGTACCTACCATGTCGAGCGCCTTCCCAAAAACGAGGTGTAGCGGGATGGGCGCGACGCCGATCGCGCCGACAGCCCTCAGCGGCATCAGCTTTCCCAAAATCTGTTCCCGATTGCTCTTCCAGGAATTGCCGAGCGGAGATGGGAAACGGGAATGGCCGCGCTGAAGGAGCGGCAGCTTTGGACGACATGGATCGCACACCCGAGTATCCGGGTTGGCCGCCAGCTGCCCGGCAGCTTCGCGGCGACGACCCACTTTCGGACGTTCAGAAGTGCTCAGCCGTCCCTCGGAAGCGGACGCTCGTTCATCTCGGTTCAGCATACTTGGCAAGATACACTGGCAGGCAAGCGGAACGGCTTGGGATGAAACGTACCCGCCAATCCAGACCCGACGGAGAACGACAGCTTCTGGCGGAAGCGGACGTTCGGCGTCCGATAGCGCCAACGGGCAAGCTGGCCTAAGCTGCCTCGCATCGCCGCCTGGACGAGATGCGCGACCTCAACGGCCCGGGCAGCGAGATTCCTTGTGGCAAGACGGCGCTGCCACCACGTAGGCCTCATGACCACCACGACCCATCAGGGCCACGTCCAGCTGGGCGAGGCGCAGCTTGGAGCCACGCTCCGCCTCGAGCCCGGACGTCTCACGCTTGAGGTCGCCAGCACCGGCGCCACGCCCAACATGCCGGAACGGATCGGCATCCTACTGTTTACGAGCAGCACTGGCTACTTCACGCTGACTGACCTCTTCCGTCACAACCACCGCATGCGGCTCGGCGTCGGCGGACTGTCGACCTACAGCGCCCGTCTCGCGTTCGAGAGCGCGCACTTCCCGACCAGCGAGGAGATTAGGTCCCACGACTGGTCCATGGTCGTTAGCGACATCGCCAAGATCCTGCACGTCAACGGCGTGATCCAGCAGATGATCTTCCCCGACGCCGGTGGGTTCATTATGAACTACACAGTGTCGACACCCCCGTCGGTGTCGCTCGAGTGCCCATCCGCCGGCATCACCCTCAGTCTCGCACAGCACGTCCAGGTAGGCGGCGACGCGATCAACGGCCCGACCCTGAAGCTCACCTACCCGGCGGATATCGCCTTCCCGAAAGAGGTCGGCATAGACGTCGCCCTGCGACACATGCACCGGATCAGGCAGCTGTTCTCGCTTGTCATGGGCCGCATGCTCCCGATCACCAGCACGACGATGAAGCTCCAAGGCGAGAGCAATCCGCACGAGGTCGGCATCCACGGGCTCCTACCCACCGACACGGCGGAGAAGCCCGCGGAACCGCTGCTTACTACGATCACGCCCGGGATCCTGGCGTGCCTCCTCGATCGCTGGCTGTCGCGCTACGACGAGCTTGAGGACGCCATCCGCCTGCACATGAGTGGCTTAGAGCAGCGCAAACTACCCACGGAGCTGCGGTTCCAGATCTTCGTCCAGGCCCTGGAGGCTCTTCACCGGCGCACTACGCCCGCCTCCGCTGTCGTGATCGATAACGCCCCGATCCTGGTCACGCTGCGTGAGCATGGGATCGCGAACGATGTCGTCGACAGGGTCTCGGGTGTGCTTGCCCATGCGCACGAGCCCGGCCTGCGGCAGCGGCTCCGCCACTACTGGAACCGGTTCGAGCCTGAGATCGCGACGCTGCGTCCGGCCGAGATCAGGAAGGGGTTCATCGGTCGCGTGGCCGCCACGCGCAACCACTACGCCCACCGCACCGACCGGGACGACCAGGTACTCGGCGGGGTAGACCTGTGGGACGCGACCGAAACCATTAAGTCGTTGTCACACATGGCGCTCTTGCGAGAGATCGGCGCCGACACGGTGGGCATCGGTAAGGCTATGCTCGACCGGCGCTTTGCGGAGTACGCCCTTCGAGAGTAGCGGTTTGTGCGGCGGGTATTTGCCCGTCGACCGCACTTGGCAGTTGCTAGAGGATCAGACGCTGGTGGCAACGTAGGCCTGTCATCCGATTTGACCGCACGCAGTCCGTCTCTAGACTCTGCGCATGATCCAACGGCTGCCCCAATTTGCCGAACTACACGTTGGCACGCTGTGTGCGAGCGGCGGGGTGGTCTGCAACAAGTCCGACCAAGACGAGTGCGGCTGGGACCTGTTCCTGCAATTCCCGGCGAAGCGGACACCCCGTCGCCCGGCCGACATGGTATCGGCGGGGCCCGAGGCGCTGGTGCAGGTCAAGTCGACCCGCTCGCCGCCGCTGACAGCGCGGATGAAGCTCTCGAACGCGCTACGGCTCACCCAGGCAAACCAGCCCTGCTTCGTGGTGCTGGTCGTGGCAGGGCCAGAGACGCCACATGTCTACGCGCGACATTTCTGGGAGGCGGAGATTGCGCGGACGCTCAAGCGCATCCGCCTCGCCGAGCGTGACGGCGACACCAGCTTCAACCGCCGTCATATCGATCTTCGGATGACCGAGGCCGACGCGCAGGAAGACCTGATCAGCTGGATGCGGCGCACGATCGAGGCGGTTAAGCCCAATTACGCCGCGGAAAAGGCGCGGATCGCGAGCAGCGTCGGCCATGAGGATGGCTTCGGGTCGATGGAGGTGTCGTTCGAGGGCAGCGCCCAGGATCTGATGGACCTGCAACTGGGGCTGATCGATTCCCTCCCCGTCCTGCAAGGTCGATATGTGCCGCAGCGCTTCGGGATCGAGGCCGCGACGCCCGAGATCGAATTCGAGGAGGCGAAGTTGCTCGTCGAAGCAGTGCCCAAGCCGGCCCGGCTTCGCCTCCAGGGAGGCAATCCGACCGAAGAGATGCTGGTCGAGGCCAAATTCTTCAGTGCCGAGCTGCCGGGCCCAGCCGAGACGCTTCACCGCTGGCGCGTCGATGCGGGGCCGCTCAGAATCGTGGGCGGCAACGGATCCTATGCCGCGAAGCTAAGCATGCGCTACGACGCGCGCCGGCCGCTCGCGGACCTCAGGTTGTTCCTGACAATGACGGGCTGGCGCGGCACCGGGCCGGTCGGGCTGCAGTTGTTCATCGAGGACAAGCGCGTGCCGCTGGGTGTGCTCACGATCAATCCAAGCGATGACGACAATGAATGGAAGGAACTGCGTGTATGGGCGACCGCGCTCGAAACCGTCGCGCGGGCTGCGCTCACGCCCGAGCCCGAAGTCTCGGTGCTCGACTTGTGCGATGCCGAACCCTGGATCCAGCGCTTCGCCGGTTTCGTGCTGAGTCCCTCGATACGGGTCGATTACGAGCCCGACGAGATCGACGATCCAACGCGCGCCGCGATCTATTACGCGGCATGCGATGTCGGCGAGTGGTGCTATCTGGCAGTGATCGAGCGCAACACGCGCACCGACGAAATGGACGGCGCTAAGCGCAAGCTGACCTTCGGCGCGCCGCAGCTGCTCGACGCGTTCGTGCGGCGCGGCAAATGGCGTAACCATTCCGACGAGATCGACGCCGCCTATCGCGCGCAGGCCTCGCGGCTGGGCACGCCGGAGACGCTGTGGGAGATCGGCGAGATCGAAGCGTTTATTGCCAAGGCATCCCGCCCGAAGGTCTGAGCCGGTCGATCACAAGCCGTGCCGGCACGCAGCTCCTTGTGCTAGTCTTGGCTGCACCGACGGCGGGGATCATGGCTGAGTACGACGACTTCCAGGAAATCGCGCATTGCGGCGGACGTATCGTGTTCCGGATCGAGCGATTGGAAGACGGCCGCCGGACCTATAATATCAGCGTTCACCATGATCGGCCAACCGCCGCTGCGATGATTGGCATCTATGCGCTGGCACCCCAGGGCTTGCCGGTCGGCGATTTCCGGATTGGCGGCATCGGCCAGATCGCCGACCCTCCGCCTTGTAAAACCGCCATGGCGGTCTTCCTCGGGTCAGATTCCCGCACCTGCTGGGGTCATGAATGCAGCGACTGCGGCGGCTATTTCCGGAATGCCCGGCACCCGGCAATCTACCCCCTCACCTGTCCGTATTGCGCCCTCCGCGCCGATGCCTATCGCTTCCTCAGCGCCGCCCAGCGGCGCTACGTCAAACATTATATCGAGACTCTGTTCGACGGACTTCAAGTCGAGATGGCACCGGGCACGGCAAGCGAGATCGTCATCGATATGGACGCGGTCGTAGAGCAGGATGCCGGCGAAGAGCGGCCCGCCTTTTATTATGCCGCCGAGGGCCAGCAGACACGGTATAGCTGCGACCATTGTGGCGACTTCAACGATATCCGCGGCAGCCATGGCTACTGCGCATCCTGTGGTTGGCGGAATAATTCGCAGCTCTTCAAGGCCCGCCTCGAGGCGTTGCGGGAGCGGCTGAACACCGCGGCGATCTCTCCGGAGGAGGCGCTACGCGCCTGCGTGTCTGAATTCGATTCGTGCTGCCGGGACATCGCAGGCCAGCTGGGGCGTCGCGTGCCGATGAAGCAGGCACGCCGGGACGCGCTCACACGCGCGCTCTTCCATAATGTCGACGCGCCCGTGTTTTTCCAGTTAAAGGAGACGCTCGACATCGACGCCTTGCACGGCCTGGCGAGCGACCTACCCTTTGTCCGGATGATGCTGCAACGCAGGCACCTGTTCGAGCATAATGGCGGTGTGGTGAACCGCCGCTATCTCGACGAGAGTGGCGACATCGCGGCAGGGGAGGGCGTGCTGCTGCGCGAGACGCGCGAAAATGTGCATCGCCTGATCGGCGTGCTGAACCGCATCATAACAAATGTCGACCGCGATTTCCACGAGCTGTTTCCGCCGACCGCCAAGCCCATCGCACTGTTCGAGCTGCGGCGTCAGGGGGCGCGGCAAGCCAAGGCCTAGTCCGAGTCGGGCAGTTTAAAGGACACGTGGCATTTCTTCGGCCAATTCGCCGCTGATCGCGATCGCATAGGAATCAGCAAGCGCGGCGATTTGATAACCGATCGATTTGCGGAGCACCCGCAACGCAGACTCGAAAGCGAGCCAGTCAGGGTCGTTGCTGTCGCAGTGCAGGGTGGTTAGGTCGAGCCGCTCAACCGCATCGAAGAAGTGTCGGATCGTCCTGCCTAGCGCGACCAGCACGACGTCGATCGGGCTCCCGGCGGCACATTCATCGCGCAACCGGGTCAGTTCGTGACGCAGGCCATCGAGCGAGAGGCGCACTCGGTCAGGGAATTCGGCGTCGAAGCGTGCCCAGAACAGCCGTCGGTCCTCGAACAGCGCGACGATGCGGCGCGCAAGCCCCGGCTGCGCCTGGCTCGACCGTAGCAATTCGATGCTCGCCGACCAGCCCTGGAGCCGCACCTCCGCGATCATTGCCTCATGATTGCGTTTCCATGCTCGCAGCATATCGGCGCTGTGCCCGTCCGGATCTTTGTCGACGATGTCGCCACATTCGCGGCATAGCCAAATCCCATTCTCCGCCGCACGGCGCTGCGCTTCGGTCTGGGTCCGATCAAAGCGGGGGCCCTTAGGCGATGCGCCGCAGATATGCGCCGCGTGCCCCGTTCCAAGTCCCCTGTCGTTCGAAGCTCGGGGTCCGGCGGTCAGCTTAAGGCAGCGTGGATTGGAGCAAAAATGCGCGGCTCGCAAAGCGAGCTCGCGTTTGACGGCAACGGAAAAGTCATGGCGCGGCATGCCGATGCGATAGCGCGCATGCGATCCGATCGCACGACGAAACGGGCATCGGGCGACAACAACCTTCAACAAAAATCCGCGTCAATTCGACCTGCATTAACAAGCACAGTTCTTGGCCAGAATGGCAGGAGGAAGCCGTAACTGACCCGCTTATAAGTCTTGGGCACAAGGATTGGCTATACTCGCCCTATGAAGAGGCACGCCGGTCGCGCTCCTGTTCCGCGATCTTGAGGACATCGCTTCGTCCATCGGTCAAAGCTGTAGCCATTTCCTCCTCGTCAACATCGTCCAGGGCAATGCGGAGCTTCATCAGCGTTTCAAGGGGACTGGGCCCTTGGACATGCTTGTCCTTCTTCTTTCGCTCATGCGCCTGCCAATCCGCATAGGCGCGCGCGACGGGCGCCGGATCGAGCTTTTCGCCTCGCTGCACCAACTCCAGGCCGAAATCCGCGGCCTGCGTGACCGTCGAGACATAGCGATCGTCCAATCCAAGTGCGATGGCGGCCCCAAGCTCGTCGGTCATCGGCGGCTCCAGCCGCCGCAAGACCGCAAAGAGATACTCCGCGCCCCATGGCAGCGGGGAGGCAAGACGCTCCACGAGCACCTCCATCGCGGTCGAGGCCGAGAGCTTTGCAAACGCGATCTCTGCACCCGCCCATAGCGAAGCCCCTCGCGCACCTGCTAGTAGTCTCCGGACATCGGCTTCCGAAACCTCGATGGCCTCCAAAAGATTGCCCGCCACGAATGCCAGCCATTCCGACCCGTGGCGCACAGCTGTTTCGAGCTTTGCCCTGTCGAGGTGGTGTGCAGCCGCCTCAGTCCAGTCGACCGACGGAATATCCACGTCCGGAAAATGCAGCGCGTAAGGCTTCGCGTTCGGCTCGCGATCGAGAAAGCGCACTACCTCACGCGCCTCCGCGGCCAGGACCGCTCCGTCGACCTTTGAGATCGCCACCATGGCGCGCATCGCATGCGCGACCGCGCCTTCGTCGTACGGCTCTGCCCAGGTCTTTAGATCCCGGTTCCCGACCTGGCCGAAGCACGACAGCGAATAATAGCCCGCGAACTGGAGGAATCGAGCGGGCGGATAGTCGGGCTCGGGCTGCGGACTGCCGTCGCCGATAGCAACGGCGGCGGCGAGCGCCCGCAGAGCCTTATTGTGCGCCTGGCATTCTTCCTCGGGAGGATTGAGAAACTGATCCATCAGACTGCGACCGCCCGAGTGCAAATCGCGCAAGACGCTGTAGCTGAGACCCTGGTCGCTCAGGATGCCGCCAATCCGGGCCTGAATCTTGGTACTTTGGAACGCCTCGTGCCGCAGGTACCGCTCCGCGAAGGCTTCCATCGCCGCCGGGCGCTGCGCCTCCAGGGCGGCTACCCCAATCGGGCCGATCAGGTCGTGATCGTCACTCGCCCTCAGCGTGAACAAGCCGCCCTTCGAATAGCGGGGTTCGATATGGGGGAGCAGGTCCGCCAGCGCCTCTTCGAGGCTGCCTGGTTCGTAAAAGTCCTTCCCCGCAGCCACGATGGCGGCCCAGGCAGTAAGCTGGGTCGCGAAGTCCGCATTGCGCAGCCGTTCGACCGCCAGCGGCGCCATTACCGCCGGCCGGCGCGCCGCCAGCTCCATGACCGACACGCCTATGGCAAATTTCTTCGGTGTGCCGGCCGCAATCGCGCTGAACGCCATCTGAGCCAGCTCCTGCGCGACGGCGTCGTCGGTCCCTGCGTCGGGGTCGATCGCTACCCCCAACGCCCGCTGGACCTGGCCCGCATTGCCTGTCATCCCGCGCGCCAGAAAATGCCGCGCAATGTCGTTGCCGTATCCCAGGCCGCTTGCGAAGGTTGTGACCTCCGACCAATCAGGCAGTTCGATGATGCGCGCCAGCTCGCGGGCGCGTTCCGCCTGTCCGAGCCCAACGACGTGGCGCGCGGCGGCAAACTCGGCAAAGGTCTTGTGCACGAAGGTCAGCAACTCGAGGCCGTCGTGATAAACGGCCTCGATCAACCCCGCGCGCTCCCAGTAGCCTAGGGCTGCCTCGACTGTTCCCGCCGCCGCGAGCTTGGTTACGCCCAGCGCACGGGCAAGCGCCTCCGCGCAGCGATCCACCAGGCTGGCCTTCGGGACCAAGGGGTCGCCCACCACGGCCCATCCCAAGACGTTTAGTACATACGCCGCGCTCGGCCCCGAGACGCTTCCCGGTCGCTCCGCATCGCTCTCGCTTTCGAACAGTGAGATCAACTGCTCGTAGAGCTTCGGCCGGGTCTTGGGGAGATGGCCTTGGCGATGCAGCAGCGAAGCAGCCATTCCAAGTGCTAGAGGGCTGACCGATATCGCATCCGCACTCGGCGTTCGACCGAGTTCGCTACGTGCCAGCTCGTATGCGTCCGCGAGCGGAGAGTCGTCCGCCAGCGCCTTAAGCAGCCTGCTAAGGTTGGCGGTTCCGGAGGTATTGCTCGGAGCGATCAGACGATAGTGCTGCCATTCCGAGAATTGGGAGGTCGAGTACCCGATCGGCCGGGTGGTCACGATGATGCGCGCACGCGGGTGCCCGATCGAATAAGCTTGGATTGCCGCCGCCACCGCCTCATGCTGGGGGCCGCAGTCGTCCAGGCCATCCGCGATTACGACGATGTCCGATAGACGGATCCGGTCGAAGGCTTCGACCGCGACCCCCGATCCATCCAAACCCAGTGTCTTCAACGCGGAGTCGAAGCTCTCGCCGCGCGCCATCGCCGACGCTAAGGACTTGAGGGGCACGAGCAGAACGGGAAACCCGTCCGACGCATATTCGAAGGCCAGCTTTGTCGCGAGCGTGGACTTACCCAACCCCGCCCCAGCTTGAATGACCCCTCGACGCCGAAACCGGCCAGTCCACTCCGCATCAAATTCCTTGTCATCGCGCGACCGACCGAGAGAGCCGTCGTGATAGCGAGCCAAGGCCTTGTGCGCGTTTTCGGCCGGTGGCAGCTCGAATGGGACCTTGACGATCCGCATATCGAGGAGGGCAGAGAGAGGTAGACGCTTGCGCGTTGCCGACAAGGTGAAACCGTTGCGGGTCGCCACGACCCAGTTCGCGATCCGCGAAGCGACCCCGGCGGCGGCGGCGTTCGCGCACAATGCAATTCCGTACGACATCAGCAGGCAAATCAAGCGCGGCAGGTCCGCGCGCCCGCGCTGCTCCATCATCGCCACGGCGTCCTCGAACAGGACCTGCCACGCATGATCCGCCTGCGCGGCATTTGCGCATGTCGAGGCCAGCAAGGTCTTGGCCAGCCGGCGATCTGCATCCTCCGCCGCGAGCCCATGCACGACCTGGATGCGCAGACGTGAGCAAATTGACTCGGCGTCCAGCCCCGCAGCCACGAGCCGGGCAAGCCAATCCTTACCAATGTCGGACAGCATATCGTCCCGACCCTGCCCGATCCGCTCGATATCGCGGGCAAGCAGATCGCGAACGGTCCCGCTGCTGTCCGAGGCCACCGCAAGAACGCCGAAGTTCATCTCGCCATGCGCAAGGCCAAGGGCTAGCGCGTCCAACGCCTCCCACAGCGCGTTACCCTTCTGCAGACCCTTTTTGGCCTGAACTTCCACAACTCGGCCATCCGCAAGCTCGATGCGGAGGTCGTCACCAGGGCCTTCTGACTCAGCCCAGATACCGGTGGGCGTGTCATCGACTATTCCCGACAGCCAACACAGGGGCTTGCCGGAAAGCAAATAGGCACCCGCGATCGCCGTGATGATCGCCTGAAAGTTCGTGCCGCCCGCCGCGGCCGTCCCGCCGCCGGCCTTCTTCGCCTTTGGCGCAGGGACAGGCGCGCTTCTCTTTGGGCGTGGCGCAGCACGGGAATTGTCGGGAGAGGCCATAGTCAATTTGAGATAGCAGTGCGACGGAAGGAATGGCAGCTTTGGTGGATTGGCTGAAACCACCCGACGGAGTTCGGCCAAACCTCGCCATTGGGCGAGCTCGGCTGCGAGACCGAATCTGGCCGGAAGCAATCTGTCCGCTCCCAACTGTCAGCAGCAAAAGCGGACATGCTTGATTGCACGGCCCTCCACTATCAGGCGCGTCCCACAGTGGCCCTTGTAAAATCGAGTATCACTGAGGCCGGCAGCGCGGCCGAATAGCGCAGCCTCTCGCCGTCGTACTGACCCTCGAGCCATCGCATGGTCATTCCGACGCAATGTCCGTCCCCGAGCAGCACCGGGCAACCGCTGCTGCCCGGCGCGACGAGGTTCGAGATGAGCAGCGCCGGCGTCCGCTGCAGATAGAGATTGGCCAGGCCGTTCACTTCGCCGCGATGCCCCACCACCAGCGACTGCGCTCCCGGGATGCTTGGATAGCCCAGAGTAAAGACTTCATCGAACATCGCCACATCGCTGGTGAGCCTGAACGCCGGCCCGGCTGGATCGGCGGCGCAGTAAAGGGCGATGTCATGGTCGGGCGAGAGGATTGGAGCGCCTATGGCCACCGGCGCGCCGTTCACGTCCGAGATCCGGACGTCCACCACACCGTCGGCCGGATCGACATTGTGACGGCAAGTCACGAGCCAGGGCCGCTCGTCCTGCACGATCAGGAAGCCGGATCCTCGCGCCTCCGCGCCGTCGGCTTTCCTAACATCGACCGCCAGCAAGGCGGAAGCGTAGCGTCCGGCAAGCTCGGCCGGGACCGAAAAGAGATTGCGGAATGTGTCGTCGCGTAAGTGCCCGAGGATTCGGCTAAGGTCGAGCTGATGATCGACGGTGGCGCGCCAGTTCGAGCCGAAAGACCGGCGAACCAGCCGCGCGGCAACCAAGCGCTCCCAGATGAAAGCCACGGCGGCGGGCTTGTAGGATTCCCCGCCCGAGACCATCGCCTCGAGCAACTCCTCGGAGAACATGTTCATCTTCGAGAACAGGCCCAGCTTGCCCTCGATGTCCTTGGCACCTTTGAACTTCAGCCCCGCCCTCACCAGCTCAAGCGCAGCCAGCGTGTCGCTGAACAACAGCGAGAAGCGACACTCGACGATTGGAATCGCCTCGTCGACCGCCGGCCGGAACGGATCATGCCTCATCCGCAGGCTCCGGGTCGCGCTAAGAAGCCAAAGTGGCCTGCCCTCTGCCGCGGCATGGGCAGCCTTTTCCGGGAAGATGAGACCGGTCAAAACAAGGAGGCACTGATCGGTCCGGGATGAAAGCCAAGTTGGTCGCAGGAATAGACCTGAAGCGTCACACTCTCGACATCGCGGACGCTCGATCGGATTTCCGGGAGCGCCGTCTCCTCCAGCATGGTCTCCCTCCCAACCACAGCCAACAATACGCCGATGGCTCGCCGGCCGGTCATCAACTCATAGACTTCGATCTTTTCCTGCAGCCATTTTCCATAGGCGGGCGCGTCCAGATATGCCTTCCTGACATAGACGAAGTCGACGATGATATCCGCCTGATCGTCCTGGAACTGCTTCAGCCCATCGAGAATAAGACGCTTAGCGCCTGTCACGAGCTCGACGTGCCGCTCGAAATGAACACTCGCCTCTTTCTCATACCGGGTGATCGCCACTTGGCTCAGCGCGAACGCCTGGACCTTCCAGCGCGGGGGTGCAATCTTGCGAATCCCGGTATCGGCCGGCTGCTCGGCACTGGTCAAGGCGACCGGGAGGTCGGACTTGGTCGCCTCCGACTGGACCTCCAAGCGCGTGAGCCGCTCGACGATCTCCGATTCCCGGCTTGCGGAGAGCTTCTCCTTGTAGAGACGGAGCGATTTGCGATCGATCTTCCCATCATGCGCCATCTTGTGATGTTTGTCGCAAAGCGCGATCAGGTTCGCAGGATCGTTGTTCTCGCGGTTCTCGTCGATGTGGTGAAGCTCGACATAGGTGGTCTCGCCACAGACTCGCAGCGCGCAGGCGTGGCCGGACTCGACTAAGACGAGACGTCGAACGTCGGCCGGTATGTGGGGCCTGGCGCTATCATAAGGCTCTTTCGACAGAGGCAACCCCGGTTCTGTGCCACCTGCAGGGGTAGCTGCGACTGTGCTGGGCTTCAATCTCCGCCTTACGGCTCGGCGTCGCGCCTAAGGGCTGATAAGCAGGATCGATGGCGGAGAGAGACACCTTTCGACAGTTTGTGAAGACGAACCTCGCAAAGCGCGCAGCGTATATCTGCTCATGCCCGGATTGCCGGGCCTTCACGCTGGGCGCTCGGGCAGATGGCACAGGCGTCGTCAATATTGGGGTTGCAGCTCATATCACCGCGGCGGCTGTGGGAGGCCCCCGCTTCGATCCCGACATCGGCAGCGACGATCGGGCGTCGGAGCAGAATGGCATCTGGTTGTGCGCCAATTGCCATACCCGGATCGACGCTAACCCGGTCTATTTCACCGTCGCCAAGCTTCGAGACTGGAAGCGGGAGGCGGAGGAGCGGTCATTCGAGCAGCTCGGTCGCCGGCCGCTCGAACTGGACCACGCCATACGATACCAGCCGGAAATCGTCGCGCACGATTACCTGGTCTTGAGGGACGCGCTCGCGGAAAAGGGCCTTTCGATCGAGGACGCGGTCGACAGCTGGCGCCAGGCCGCGCGCCGTGACGTCGTGGACTTCAAGGCGCTGCGGACCTGGCCCGCATCCCCGATCGACCTGTCCGTTCGCTCCTCGCCGGCGGACGAGGATGACTCGGCGGTCCCGAATTTCGCGGCCGTGCTTGAGATCGCGACCGACGTCGTAATCGCGTCGGCGCCCGGGACGGGTAAGTCGACGACCTTGATCCAGCTTGCCGGCACCATGCTCGATGCGGGCCGGCGGGTGGCGATCTATGTGCCGCTCGCGCAATGGGGCGCACAGCAGGCGGATCTGCTGCCGTCGCTAACTGCGCGAGCGCCCTTCGCGCATCTCGACCTCGATGCGCTGCGCCTGCTGGCCGCGGAAGGGCGGCTAGTGCTGCTGCTCGACGGCTGGAACGAGCTAGATCCGAAGCGGCGCCTTCGGCTGAAACTGCAGCTCCAGCAGCTGCGCCGGGAATATCCGCTCCTCGTCCTGGTTGTCGCCACCCGCGCTCGTACCGACCGCCCTTTCGAGGGCCCGGTCTTCCATATCGAGGCGCTGCGTGAGGACGAGCAGCTCGAAGTAGCGCGACGCATGCGTGGTGAGGAAGGCATTGCCGTGCTCGACGCCGCATGGCGAGTCCCAGGACTGCGAGACTTGGTTGCGATCCCGCTCTTCCTGACCGCGCTGCTCGACCGGGCAACCGGCGCTGTTTTGCCGCGGTCCAAGGACGAGATCCTCAAGGGCTATGTGAAGGCCCAGGCGCGCGACGACGCCCGGGCCGACACCCTGCGCGAAGAGCTCGAAGACATGGCGTTCCGCTATCTCGAGGCGCTGGCACGCGCCATGCGGGAAAGCCAGCTTGTGCTGTTCGAGGCCGAGCGGGCACGCGCAATCATTTCCAGAACCGGCAGGGTCCTGCAGGAGCAAGGACAGATCGGCGCCGTGCCGAGTCCCGGCAGGGCGCTCGAGATCCTCAGCGACCTGCATCTCCTGGAACGTCCGGCAAATGGCACGATGGTTCAGTTCCAGCACCAGCAGATCCAGGAATGGTTCGCCGCGCGCGACGTCGAGACGACGATCCGAACGGCCGCGGGCGGCGACGAGGCGGCGCTGTCCTGGCTGCGCGGCACGGTCCTGAACTGGCGCCATTGGGACGAAACCCTGTTGTTCGCCGTCGAGCGGATCAGCGCCTCCGACAGCGCCGACGCCATGCAGCTTCTGGCGCTGCTCGTGAACGAGGCACTTCGGCTCGACCCAGATCTCGCTGCCGAGATCATCGCACGCGCGCCGGAGGCATTCTGGTCAATGGCAGGACCAGCCATCAGAGATTTCGCTGTCGCCTGGCACGAGTCGGGCGTGGTCGACCGCGCGGTCGATTTCATGATCACAACGGGCCGGCCCGAATTCGCCGATTTTGTCTGGCCGCTGATCACCAATCCAGACAGCCAGGTCCATTTATCGGCACTGCGCGCCGGTAATCGCTTTCGTCCCTCGGTGCTGGGCCCGGACGCGGCGCGCCGCATCGCGGAGGCCCCACCCGAGGTGCGGTCGCATATCCTCGGAGAGCTGGCCAGCAACAGCGGCATGGACGGTATCGAGCTCGCGACCCGCCTGGCCGAAAGCGATCCAGATCCCGAGGTCCGTATCCAGACCTTTTCAGCGCTGGAATTCCGGTCGGCAAGCCGCCACGCCGTTCGCCTCCTGCGAGCGTCGGGAGACGATGTCTGGGACCTTATTGCCGAGCGAGGCTATTGGGAGGGGCTGGACGACACGTCGGTTGTCGCGCGGCTCAAGGCCATCAAGGACGCTAAGCGTTCGGCGCTGACCGATCCGGTCGCCCTACTGCACGCGCTTCTGGAGCAGGATGAAGGTTCAAGCCCAGGCCGGTTACCCGCGATTCTAGCCGACCCGGCGTTTCCCGTCACTGCCGAGCGCATCTACCATTTGATCGATCGCCTTGCCGCGCGCTGGCCCGAAGAAGTGACCGCCGCAATGGTGGAGCGGCTGGCGCAAGATCTGCCGTTGCCCTTCCGGGCGGAAGCGCTGCTCCTGGGATCGACGCCCGTCGACGATGGACCGCTGATCGAGCGGGTGTTGAATAGCCCATCCGATGACGAGGGCGCCAAGGCCGCGGCGCGACTGGCGGGGCCTGCCACCGTGACAAAGCTGATCGGCCAAGCATTCGCCCGCCACGAGAAACTCGCCGTGGCGCTTCCGGAGGAGAAAGAGGAAAGGCGGAAAGCCTATTGGGCTGCGGTTGATCGGGCTACGGCATCCCCGCTCGCGTCGCTGGTCGAGGCCCTGTTCGCCTACTCCGCGGAAACTGATCCTCGCCATATTCAGGACATCGTCGAGATTCTCAACCGGCACCAGGGCGGCGTGGACGAGCGCGTGCTGGCGCTCGACGAGGATCAAGTGCGCCGGATGATCGCAATGTTAGAGAGCTGGGCCAAGGCCCTGCTCGGCAACCCCTTGGCGACCCGGACCCAGGTGGCGGCACTTGCGGTCGCGATCGAGCGGGTTCCCCGCGAGGAGTTGCTCGAGACGCTCGAGTCCCTCCTGGTCGAGGATCTCGAACGATACCGGCGGGACTGGGAGCAGTTTCAGGGACGGCCGTCGCGCCACAACCATGCGAACGATCTCGCAATGGCCTTTGGCTTGCAGTTCTCGCGCGCCTTCATCGCCATCGGCGGCGAACGCGTGGTGACCATCCTCTCGCGCTATCTGGCATCACCGCGCTTCGGTGCCGACGCAGCGATGGCGCTGCGCCGGATCTTCGCGCTTCGAACCGGCGAGGCCGAAAAACAATTCGGCCAGACCTGGCCCGATTTCTCGAGGCTGGCTCCCAGCCCAGCCGGAGAAGCCCGAGCTTCGCCTGGACCAGAGGCGACCATCCTGTTCGATGCGATCTCGCGCCTGACCGGCGAACAGGCCTCAGTCGCGGAGCGCGAGCGTGCGCTATATCTGTTGAAAGTCATGCTCGGCATGCCCCACGCCGATCATCCGGCGATACCGGCGCTCCTGCAGGATGCCGAAATCTCGCCCTTGGCCAAGCGCGACGCCATGGCCGCGCTGGCGATGACGGGCGTGACGCTTCCCGTGGAGCCTATCCGCCTTGGTCTCGCGGCATTCCTCAAACAGGCGGAAACCGAGCGCTGGCTGCTGGACGAAGACCATAGCGAGCTGGGGCGCTGGCTCGCCCTGTTTCCCTTCTCGGACGCGCCCGCCGAACTGTTCGACGCGATCGGGATGCTCGACCCGGCCCTGCTCCGCGGCCGCAATATCGAGGCAGTTTGCGAAGCATTACGCTGGGCCTCGACCGGCATCGGCGATACCGGCCTGGTCGACCTCGCCGAGCGGCTTCCGGCGCTCAAACAGAACTTCACTTGGCAGGCCGCGCTTCTGCATCGCCCGGAGAGCAGCGCTTTCTCGGCTTTCTGCGACGTGCTCGAAGCCGGCAGAATCGTGCGCAACACTGACAGTCATGCGATCTGGTCCGTGGGCGACAAGCTCGCCGGCAAGCTCGGCGAGGACCCAGCCCTGCGCGATGTCTTCGTCGCCCGCTACCAGTCCAGCCAGGGCGTGGCGCGTAGCGTCTATGACCATGCGATCGCTAAGATGCGAGATCCAGAGAATGTCCTCTTCCTTGTCGAATGCTATGCGAGCTGCGGCCGGTCGTTCGACGGGATCCTTGCCGAGGCGCTGCGCAACTGCGCCCTGTCCTATGAGACCTCCGAGCGGGTGACCGGCAGCCAGGAGATCGTACCGGTCGATCTTTCATCGCTGCGCCGCAAGCTCTTCGTGATCTTGCGCGAGGGGTCACCGCAAAGCTCGCTGGCAAAGGCCTGTCTCAAGCACATCGAGGACATCCGCCGCGACTATGGCACGATCGACACCGAGCCCCGGCATCCGGATGTTGCCAACGGCATGGCTTGGCCGATCGAGGAGACACAGCTGCCTAACCGCACAGCCCTTGAAGGCATCGGCGGCAAATAGCAGTCGGGCTGGTCGGGACTCCGGTGCGCCGATAAGCTGCGGGATGCGCAGAAACGATTCACCCACCGGATCGCGGCGGCTTCGGTGGCGACTACTGACCGAACTCGACCTTCAAGTGAACGAACGGCAGCTTCAGGAGTCCCGCGGCCGATGATTGGACGTCGCAGTTGGGCGCGTGGCAGCGGTGCACGATGCTGAACAAATGGCGGTTGTTAGCTCCGAGCGCCCGAAAGCGGCCGGTCCGTTATCCACCACTCGCGTCCAACGACCCGGCCTGAACGAACGTCCGCTTGAAGGGTCTGCGACCCGCTCGGCGAACGACCGACTTTAGGGCGCAAGGCTGTCACGATATTTCCGGCCCGCCACGCTGCCATCCTAATCGCCAGCTTATGCCTTTAGCGCGTATGATGCCGCCGACCTGTTTCCCAATCTGCTTTTCCAGCACTGGCCGCCACGGCACGAGC
>CAXTMX010000059.1:0-17648 GCA_964245585.1 uncultured Sphingomonadaceae bacterium | reverse complement strand
ATCTAGCGCGAGCGCTCGAGCTTGCGGCGCGCGACGAGCGCGGCGGCGGCACCACCGAACAGCAGCATCATCGGCGGCGCAGGCACCGGCGTGGGATGGCCGCTCGACGAGCCGTGGCTGCTCGATCCGTAGCTCGACGAACCGTGACTGCTGGAACCCCAGCTGCTGGAACCATGCCCGCCACTGCTGCTGCTGCTCGAGGAGCTGCTGCTCGAAGAGCTGGAACTCGACGAGGTGCTTCCGGTGGAGCCGCTCGATCCGGTGCTCGAGCTGGAGCCGGTGCTCGAACTCGAACCCGTGCTGGAACTCGATCCGGTGCTCGAATGATCCTTGCCCCCGCTCGAATGGCCCTTGCCGCCCGAGCTGGAGCTGGAGCTCGATCCGGAACTCGAGCTTGAGCTCGAGCTCGAACTTGAGCTCGACCCGCTCGACGTCGACGAAACGACTACGACGCCGCTGCTGCCGCCGCCGCCCCACGAGCCGCCGCCGGCAAAAAAGCCGCCGAAGCCGCCCGAGGAACCGCCGATGACGGCCGGCACGGCCGCAGCGCTGCCGAGGAGCGGGGCATCATAGGGAGCGGGCGCGGACGCGACCGTCACCACGGCGGGCGCGCATGTCGTGGTTGTGGTGGTGACCGCGCGGCGTATCTTGCGCGGGGCGACGCGGTGGGCGACCCGCTTCGGCAGCACGCGGTGCTTCGCTTCGGCGTGGGTGCGCGGCTTTTCGACCACGTGGACGGCGCCGCCGCCGATCACCGCGCCGCCGCATGCGCAGGCGCATAGTTTCGCCAAAGCCATTCGAACTGACATCGCCGAATACTCTTTCGTTGTGCGACGATCACTGCCCCGACCTCAATGCCGGAGACGCTTGCGCCTCAACCTCATCGACCGACAATGCAGAAGAAATGATTGCCCGCAAGTCCGTTAACCATCTTTGGACGCCGGTAACTTTCTTTTATCCCCAACGCATAACAACGATGGCGGTTAACGTGCCAATTGGGAGCAGCGACTACTTCGATCCTCAATCAGTATAGTTTACAGAAATGGTTAATTATTTCGAGGCGATTGCGCGGCGGGCGCGGCGCGAATCGCGGTTCACGGAAGCGAAACATTGTCCAGGCTAAGGGACCCGATGGTGCAGCGCCGGCTGCCGCGATCCGCCTTGTGCGGGTCTCGGCGCATGGTATAGGCGCGCCGGGCTGACGGAAGAGTGGCGGATCCGGCTTGTTCCGTGTCCGATGCGCTTGGCGAAGTGTGGAGAAAACGCGATGGCCACGGCACATACGGCAGGAGAGTCGGCCGGAGGCGATCGCGAAACCGCGCTCGATCCCGCCTACCGCCCCAGCCCCGACGAACCCTTCATGAACGAGCGTCAGCTCGTCTATTTCCGCACCAAGCTCGCGGCATGGAAGAATGCGATCCTGCGCGAGGCGCAGGGCACGCTCGCACAGCTGCAGGTGGATTCGCTGCGCGAGCCCGACATCACCGACCGCGCATCCAGCGAGACCGACTGGTCGATTGAGCTCAGGACCCGCGATCGCGAGCGCAAGCTGATCGCGAAGATCGAAGCGGCGCTGCGCCGGATCGACGAGGGGGAATATGGCTATTGCGAGGTGACCGGCGAGCCGATCTCGCTCGCGCGGCTTGAGGCGCGGCCGATCGCGACGATGACGGTCGAGGCGCAGGAGCGCCACGAGCGCCAGGAGAAGGTGTCGCGCGAAGAATAGGCACCCGCGCACTTAATTCTTCTGCAAACTTTACATGGCTTTATGCAGGATGGCGCAGGTGGGAGCATCGCGCAGTGACGGAGCCGATGAGCGTCGAGGGTGAAAGCGCGAGAGCGCGTGCGCCACGCGACAGCCTGTTCCTTCTCGCCAATGTTCAGCCTATCGGCGGCGGCCCGGAGATCCAGGTCCGCGTCCGCAATCTTTCGGCGAGCGGCATGATGGCAGAGCCCGCCGTCGAGGTTGCGCAAGGCGAGCGGGTGATGGTCGATCTGCGCGGCGTCGGGCAAATCGAGGCGACCGTGGTGTGGTCCGCGGCGGGGCGGGCAGGCCTGGCGTTCGATCGCGATATCGATCCGCGCAAGGCTCGCACGCCGATCGGCGAGCCGGCGAAAGCCAGCCGTCCGCTGTTCCCGCCGCAAACACGGCGTCCCGGTCTTAAGATCCTGTAGGGACGGTGGAGGTCAGGGGGAGGGCGCCGCTCTATCGAGGAGAGAGCGTCCCCTCCCGCGCGCGGTCACAAGCGGGCAAGCGCTTCCTTGATCCGCAGCTTCTGTTTCTTGAGGCGCGCGACGATCGTCTGGTCGGGCGCAGGGCGACGGGCTTCGTCGGCGATCCGGGCGTCGAGCCCGGCATGCTTGGCAATCAGCGCGGAAGAATGGGCATTTTCCATGAAAATGATCTCCTCTTGCTCTTGAGCGAGAGGAGTAAATCACGCTTCGCCTTACTTGTCGCCTTCGCAAATGGGTCAATGCGATCGGTTGAGGCGAAATTCACGACGATCGGTGCGCTTGCGGGTGCGCGCCGTGCCGCCTAACGGAGCCCGAATGCAGCAGGACGACGTCCATCAGCGGATCGCCCTTCTCCGTCTCGAGCACCGCGATCTCGATGCGGGAATCGAGGCGTTGCGCGTGGCCGCCAGCTCCGATCAGCTGCAATTGGCGCGGCTCAAGAAGCGCAAGCTCAAGCTGCGCGATGAGATCGCCGCGCTCGAGGATATGCTCCTGCCCGACATCATCGCCTGATGCGAACAGGGCCGGCCCGTCGCCAGGCCGGCCCTTCCGTGCGGACGGCAATCGGCGTCAGGCCGCCTTGCGCTGTTCCGCTTCGCCTTCGATCACGGGAGCTGCCGCGCCCCCGCCGATGGCGATCTTGCGCGGCTTCTTGTGCTCGGGCACCTCGCGGACGAGGTCGACGCTGAGCAGGCCGCTGTCGTAGGACGCGCCGGTCACCTTGATCGTATCGGCGAGCTGGAAGCGGCGCTCGAACGCGCGCTTGGCGATGCCGCGATGGATGAACTCGCGGCCCTCGTCGCCATTCTCGCCGGCGCGGCCGACGACGAGCAGGAAATTCTCCTGCACGGTCAGGTCGAGCTCGTCCTCGCGGAAGCCCGCCACCGCGATCGAGATGCGATAGGCGCCGTCGCCGCGCTTCTCGATATTGTAGGGCGGGTAGGCGTCGGCGTCGCCGCGGGTGGCGAAATCGACGAGCCGGTTGAGATTCTCGAAACCGATCGACGAGCGCAGCAGGGGCGCGAAATCAACAGTACGCATGGCTCAAATCCTCTTGTGGCAAATGAGTTGGTCCAAGGCCCGCGGCATCTCCGCCAGGCCGTTCCTCGCGCCCCGCGAACGGCGACGGCAAGGAACGACAGCGAGATAGGAAAGGACTGGCCGGGTTCAAGACCGCACCGTTTCGGCACATGGGCTGGAAAGAGGGTGAATCGGTCGATTTGGCTCTTCCGAAAAATCGCCGCTGTGGCATGGGCGGGCGATGCCATTGCACGACACGCGCGCCCGCATGACCGCCCGGATGATCGACTCGCTCTATGTCGAGGCGATGGTGCTGGCCGATGAGGCACGCAGCTATTTCGACCAGGGGGGGCGGCCCGACCGCGACCGGCTGTCGCCGCTGACACGCGTCGGCTTTTCGTGCGAGGCGCTGAAGGTGACGACGCGGCTGATGCACGTCGTTGCCTGGCTGCTCAACCGGCGTGCGGTCGAGGCGGGCGAGATCACGTTCGATCAGGCGCGCGAGCCGCAGCACCGGCTCGGCCACGCCGCGACCAGCGACGCCGAATTCGTCGCGCAGCTGCCCGAGGATGCGCGCGCGCTGATCGCGGCGAGCATGGACCTCTACGCGCGCGTCGAGCGGCTCGACGAGGACATCGGCAGCCCGCACGAGCCGATCAGCCCCGCGCGGGGTCTGCTCAGCCGGCTCGAGCGCGCGTTCTAGGCGGCAGGCTCGCCGATCAGGCTGTCGATCGCGCGGGCGAGGCCGATGTCGCGCAGCGACAGGCCATCGGCGTCGTGGGTGGTCAGCAGGATCTCGACGGTGGCATAGACGTTCGACCATTCAGGGTGATGGTCAGCCTTCTCGGCGAGCAGAGCGACGCGCGTCATGAAGCCGAACGCTTCGACGAAATTGGCGAATTTGAAGGACTTGCGGATCGCCTCTCGCTCGTCGTCGAGCTTCCAGCCGGGTAGCGTGGCAAGAAGGCGGTCGCGCTCTTCCGCGGTCAGCCGGGCGATCATGCGGCCGCCCAGTGGATGTCGATCGGCTGCTCGACCTCGGCGAGGACGCGGCCGATCGGAACCGACGACAGCGGCCCGTCGGCGATCGCGCGCTCGAGCAGGGCACGCGTCGTGGCGCCCGCGCCGGCGATCAGCAACGCACGCGCGGAGACGATCGCGGCGCGGCTCAGCGTGACGCGCGCGACCGGCGCGTCGGCAGGCAAAGGATCGGGCATCAGCCCGAGCGCGCGGCGGCTGTGCGGTCCCGACAGAGCGTCGTCGAGATCGGGGCCGGGGAGGATCGAAGCGGTATGGCCGTCAGCGGCGACGCCGAGCCAGACGAGATCGGGCGGCCAGTGCAGATCGGCGAGGCGCGCGTCGGCGGCGCGCCCGGCCATCTTGTAATCGGCGGTGTCGCTCGCGATCGGCACGACCCGCGCGCCGAGCGGGAGGAAATGGCGGGCGATCGTCGCGACGTTGCTCAGCGGGCTGTCGACCGCCACGAGGCGATCGTCGGTCGGGACGATCGTCACCTTCTTCCAATCGAGCTTGGTCTTGGCGATCTGCGCGAGGATCGGGCCGGCGAAGGCGCCGCCGGGCAAGGCGACCATCGCATCGCCGCGCGCATCGAGCGCGCTCTCGATGATGAAGCCGACATCGCCCGCCACCGCGGCGACGAGCTCGTCCGCGTCCTCATAATCCCACCATTCGACTTCGATCATGGCCTGCCTTGTCGGAATTGATCCCAGGCGCGCTGCTTATCGGACGAAATGCCGCGCGCCTAGGGTTCTTCCCGCAGGTCAGGGCCGGTGCATGTCCCAGGGGCCAAGGCCGGGCGGCAGCGGCGGACGCCTGGTGATTTCCTCGAGCGGCTCCCCCGCCTCGAAACGCCTCGCCATCTCTTCCGGATCGAAGATCACGCCCATGAAATTCTCGAGATAATTGCCCCGGGCGAAGAAGGCGTCGACCTCCGCGGAGGTCTTGAACACGTCGTACTGGAGTTCGACCTTCACGCCGTTCGGATCGCGGTAATACAGCGAGACGGTCGGCCCGTGGATGATCGGCCAGAACGGCTCGATATCGAGCGCCTTGAGGCGGCGGTAGGTCGCGAGCAGCGCGCCCAGCGTGTCGAACGTGAAGGCGACATGCTCGACGCCGCCGCCGCTCCTGGTGTCGAGCGGCGTGGCATCGGGCGCGTTGATGATGCCGATGCGATGATGCTCGTCGTCGTAGCGCAGAAAGCAGACGAACTCGTTCTCGAACGCCAGCTCGGCGTTGAGCACCTTCAAATAGAAGTCGCGGGTCGCTTCATAATGCGCCGAGCGCAGCACGATGTGGGCAAGCTTGGCCGGGCTGACCGGATGAGGATGGAGCTTGTCCAGCGACCGTTCCTCAGCCTGGTCGATCGTGGTCAGCATTGTTTCTCTCCAACCTCATTGGATGACGGAGCAGTAGTCCATTGCGCGCATTTTGTCGACCATCGGCGCCGATCACTCAATCCTCGGTCGGCATCGTTTCGCCGAGCGTGACCAGCGTGCCGTCGCGGACCGCAACCGGCCACGGCGTGAGACGCTGCCCGACGCAGGGCCCGCCGACGCACCGGCCTTCGTCGATCGTGAATAAGGCGCCGTGCCAGCTGCACGCGATCAGATCGCCAGCAGGGGTGAGATAGTCGTCGAGGACCTGCGCCAGCGGCACCCGCATATGCGGGCAGCGATCGACGTAGCCATGCACGGACGCGCCTTGGCGCACGACGAAGCCGTGAAAGCGCCCGGCGCGCAGCTGGAGTACGAAATTGCGTGCCGCGCGGTCGGCGATCTGGTCGAGCGGCCCCAGCGACACGCCCGCCGGCGTGGCGAACAGGCGCTCGCCGCTCATCGCTCAGTCGACCGGGGCCGGCAGGACGAGGCCGGCGCAGGCGCCGAAGCCGATCGGGACGAAGCCGTCCGCGCGCGCGGTTGCAGAGAGGAAGATCTCGTCGCCATCCTTGACAAAGCTGCGTTTCTCGCCGGTGGGCAGTTCGATTGGCGCGCTGCCGCCGTGGCTGATCTCGAGCAGGCTGCCGCAGCCGCCGTCGGTCGGCCCCGAGATCGTGCCGGTGCCGAGCAGGTCGCCGGGATTGAGGTTGCAGCCGTTGGAGGCGTGGTGCGCCACGATCTGCGCAACCGTCCAGTACATGTTGGCGGCGGGCCCGCGGCTCAGGCGATGCGGCGCCAGCCCGGCGTCGCGCATCTTGGCGGTGCGCAACGAGACCTCAAGCTCGATCGCGAGCGCGCCGTGCGCCTGATCGTCGGCATCGGATAGATAGGGCAACGGCTGCGGATCGCCGTTCGGCCGCGGCGGCTGTGCGATACGGAACGGCGCCAGCGCCTCGACCGTGACGACCCAGGCCGAGATCGTCGACATGAAGTTCTTGGCGAGGAACGGCCCGAGCGGCTGGTATTCCCATGCCTGCAGGTCGCGCGCCGACCAGTCATTGAGCAGGCAGAAGCCGGCGACATGATCGGCCGCCTCGCCGATCGGGATCCGCTCGCCGAGCGCATTGCCCCGGCCGATCCAGATGCCGAGCTCGAGTTCGTAATCGAGGCGGCGCGCCGGGCCGTAGCTCGGCGTGTCGCTGTCGGGCGCCTTGCGCTGGCCCGACGGGCGGACCAGCGGCGTGCCCGACGGGCGGATCGACGAAGCACGGCCGTGATATCCGATCGGCACATATTTATAGTTGGGCAGCAGGGGGTTGTCGGGGCGGAACAGCTTGCCGACGTTGGTCGCATGGTGGATGCCGACGTAGAAATCGGTGTAGTCGCCGATCGCCGCGGGCAGGCTCAGCGTGCACTCCGCCGCCTGGTGCAGCAGCGGCTCGGCCGCGGCGCGGTGGGCCGGATCGGACAGCAGCGCAGACAGGCGGCGGCGCAGCGCCAGCCGCTCTTCCGCGGGCAGGGCGAACAAGGCGTTGAGCGTCGTTCCGTGGAGCGCCGGGGTCGCCGGCAGCAGGCCGGCGTCGATCGCCGCCGGCAGATCGAGGATCGCGTCGCCGATCGCGACGCCGGCACGCGCCGCGCCGTTCGCCGGGGCGAAGATGCCATAGGGCAGGTTCTGGACCGGGAAGTCGGCGTGGCCGTTGGCGCTCGCGACCCAGCTCGAGCGGGCGGAGTCGTGGGTTTCGTCGATGAGGGGAAGGCTCACGAGGCGGGGTTCTCCTGGCGGACATCGGCCTTGCGGAAGTTCGACCAGGCGTCGTCGTAATCAAGCTGGCAGAGCGGCGTCTCCATCGCCCACCGGGTCGGGCGGATGACATGGCGGCTTTCGAACATGAACGCCATCGTCGCCTCGATCCGGTGCGGCGCGAGCTGGGCGGCGATCGCCTTCTCGTACGTCGCCTGGTCGGGACCGTGCCCGGACATCTGGTTGTGGAGCGAGGCGCCGCCGGGGACGAAGCCGCCGCCCTCCTTCGCGTCATAATCGCCGTGGATCAGCCCCATATATTCGCTCATCACGTTGCGATGAAACCAGGGCGGGCGGAACGTGTCTTCGCCCACCATCCAGCGCGGCGGGAAGATCACGAAATCGCAATTGGCGGTGCCCGGCGTGTCGGTCGGCGAGGTCAGCACGGTGAAGATCGACGGATCGGGATGATCGTAACTGACGGTGTTGATCGTATTGAAGCGGCGCAGATCGTAGCGGCATGGCGCGAGATTGCCGTGCCAGGCGACGACGTCGAACGGTGAATGATCAAGCCTGGTCGCCCACAAGGCGCCCTGGAATTTCTGGACGATCTCGGTCGGCGCGTCGCTATCCTCGAACCATGCCTCGGGGGTGGCGAAATCGCGCGGGTTGGCGAGCCCGTTCGATCCGATCGGGCCGAGATCGGGCAGGCGGAACGGCGCGCCGTAATTCTCGCAGACATAGCCGCGCGCCGGTCCGTCGGTCAGCTCGACGCGCAAGCGCAGGCCGCGCGGGACCAGCGCGATTTGCAGCGGCTCGACCGTCAGCACGCCCATCTCGGTGACCAGCCGGATCGTGCCGTGCTGGGGGACGATCAGCAGCTCGCCGTCGGCATCGTAGAAGGCGCGACCCGCCATCGAGACGTTGGCCGCATAGAGATGGATACCGATGCCGCTGCCCACACCGACATCGCCGTTGCCGCCGACCGTGACGAGGCCGTCGACGAAGTCGGTCGGCGCGGCGGGCAAGGGCAGCGGATCCCAGCGCAGCCGGTTCGGCGAGGGCGGATTCTCGTCGAACGGCCCCGAGCGCAGCAGCGTCTCGCGCCGGTACGGCGCATAGGCCGGATGGTTCGCCGTCGGGCGCAGGCGATAGAGCCAGCTGCGCTTGTTCTCGTGGCGCGGCGCGGTGAAGGCGGTGCCCGAGAGCTGCTCGGCGTAGAGGCCGAACGGCACCTGCTGCGGGCTGTTGCGGCCGATCGGGAGCGCGCCGGGAACCGCCTCGGTCGCGAAATGATTGCCGAAGCCGGACATCCCCGCCGGATCGGTCGCGGCGTCGCCCGCGGAAGCTTTCCCGTCGATCGGTTGGTGCAGCGTCATGGACCCCGTTCCTCCTAGGCGTCGACGGTGACGACGCCACGCCTGATCTGATCGAGCTCGATCGATTCGTACAGCGCCTGGAAGTTGCCGTTGCCGAACCCGCTGTTGCCCTTGCGCTGGATCACCTCGAAGAAGATCGGGCCGAACATGTTCTCGGTGAAGATCTGCAGCAGGATGCCTTCCTCGCCGACGTCGCCGTCGATCAGGATACGGTTCTGACGCAGCCGCGCGAGATCCTCCTCGTGGCCGGGCACGCGCTTGTCGACGAGGTCGTAATAGGTTTCGATCGTGTCCTGCAGGCGCACGCCGCGCCGGCGCAGCTTCTCCACCGTCGCGTAGATGTCGTCGGTGGTCAGCGCGAGATGTTGGATGCCCTCGCCGTTATACTCGCGCAGATATTCCTCGATCTGGCTCTTGTCGTCCTGGCTCTCGTTGAGCGGGATGCGGATCGCGCCGTCGGGAGCGATCAGCGCCTGGCTGAACAGGCCGGTCGCCTTGCCCTTGATGTCGAAATATTTCTGCTCCTCGAAGCCGAACAGCTTGCCGTAGAATTCGGACCATACCCGCATCTGCCCGCGGCGGACGTTGTGGGTGAGATGATCGAGCAGGTCGAGCCCGACGCCATGCTCCTGTGCCTCGGCGCGCCAGCCGGGCACTTCCTCCCACTGCGCGAAGGGATCGCCGTCGACGAGGTAAAGCAGCGATCCGCCGATACCTTCGATCGCGCGCGCTGCGGGAAGCGCGCTCTGCGCGCTGTCGGCGGCGACGGCGCCGCGCGCGATTGCTGCGGCGAACGCCTGGTCGGCATCGGCAACGCGGAACGCCATGCCGTTGGCCGAGGGGCCATGCGCCGCGCGGAACGCGGCCGCCTGCCCGCCGTCGCCGGCGTTGAGCACGAAAGCGATGCGGCCCTGGCGGTACAGGGTCAGCGCGCGCTCAGGCTGGCGGGCGGCGGCGACGAAGCCGAGCTGCTCGAACTGCGCTGCCATCGCGGCGGGATCGGGCGAGGTGAACTCGGCGAAGGCGAAGCCATCGAGCCCGAGGGGGTTTTGCGCGGCGTCGATCATGGTAAGCCTCTTAGGCGATAGGGTAAGGACATTATGGCCGTTCGCCGATACAGTGTCAAATGTTACTATCTTCTATGAGCGGAGCGTTGCGCCTCGACGCATTCGTGCCGTTCCGGCTGTCGTTCACCTCGAACCTGGTGAGCGGACTGGTGGCGGGCAGCTATGAGGCGCTGTTCGGCCTGCGCATCCCCGAATGGCGGGTGATCGCGGTGACCGCCGAGAGCGAGGGCGTGAGCCAGCAGGAGATCGGCGCACGGACGCGCATGGACAAGGTGACGGTGAGCCGCGCCGCGATCGCGCTGGCCGAGCGCGGGCTGATCGTGCGCAAGCCCAACACCGGCGACCGCCGCTCGCATCTGCTCGAGCTGTCGCCGACGGGCCGCGCGCTCTACGCCGAGGTCGCGCCCAAGGCGCTCGAGCTCGAGCGGCGCATCTTCGCGCAGCTCGACCGGGACGAGCTGGCTACGTTCGTCGCGACGCTGCGCCGGATCGATGCGATCGTGCTCGCGCTGGACGAGGGGCAGGAGTGACGGCGGCGCTTGATCAGAAGTGGACGCCGACCGTGGCGCCCAGCTCGCGCGGCGGGCCGAACAGGTTGTAGAGCAGGCCGATGCCGTTGCTGTCGCCGATGCTGATGCGATAGCGCTTGTTGGTCAGGTTCGTGCCGAACAGGCTGACGTCCCACTTCCCGCCCTCGGGCGCATAAGCGATCCGGCCCGACAGCAGGCTGAAGGACGGCAGGAACGAGAAGCTCGAATTGATCGGCGTGGTGTAGGTGCTCGAACGATAAGCATAATTGACGCCCGGCGTGAGCGACCCCGCGCTCCCGAGATCGATCCGGTAGCGCGCCGAGAAATTGGCGGTCACCTTGGGTGTATAGGGGATCTTGCCGCTCGGGGTGACGGCGCCCTGGCCGGGGGCGATCCGAGTATATTCGCTGTGCGTGTAGCCGGCCGCGACGCCGAGCTCGAGCCCCGGGACGGGGATGAGCGTCACCTCCGCCTCGCCGCCGAGGATGCGCGTCTTGTCGACGTTGAGGATGTCGCTGACCAGCACACCGCCGATGATGATCTGGCGCGACAGCTGGATATCGTCATAGTCGGCGCGGTAGGCCGCGAGGTTCACCCGCAGACGCCGATCGAGGAATTCCGACTTCAGGCCGGCTTCGTACGACCACACGCGCTCGGGCGCGAAAGTGGTGAGCGAAGGCAGGTTCGACGGGCGGCCATTGAAGCCGCCGCTCTTGAAGCCGCGCGATGCCGAGACATAGCCGAGCACGCGATCGGAGAACTGGTAGTTGATCGCGAAGCGCGGCGTCCAGGCCTTGAACGTCTTCTCGCGCAGCGTCGGCGCGACGTAGACGATGCCGCTGGCCGGACTGACCGAGCTGATCACCGCGCGCTTGCGCTCCGAGGTGTAGCGGATGCCGGCGGTCACGCCCAACGCATCGGTCAGCCGCGCGGTCACCTGGCCATAGCCGGCGTAGCTGTTGGTCGTCTGCCGATCGGCATAGTCGCGCGCGCGATCCTGCGCCAGCGCGAGCGGCGGCTGCGACGCGGTGGGCGCACCGAACACGCCGCCGCGCGCGCCGAAGAGCTGGGGGGTCACCAGCGCCCGGTCGAAGGCTCTCGATCTGTCATGGAGATAGAAAGCGCCGACGATATAATCGACGCGATCGTCCCACGCCTTCCCCAATATCTGAAGCTCCTGGGTGAACTGCGCCGAACGCTGGTCGCGGAACGCCTCCAGATAGACCGCCGGCGCACCGTCGGCGTCGCGCGAGAAGATGTCGTGCGCCTTGCGATAAGCGCTGATCGACTTGATCGTCGCGCCGCCGAGGTCGTAGGCGATGGTCGTGCTGCCGCCGCCGAGCCGGTCGCGGACCCGGGCAGGATTGAGCGAGAAGTTGTCATATCTGCCCGACGCGACGCGCGCGGGGGTGACCGGCGAGCCGGGGACGATCGCATTCTGCAGATTGAGCAAACCGGAGGGCACGAGCTGTCCCTGGCCCGGCGTCGCGGTGTCTCTATAGCCGGTGTAATCGCCCGACAGGTCGACCGTGAGCCGGTCGGTCGGCGCCCAGCGTGCGCGCGCGCGGAACGAAAGATGGCGCTGGTCGCCGAGCCGGCCGAGCTTGCGGCCGGTGCCGAACTCGAGCCGGTCGCCGAAGCCGTTCTTGTGCTTCGCGTCGAGCGCGGCGGTGACGCCGAGCTGGCCGTTCACGGCGATGTTGGTCACGGCGCGCAGCTGATAGAGGCGGTACGTCCCGCCGGTTAGATCGATGTTGGTGCCTGGGTTCCGGCCCGGGGTCAAAGTGACGACGTTGATCGCGCCGCCGACCGCATTCTTGCCGAACAGCGTGCCCTGCGGCCCGCGCAGCACCTCGACCCGCCCGATATCGGGCAGATCGATCGCGCCGCCCGCCGAGCGCGCGACATAGACGCCGTCGACATAGACCGGCACGCCGGGATCGGAATAGATCGCCGGATCCTGCTGGCCGATGCCGCGGATGTAGATGACCGGCAGCGCGTTGGTCGGCGCGGTATTGCCCGACGAGCTGATCGCGACGTTCGGCGCGACCCGTGCGATGTCCGACAGCTGGACGATGCTCTGCGCGCGCAGCGCCGTCGCGTCGAGCGCGGTCACCGCCACCGGCACGCGTTGCAGCGATTCCTCGCGGCGCTGCGCGGTGACGACGATATCGGCGATCCCAATCTCGGCGTCGACGGCCGTCGCGCCGGTCTCGGTCGCCTGCGCGGCGACGCCGGCGTCGGCCGGCATGGTCTGTTCGACGGCAAAGGCCGGGCTGGCGGCGCCAAAAGCGCATGCGACAAGGCCGGCGCGCGCCAGCAGCTGAGATTTCGTCGTCATGACCCGCCCTTTGTCGTGATTGATCGGCTTTCTAATGGGATACTGCCGACCAACGTATAAATGGTTCAGTCAAAACGAGAATTTGGCGAAGTGTCGCTTTTGAGCCACGCCGACCAAATGGGGGAAGCAGGCCAGCCTCCCGCAAGTCGGCAAGATTGACGACGAAGTCACGCTCACTGCTCAAGACGTGTGAAGGGTCGAGTGCGGCGAGGAGCTCAGTTGAGGCCGGAGCTAGCGCGTGGCTTAGCATTGCGCGGTAATCCGTCGCCGACGAGGCCGCCGACATCGACAGCCGCCCACGAGTTTGATAGGCAAGATGCGATATTGTCGACCAAGAGAGGCGGGGATGGGGGAGCGGCCGCGCGTGGCCCTGCTGGGGCTCGGGATCATGGGCTGGCCGATGGCCGAACGAATCCTCGAGCAAGGCTTTGCGCTGGCGGTGTGGAACCGCACCGCCGCCAAGGCGCAGCCGCTCGCGCAGGGCGGCGCCGAGATCTGCGACCGGCCCGAGGACGTCGCGCGCGGCGCGGCGATCGTCTGCTCCTGCCTGACCGACGCTTCGGCGGTCGAGGAGGTGCTGCTCGCGCCGGCGATGCTCGCGGCGCTCGCGCCCGACGCGACCGTCCTCGATTTCTCGACCATCGGCATCGGTGCGACGCGCGCTTTCGCGGCACGGCTCGGCAGCGGCCGGGCATGGGTCGATGCGCCGGTGTCGGGCGGCCCGGCGGCGGCGCGGGCGGGCACGCTGATCGCGTTCTGCGGCGGCACGGCGGAAGCGATCGCCAAGGCGGCGCCGCTGCTCGACGCGATGACGCAACGCCATACCCATATGGGCCCGGTCGGCGCCGGGCAGGCGGCCAAACTGTGCAACCAGCTGATCGTGTCGAGCACTGTCGTCGCGATTTCCGAAGCGATCGCGATCGCCGCCGAATTCGGCCTGAACGCCGAGCTGCTGCCGGCCGCGCTCGCCGGCGGCTGGGCGGATTCGTTGCCGCTGCAGATCTTCGGGCCGCGCATGGCCGCGCAGCAGCTCGAGCCGCGCACGAGCCAGGTCGCGACGATGCGCAAGGACATCAAGACGGTGCTCGCCGAGGTTGCGGAGGCGCCGATCGACCTGCGGTTCGCGCAGGCGGTCGCCGCGATCTATGAGCTGGCGGTTGAGCGCGGGTTCGCCGAGCTCGATCTCGCGGTCCTGCCGCGTCTGGTGCAACGGTGATCCGGCTGGCGGCCAACCTGTCGACGATGTTCTGCGAGCACGCGCCGGTCGATCGCTTCGGCGAGGCGGCGCGCGTCGGGTTCGCCGCCGCCGAGCTGCAATTTCCTTATGCCGAGAGCGCCGATGAACTGGCCCGCGCCGCGCGCGACGCCGGGCTCGACATGGTGCTGATCAATGCGCCGGCGGGCGACATGGCCGCGGGCGAGCGGGGACTGGCGGCGGCCCAGGGCGGGCGCTTCGCCGAGGCGGTCGACCAGGCGCTCGATTATGCCAGGGCGCTCGCTTGCCCGCGCGTCCATGTGCTCGTCGGCCGCGCGGGGGCGGGGGACGGCGTCGGCGACGACACCGTCGAGGCGCTTCGCAAGGCGGCGGAGCTGTTCGCGCGCGCCGGCGTGGCGCTGCTGCTCGAAGGGCTCAACGCGCACGACCAGCCGGGCTATCTGGTCGGATCGATCGAGGCGGCGGACGCGCTGCGCCGGCGCATCGGCGCGGCCAATGTGCGGCTGCTGTTCGACAGCTATCATATCGAGCGCGGCGGCGGGGACCCCGCCCAGGCCGCGAAGACGTTCCTGCCCGCGATCGGCCATGTCCAGATTTCGGCGATGCCCGATCGCGGCGAGCCCGACGTCCCGCAGGTCCACGCCCTGCTCGAGACGCTCGACGGGTTGGGCTACCGCGGCCATGTCGGCTGCGAATATGTGCCGCGCGGGCACACGATCGACGGGCTCGGCTGGGCGGAACGCTACGGTATTGGCTTGACCCGCGGCTCCCTGTATCCAAAAATTCCCGCAAACCGGATGAGCCATGGCCGACGCAGCTGAGAGCTTCCAGATTCCGCGCCAGTCGCTCCAGGCGGGGGTGCTTGACCGGCTGCGCGACGAGATCATCCGCGGCGTGTGGAAGCCGGGCGAGCGGCTGCAGGAACGGCTGCTGTGCGAACGCTACGGCATTTCGCGCTCGCCGCTGCGCGAGGCTTATCAGGTGCTGTCGGCCGAGGGGCTGCTCGAGCTGTCGCCCAACCGCGGGGCGGTCGCATCGTCGCCGTCGATCAGCGACGTGATGCAAAACCATGTGCTGATCAAGGCGCTCGAGGTGCTCGCGATCGGCCTGGCGACCGAGCACGCTTCCGACCGCGAGCTCGCCGCGATCGCCGCGACGCACGACGAGGAGCGCCGGGCGGTCCTCGCAGGCGATCAGGCGGCCGCGTTCCGGCTCAACAACGAGCTTCATCGCATGATCGTGCTGGCCAGCCACAACCGGCCGCTGATCGAGGCGCATCTGCTGGCGCATCGCAAGATCGTCCGGATCCAGAACGTCAATCCGGAGCACCGGCCGGAGGCCGCGCCGCCGGCCGCCGAGCATGAGACGTTCATCTCCGCGCTCGTGCGGCGCGACAAGGCGACCGCGATCCGGGCAATGCAGACCCACCAGGAGCATATCGAGGATCTGCTGGTATCACGCCTCCGCCAGCTCGCCGACGCGAACGACCCGCCGACCGCCGCTGACGCCTGAGCGCCGGGGGGGCCGAGGCGTCAGCTCCGCTCGGTCGCGGGCTCGTCGATGACCGGGTTGGCGATCGCGCCGAGGCCTTCGATCTCGATCCGGACCGTCTGACCCGCGGTGAGATAGGTCGGGGGGGTCATCAGCGCGCCGACGCCGGGGGGCGAGCCGGTGGCGAGGATGTCGCCGGGCTCGAGCGTGAACGCCGTCGTCAGCTCCTCGATCATCTCGCCGAGCGAATAGATGAAGTCGTCGGTATTGCCGTCCTGGCGCAGCTCGTCGTCGACCCAGGTGCGGATGCGCAGCGCGTGCGGATCGCCGATCTCGTCGGCGGTCGTCAGCCATGGCCCGATCGGCGCGTGGGTGTCGAACGACTTGCCCAGCGTCGAGGTGGGCGAGCGGAACTGCCAATCGCGCACGCTGAGGTCGTTGGTGACCATGAAGCCGGCGATGATCCTGTGCGCGTCGGCCTTGCGCACGTGGCGGCCATGGCGGCCGATCACCACCGCCAGCTCGCCCTCATAGTCGAACTGGGTCGAGACGCGCGGCAGATGAATCGGATCGTAGGGCCCGGTCACCGCGCTGACCTGCTTGTTGAACCAGATCTGATGCGGCGCGGGCTTCATGTCGGGACGCTTCCGCTGGACCTCGGCGACGTGCGACTTGAAGCTCATGCCGAGGCCGAGGAACTTGCGCGGCTGCGCGATCGGCGCCTCGAGCCTGACCTCGGCGAGCGGCAGCCGGGCCGCGCGGCCGACGGCGGCGCGCACCGCGGCCAGCGCCTCCTCGCCGCCGCCCAGCAGCAGCCGCAGGTCGGTGGGCAAGCGGGCGTCGGCGCCGACGTCGACGATCTCGTCCTGCTCGACGACGCCGATCCGCGTCGCGCCGCCATGGGTGAAGGTGGCCAGCTTCATGCGAGCTTCTCCAGGGCGTTGAACTGGCCTTCGAACACCATTTCGAGACGGCGCGACTTGAACAGCAGCCCGCCTTCGCCGGGAACGAGGACGTCAATCGAGCTGCCGCCGTTGGTGAAGGTCGGTCCGCCGACGATGGTGATCACCGTCATCGCGTTGGTGACGGCATGGATCTCCCGCTCGTCGCCCGACAGCCGCAGGTTGGTCCAGAAATGCCGCGTCTTGCGGCTGGCGTCGCGGGCGCGGGCGGTGAAGCGCTCCTGGATCTTGTCGCGTCCGTCGAGCTTGAACATCGGCGTATCGACCACGCCGTCCTCGGTGAACAATTCGTGGACGGTATCGCCGCGGCCCCAGTCGACCCGGTAGCAGAATTCGGTGATGAGGTCTTCCACCGCCTGGCGGGTGGTCGGAGAGATCGTGTGTGCCAAGGATAATCCTTCCATTCGAGGGGCAGGTGGGATGGGCGCGGCTCAGCCTTGCAGCGCGGCGCCCCGGCGAAGGCGGCCGAGCGTGAAGATCGCGATCGCGGGAACGAGCGAGACGAGCCCGAGCACGACCATCAGATGATTGAACCGGATGCCCGATTCGACCAGCACCCCGGCGAACAGCGGGCCGATCATGCCGCCGACGCGGCCGATGCCGAACGACCAGCCGATTCCGGTGGCGCGCAGCACGGTGGGATAGAAGCGCGTGATCACCACGCTGGTGAAGGAGAGCTGCGCGCCGATGCTGAACAGGCCGGCGACGAAGCAGGCCGCCAGCAGCATCGCCGCCGCGCCGGTCGCGAAACCGATCAGCGCGATGAACAGCGCGCCGATGCCGTAGGACGCCGCCATCACCCTGAACAGATCGGCCCGCTCGGCGAAGCGGGCGATGGCGAGGTTGCCGACGATCGAGCCGAGGTTGATCGCGGTCGACGCGAGCAGCGCGGTGCTCAGCGGCAGGCCGGCGCCGCGCACCAGCGTCGGCAGCCAGTTGATGATGCAATAGACGCACAGCAGGCTGGCGAAGGTGGAGGCCCAGATCAGCAGCGTGCCCGCGGCGAAGCCTGGGGCGAACAGCTGACGGATCGATCCGCGTTTCGCCTGGTGATGACGGCGCGTATCGTCCTGCAGCAGGCGCCGCCCCGTCGGCCCGAACCGCACGAGCAGCGCGTCGAGCTGCCTTTGCCGGCCTGCTGCCGCGAGGAACTGGAGCGACTCCGGCAGCGCCACGAGGACCAGGACGAGCGCGGCCGCCGGCAGGATGCCGCCCAGCAGGAACAGGATGCGCCAGCCGAATGCGGGCAGCAGGAAGCCGCTGA
>CAXTMX010000058.1:0-18570 GCA_964245585.1 uncultured Sphingomonadaceae bacterium | reverse complement strand
AGCGCGCGTGGACGGCCCCCACCCCCAGCCCCTCCCCTGAAGGGGAGGGGTGAACCCGTTCGACCGCACCGGGCTCTAGAACATCGTGTTGGTATTGGCGGCGGTCTCCGGCACGGGCTGCACGACGTCCCAATGTTCGACGATCATGCCCTTCTCGACGCGGAAGATGTTGACGATCGCCATCTGGGAACGAGCGGCGGGATCGGTGACCTGGACATGGGTAAAGACGAGATCGCCGTCGGTCGCGGAGCGCACTATCCTGGAATGCAGGCCGGGATGCGTCGCGAGGACGCCCTTGAACGCGGCGATGAACGCTTCCCGCCCGGTCGCGAAGCGCGGATTGTGCTGAATATAGCCTTCGCTGAGCACCTTGCGCGCAAACTCGAAATCGCCCTGATTGAACACGACTTCGGAGAATTTCAGAACGAGCGCGCGATTGGCTTCCTCGAGCGCGAGATTCCGCTGCGGCGCCTTGGCCGGCGCCGATGGCGCGCGCGCTGCGCCCGACCCGGTCGCGAGCGTTCCGAGGCAAAGAGCGGCGGCGGCCGCCAAAGGAGCGAGGGACGAAAATCTGCGCATAATATCTCCCGAGGTTCGTGCTCGTCGACGAAATCCCGCGCGATTAGGCAGCGTCCGCCGGGCAGGCGGCAGTCCCACACCATGTGACGGCGCCGCGATCGCACGATAGGGCCGATGCGCCGCAGGAGCCCGCGTTTCATCGGCCGCCGTCCGTCAGGAAGGCGATGACCGCATCCTGCTGCGCCGGATCGTCGAGAAAGTTGAGGTGACCCGATCCGACGAGGGGCATGCCCCGCGCGTTATGATTACGCTCCAGCATCGCGTCGAGCTCCGCCGATGTCAGCACAGGCGAATGCTCGCCGCGCAGCACGAGGATCGGGCAGGAAAGGCTGTCCCATTGCGGCCAGAGATCGAAATCCTCGGGATTGTTGTGCAGCTGGTTCGCAAGCGCGGGATCGTAATGATAGCCCACCGCCGGCCCGAGGCGGCGCGACCAGGCGATCGCCAGACGGTCGATCCGTGCCGGCGCCAGTACGAGGCGCTCCCGCTCGAGCAGCCGGGCGACATGCGCGCGGAAGCCCGCCATATCCGGATAGGTCGGCGGATGCGCGAGGCGCGGGGCGAGCGCCTGGCGGAAGGGCATCGGCAGGCCGGGACCGACATCGCACAGCACCAGCGTCGCGATCCGCTCGGGCGTCTCGGCCGCCATGCGGATGCCGAGCCCGCCGCCCTTCGATGCGCCGAACCATGCGACGCGGCCGATCCCGAGTGCGTCCAGCATCGCCCGCCCCACCCGGGCGAGCGCGCCGAGGCCATAGCCATGCTCGGCATCGGATGCCCAGTCGGACGCGCCGCAGCCCAAGCTGTCCGGCGCGACGACCTGATGGCCGAGCCGGCAGAGCCGCTCGGCAAGCGCGACATGATCGACGCTCGTGCCGGTGATGCCGTGCCACAGGACGACCGTGCGGCGCGGGTCCCCCGGCCAGATGCGGACGTGCAGGACAGGACCGTCGCACGCGACCAAGCGCGAGGCGGGCACGGCGGCCGCGGACCGGTTGTGCGACATCGCCTCGCTTGACACCGACCGCCTTGCCCCCTTACCGAACGATCGTTCAGTAACGGGCGAAAACAGGTGGCGCAAGTGGAGCGCGGCGTGGAGGCCACGGATGAGGAAGGCGCGAAGATCGTCGGCGGGCGACGCGACGAGCTGCTCGACATCGCCATCGATCTCTTCGCGCAGCGCGGCTTCGCCGGCACTTCGATCCGCGACATCGCCGGCGCGGCCGGGTGCAGCGCCGCCAACGTCTACCATCATTTCCGCAACAAGGAGGCCTTGATGCTCGCCATCCTCGAGCAATCGATGCGCAACCTGCCGGGCCGGCTGCGCGCGGCGATGGCCGCAGCCTCCCCGCCGCTCGATCGGTTCGAGCAATTGGTGCGCGCGCATATCGCGAACTCGACGCGCTACCTGCGTGAAACGCGCATCTTCCTGATCGAGGAGGAGCATCTGTCGCCCGAGGGCCACGCCGTCAATCGCGCGCTGCAGCGCGAGCTGCTGTCCATCTACGTCGGGGAGCTCCGCCTGCTCGCGAACGCGGGCATCGCCGACGCCGCCGAGCTGCGCGTCACGGCGCTCAACGTGCTCGGCGTCATCAACTGGCACCTGCGCTGGATGAAGCCCGCGGCGGCGGCGGCGCTGCGGACGGCGGAAACGAATGCGATGGTCGGCTTCATCCTGCGCGGCGTCGCCTCGGCGCGGCCGGGAGCGGCCTGATGCCGTCGGCCGGCCTGCCCGCCGAAACCGTTCACGGCCTGCTCGATCATCAGGCGCGCCGGCGTGGCGACGAGCCGTTCCTGTTCTTCGAGGAGCGCCGCTTCTCCTTCGGCGAATTGGCCGAGGCCTCGCTCAGGCTGGCGGCGGGCCTCGCCGCGCTCGGCATCGGCAAGGGCGACAAGGTCGGCATCATGATGTCCAACCGGCCCGAGTTCCTGCTGAGCTGGTTCGCGCTGTCGCGGCTCGGCGCGGTCGAGGTGCCGATCAACACCGGCCACCGCGGCACGTTGCTCCATTATATCATCGACCAGTCGGATTGCGTGCTGCTGATCCTCGAAGCGGCCTTCGCGGCTTCATTCGGCGAGGTGGCGGCGGCGCTGCCGAAGCTGCGCGCGGTCGCGCTCGTCGACGGCGCCGCGACAAACGACGGCTGGCCGCAGCAGGTCACCGGCTTCGCGGCGCTGGCGGATCATGCGCCGCACGATGCGCCGGACGAGATCCGCGCGTCCGATCCGATGGCGATGATCTTCACCTCGGGGACGACCGGCCCGTCGAAAGGCGTCGTGCTGCCGCAGCAATATGCGCTGCATCAGGCGGCGATCCTCATCGCGGCGTGCGACTATACGCCGGCCGACTGCCTCTACAACGCGCTGCCGCTGTTCCACGGCAACGCCCAATTCCTCTCGACCATGCCGGCGCTGCTGGCGGGCGCGCGGATGGCGCTCGCGCGCAAATTCTCGGCGTCGGGCTTCTGGAACGATATCCGCCGCTATGGCTGCACCGAGTTCAACTATATCGGCGGGATCGTGCCGATCCTGATGAAGGCCGCGCCCGCGCCCGGCGACGCGGACAACAGCCTGCGGCTGATGCAGGGGGCGGGAGCGCCCAAAGACCTGTTCCACGCGTTCGAGGCGCGCTTCGGGCTCAAGCTGGTCGAGGGCTATGGCATGACCGAGATCGGCGTGCCGCTGATCAACGGGCTCGACGACCGGCGGCCGGGGACCTGCGGGCGCGCGGCCGACACGCACGAGCTGATGCTCGTCGGCGACGATGGGCGCCCGGTGCCCGACGGCGAGCCTGGCGAGCTGCTCGCGCGGCCGCGCCAGACCAACGGCATGATGCTCGAATATTACCGCATGCCGGAGCAGACCGTCGAGGCGTGGCGCGACCTGTGGTTCCACACCGGAGACTATCTGCGGCGCGACGCGGACGGCTATTTCTCCTTCGTCGACCGCAAGAAGGACGCGCTGCGCCGGCGCGGCGAGAACATCTCGAGCTACGAGGTCGAGCGCGGCGTCAACGCGCACCCCGCCGTGCTCGAATCGGCCGCGGTCGCCGCCGCGTCGGAACTGGGCGAGGACGAGGTGATGATCTGCCTGACGCTGCGCCCGGGCGCGACGCTGACGCCGCTCGAGCTTGTACGCCACTGCGAGCGGACGATGGCGCGGTTCATGGTGCCGCGCTACGTCCGCATCCTCGAGCGGCTGCCCAAGACGCCGACCGAGCGCGTGCAGAAGTTCGCGCTGCGCCAGGCCGGCGTGACGCCCGACACTTACGACCGCGAAGCCGATCCCGCGTGGGCGCCCGCATGAGCGCGGCCGCGCTCGCGCCGTTCGCGCCCGATATATTCTCCGGCGAAGGAGCGGACACGCGCCTGCTCGGCAGCCGCTGCCCGACGTGCGGCCGCTGCTTCTTTCCCCCATGCGCCATCTGCCCAGACGACGGCGACGCCACGCAGTCCGTCGCATTGGCGCGCGAGGGCCGGCTGTACAGTTTTACGGTGGTGCGGATGAAGCCGCCGTTCGACCTGCCGGCACCGTACGCCGTCGGCTATGTCGACTTGGCCGACGGCGGGCCGCGGGTGTTCGCGCTGCTCGATCCGGCGCTGGCGGAGCGCTGCGCGATCGGCATGCCGCTCGTGCTGACCAGCGGGCCGATGGGGAGCGATCTCGACGGCGCGCCCTGCACGCGTCCTTTTTTCACCGCGGAGCAGCGCTGATGGTGATGGTGCTGGGCGGGGGGATGACGCCGTTCGGCCGCCACCGCGATCGGACGCTGGCCGAGCTTGGCCGCGCCGCCACGCGCGCCGCGCTGGCCGACGCCGGCCTGGCTCCGCGCGCGATCGAAGGGGCGTTCGTCGCCAACGGCCTCGCTGCGATCCTGTTCGGCGACACGACGGTCGGCCAGACGATCCTCGGCGAGATCGGCGTCCGCGGCGTGCCCGTCGTCAACGTCGAGAACGCCTGCACCTCGGGATCGAGCGCGATCTGGCTGGCCTATGGCGCGATCGCCGCCGGCCAGATCGAATGCGCGCTGGTGCTCGGGGTCGAGAAGATGTGCGTGCCGGGCTTCGGCCTGATCAACTCGGGCCGCACCGCGATCGACACGCAGCTCGGCCTCGTCGCGCCGGCGAGCTTCGCGATGCGCGCGATGCGGCACATGCACGAGTTCGGCACCACCCGGCGGCAGATGGCGGCGGTCACCGCGAAAAGCCGCCGCCACGGCGCGCTCAACCCGGACGCGATGTTCCGCGAGGAGATCACGATCGACGCGATCCTCGCCGCGCCGCTGGTGGCCGATCCGCTGACGCGCCCCGAATGCTGCCCGATCGCGGACGGCGCGGCGGCGCTGGTGCTCGCGAGCGACGCCTTCGCGCGCGGACGCGGCGGCGCCGTGCGGCTCGACGCGATCGCCCTGCGCAGCGGCAATTACGACAGCCCGGTCGATCTGAGCCGCTGGCAGACCGACGTCGATACCGCGGCGGTCGCTTACGCCCAGGCCGGCATCGGCCCCGGCGATCTCGACCTCGTCGAATGCCACGACGCCTTCTCGATCGCGGAGATCCTGCATTGCGAGGCGCTCGGCCTGTGCGCGCCCGGCGACGGCGGCGCGCTCGCCGAAAGCGGCGCAAGCGCGCTCGGCGGGCGGATCCCGGTCAACGTCTCGGGCGGGCTGCTCAGCCGCGGGCATCCGGTGGGCGCCACCGCGGTCGCGCAGGTCGTCGAGCTCGTGCGGCAGCTGCGTGGGCAAGCGGGCGCGCGGCAGGTCGAGGGCGCCAAGGTCGGGCTGGCGCAATGCATGGGCGGCGATCTGGCGGGCGACACCAAGTCCTGCACCGTGGCGGTGCTATCGCGCTAAAGCAAAGATGATCGGGCTGGAATCATCCCTACCGTTCGGGCTGAGCCTGTCGAAGCCCTTTCCTTCTTTGGGTTGCAAGAAAGAAAGCCCTTCGACAAGCTCAGGGCGAACGGCGAAGGAATGGATCAATCCAGCCCGAAATCGCGCTAGAGTCGAATTCGATCAGCTCTGCCCTAATGTGCTCCGGCGACGGCCGGAGCGCTGGAGTGCGATCCAGCTTCCAAGGCTCCGGCCTTCGCCGGAGCACTGAATTCAACCATCGAACTCGACCTCAACTCAGCAGCGCGCGCACGAAGCCGTCGGGGTCGTCGATCATCGGGAAGTGGCCGCAATCGTCCATCACCGTGATCGGCGCGTCGGGCCGCAGCTGCGCCATGCGGGCCTGCTCGTTCAGCGTCGGACCTTTCGATCCGATGATCGAACGCGTCGGCACGCCGATCGCGGCATAAGCGCCCGCCGCGTCGAAATCGCGGCAGGCCCAGGCGATGTCGACCATCGTCCAGCTGCCGGCCTTGTTGCGATCGATGTTCCAGCGCTTGACCAGCTCGGGCGTCACCTCCCGGAAGCGGCCCTTGAGCTCGTCGGCGCTGTTGTCGGGAATCGCGCACATCGCCTCGAAGCCGGCCCAATTGTCGCGATACCATTGCGGGCTGCGCAGCGGCGCCTCGACGATCACGAGCCGCTCGATACGTTCGGGCGCCGCCAGCGCATGCGCCATCGCGATATAGCCGCCGATCGACGAGCCGGACAGGAGGTAGCGCTCGAGCCCCAAAGCATCGGCGAACCCGCCGACGAGCGCGGCGTGCTGCTCCATGGTCAAATGGTGCCGCAGCGGATCGGTGTCGCCGTGCCCGAGCATGTCCCAGGCGACGACGCGGTGGCCCGCGGCGGCGATCGCCGGCATCACCTGCGCATATTGCCGGCACGAGGCGCCGCCGCTGTGGAGCAGCAGGAACGGCGTTCCCTCGCCGGTCGCGAGATAGTGCATGCGGTGCCCGTCGACCGTGACGAAACCGTCCTCGAGATCGCTCATCCGGTCTGTCCTCGCCTGTTGTCGTCTAGGGTAGGGCCGCGAAGGCCGCGCCGATCGCGTGCGCGACCGCGGCCGGATCGTCGGTCTGCGGGAAATGGCCGCTGTCGGGGATCACCGCCACCTCGATCGCCGGGTTGAGCGTCGCCAGCACCTCGCCGGCATCGGTCGCAAGGCCGCGATCGCCGTTGACGAACAGCGCCGGCACGCTGAGCGCGGCGATCCGCTCGCGGGTCGCGTCGGCATCGGTGCGGCCCGCCCAGAGCACGCGCATCATCGCCGCGCCGCCGGCCTTGTGCCGATCGATCCGCAGCCGTTTGGCCAGCTCGGGCGGGACGCGGCGGTAGCGCTTGGCGACGAGCGCGGGATCCTCCTCGGGAACGCCGAACATCGTCTCCACCATCGGCCAATTGTCGCGCCACCAGGCGCCGCCGCGGCCGATCGGCAGCTCGATCACGACCGCCCCGGCCATCCGATCGGGGTGGAAGAAACCGGCCGCGAGCGCGACCGTCGCGCCGATCGACGATCCGCCGACGATCGGGCTGCCCCCGCCGCGCGCGGCGATGTCGACCGCGAGATCGGCCAGATCGCGCACGCTCAAATAGCGGTCGGGCCGATCGGAGTCGCCGTGCCCGGGCATATCCCAGGACACGACCCTGAACCGATCGGCGAGCGCCGCAGCCAGATCGTCGAACTCGTAAGCCGATCGGCCGTTGCTGTGCATCAGCAGGATGGTCCGGCCGCTGCCGGTCTCCCGGCAATGCACCCGGCCATGCGCGGTCGCGTAGAACACGTCTTCCATCGAAATCCTCGCGGCGCGCGGCTCAGGCCGAGACCGTCCGCAGCGCCGGCCGATCCGCGAACAACGGCATCACCTCGTTGGCGAAGGTGCGCAGCGAATAGCGCGAACCGCTGATGTCGGCGAGCAGGATATAATCGACGCCGGCGTCCTTCAGCTTCTGGATGCGCTCGGCCACCTCGTGCGGATAACCGATCAGCGCCGCCTCATCGATGGTGAGCGAGCTGTCCGAGAAGGTCTTGAGCTTTTCGACCTTCGGCGGGGCGCCCGCCTGCCCCGACTGCTTGCGCAGATGCTCGAGCAGCTTGGCGCGCATCTCGTGCGCTTCGCGCCATTCCTGCTGGTTGCTGACGATATGCAGCGCGCGCGTCACCCCGACCGTGCCCGGATCGAAGACGCGCCCGCTCTGCTCGACCGCGCTGCGATAGGTCGCGATCCGTTCGGCCACGACTTCGACCGTGCCGATCTGGTCGAGCAGCAGGTTCAGCCCCTCGCGGCCGGCGCGCACGATCGAATCGCGGCTCGCCGCGCCGACCCACATCGGCGGATGCGGCTTCTGCACCACCGGCGGATCGATCACGACATTGTCGAACGACCAGAACTCGCCGCGATGCTGGAACGGCTCGCTCGACGACCAGGCGCGCTTGAGGAAGGCATAGGTCTCCTCGTAGCGCGCGCTCGCCTCGGCCGGAGTCATGCAGAAGCCGGCGAACTCGCTCGGCCGGTAGCCGCGGCCGATGCCGAAATCGAAGCGGCCGTGGGACAGCTGGTCGATCGTCGCGACCTGCTCGGCCAGCAGCACGGGGTTGTGCCAGGGCAGCACGACGACCCCGGTGCCGAGGCGGATGCGCTTGGTGCGCGCGGCGAGATAGGCGAGCAGCGACAGCGCCGACGAAATCTGTCCCGTGCCCATGAAATGATGTTCGACCAGCGCGATGCCGTGAAAGCCGAGGCCCTCGGCCTCGACGACGAGATCGATGAACTGGTCCAGCCCACGCATGGCGTCGGTGGTCTCGTGGCTCGCCGCGGCGGAAGCGCCGCCAAATAAACCGAATTTCACCGGCATCTCCCCGATCTGTATCGCATATCGTCGGTCATGGTCCTAATCCTCGCCGTCCTCCTCGACAGTCCCAGCGCCATGCGACCGGCGATCCCGCCGAAACGGCCGGGCGGGGCCGATAGGAACGCGGAATCGGCCCGCGTGCCGCGCGCCGCCCGCACGATCTTGTTACAAGACCGGCCGCGGCGCCTTCGCCGGACCCGCCGCGTCGCACGAAGTGATGACAGAAGCAGCCGGTGTCGCGGTCCTGGAACGCCCCGCTCCGGATTCACTTGCCGGATCGTCGCAAGCCGCTGTGATCCGGGCCGGCCACGCGGGCGGATAGAAGAATGGCGACAGGAGGGCCTGCCCGATGACGACGCCTGAACTTTGCATATTCGATCATATCGATACGCGCGGCGAGCCCGTCGCCAAGCTCTATCGCGATCGCCTCGACTATGCCGCGGCGGTCGAGCAGGCCGGTTTCACGGCCTATTACGTCGCCGAGCATCATTCCACGCCGCTTGGCCATGCCGCGTCGCCCAACGTCTTTCTCGCCGCATTGTCGCAGCGGACCCAGCGGATCCGGATCGGGGCGATGGTCTATGTCCTCCCCGCCTACATCCCGCTGCGGCTGTTCGAAGAGATCTGCATGCTGGATCATCTCAGCGGCGGCCGGCTGGACATGGGGGTCGGACGCGGCGCCTCGCCGTTCGAGACGGGCCTGTTCGGCATCGTCACCCAGCAGTCGCGCGACATCTTCGAGGAGGCGCTCGCCGTCCTCAAGAAGGCGATGACCAGCGATACGCTGTCGCACCGCGGCGAATTCTTCAAATATTACGACGTGCCGCTGTGGCTGCGCCCGCTCCAGCCGGGGGGGCCGCCGATGTGGTATGGCGCGTTCAGCGAGCGGAACCTCGATTTCGCGGCGCGCCAGGGCTTCAACATCACGCTCAACGGCCCGCCGCCGCGGCTGCGCCTGCTGCGCCAGCGCTACCGCGAGATCTGGTCCGGCCTCTATCCGGATGCGCCGATGCCCGGCGTGGCGTGCCTTTACCAGACCTTCGTCGGCGAGACCGATGCGGAAGCGGAGCGCATCGCCGGCGCCGCGTTCGATTACTGGTACAAGAGCATGGTGCACCTGTGGCGCGCCAACAATGCGATGCCGCGCGAGACGCTGCCGCCCGATTTCGCGACGGCGCTCAAGCGGGGTGCGTTCATCGTCGGCAGCGCGAACACGGTGCGCGACCGGTTGCAGGCGATCCTCGACGAGAGCGGCATCGAGCGGCTGCTGCTCCAGAGCAACATGGGCAATATGCCGCACGAGGACGCGCTCGCCTCGCTCCATCGCTTCGAGCAGGGCGTCATGCCATACCTGCACGTCGCGACGGAAGAGCCGGCGCTCAAGCTCATGGCGTCTTGAGGCGCGCGACCCTATCCTGGGCTCCCGCTTTCGCAGGAGCCCCGTTCGGATTGCTGGATCGGAGTTTAGAAACCGTAGATGTCGGGCAGCGTCCGGCCGTCGGACCAGCTGATCGGGCCGTCCGCCCAGGCGAGCAGGCGGCAGCCGTAGCGCGATTCGATCGTCACCTCGGTGCCCGGCTCCATCACCACGATGCTGCCCTGGTTCGCCGCGACATTGTTGATCGTCGCGCCGCCGGCCAGCACGACCCACTCGGTGAGCTCGGTGACGCGATGCGTGGGGATCGACATCTCGGGCCACAGCGTGAGCTCGACGTAGCGGTGGTCCTCCGCCGCCACGGCATAGTCGAACAGCATGCGGCGCGACAGGCGCGGGATCGACGTCGCCAGCTGGCGCGCCGACATCAGCTGGAAGTCGATCGCCGGCAGCGTCTCGGGCGCCGGATTGAAGAAGACCTCGCCGCTGCCGCCGGAATGGATCGCCTGGAGGTTCTCGACCGGCAGATAGGTGGTCGGCCCCTCCAGCCGCGAGACGAAGAACGCGCCTTCCCACGAGATCGCATCGTGCGTGGCGTCGGCCAGGTTGATCGAGACCGTGCCGGGGCCGTAGGTCTCCTGATAATCGCTGATCGACCCCTGGAACATCAGGCTCGTCGCCGGCGCATGGTGCTGGTGGACGCCCGACGAGGTCATCGGATCGAACTGGACGAGGCCGATGAAACTGCCCTGGCCGTCCTCGCGCACGGGCTTCAGGCGCACGCCCTGCTTGCCCGTCTCGATCCACGGCCGGGTGATCATGTCATAGGGGTAGACCCCCTTTTCCTGCCGCTGGTGGAATGCGATCATGTTCCGTTCCCGTGCCTCAAGCTCGTCGCCTTATCATAGACCGCCTTTCGCGTTCCAATGCTGTCCCAGCACATTGTGAGCGCATCATTCGCCTTCGCCGCGATCGCGGAAGGACGAGGGGTCGAAACGCACCGTTCGGCGGACATGGCCTTCCTTATAAAGAAAGGCGGCCTGCGCGTTGAGCACGCGGAACGCCGCAGGATCGACACGGAAGCCGAACCTCATCGTCGGCCAGGCGGCCGCGACGGTGCGCGCCGGGAGGCCGGTCTCCGCGGCGGTGATCGCCATGGCCGGCGCCGCGCGCCGCCTGATCGAGCGAATCGCGGCGCGCAGGCAGCCGGCGAAGCCGTCGATCAGCCGGCCGTTGCGGTCCATGAACGGCCCGGCCGCGAAGGCATAGACGTTGAGCGTCTCGACGCTGCCGGCGATCGTCCTGACCGGCGCGGCCGCCGCCGTCTCCTGCAGGATCGGCGGCCAGATCGCCCACGCGTCGATCGTGCCGTTGGCCAGCAGCGGCCCCCCGGCCGTCGGCGCGACATCGACCAGGCGATACTCGTCCCGCCGGACGCCGGCCGCCGCGAGCCCGTCGACGACGGCGAAATGATAGCCGCTGCCGAGCAGGACGCCGATGCGCTTGCCGCGCAGATCGGCGAGCCGCCGCGCGGGCGAACCAGCCGGCACCAACAATTGCTGTGACAAAGCGGCCAGCGGAAGGACCTCGCGGATGTCCGTGCCTGCCGCGCGCTGCGCGATGGCCGGGGTGTCGGCCTCGAGGATGAGGTCGAGCGCGCCCGAGTTGACCGCCTCGTTCATCGCGGGAACGCTGTGGAACACGCGATAGTTGATCGTGCGTCCGTGCCGGCGGGCGAGCGCGGCGAGGCAGCCATTCTGCTTCGCCACATAGAAGGGTGCATAGTCGATCGCGGTCAGGAACGTTCCGATCCGCAGCCGGGCCGGCGGCGGCGGCGCGGCGTCGGCGGGCCCCGCGCAGACGGCGAGCGCCGCCGCCAGGCCGAGCATCGGGACTGCCGATTTCCTCATCTTTTCAGCTCCTCGCGGCATTCCGCGGCGCCTTCTTCAGCGCGATCGGTCGGCTGGTTCCTATCACGGGCAATTCGTAACGGACGTCACAAACTGATGCGACTTCGGGCGGGGTCCGGCCCGATTACGGTATTTGCAAGTGCACGCTGATGCACCGTCCGCAGCTCGGCCCGAGGGTTCACGAGCGCTACAGTCTGGGGAGTGAACCGATGAAGACCTTAGTGAAGCAGCTTTGGCTTGGTACCGCGGCCACGGCTTTCGTCGTGCCTGCGCACGCATGGGCCCAATCCGAGCCGCAGGCGACCCAGGCGACGCCCGCCGCCGTGGGCGCGGACGTCGCCGCGACCGGGGCGGAAAACCCCTCGAACGGGCTGGCGGACATCATCGTCACCGCGACGAAGACCGGCGCATCCAGGCTGCAGGACACGCCGCTGCCGATTTCGGCCTTCACCAGCGATCAGCTCAACAAGACGCTGACGTCCAACATCAAGGACCTGGCGCAGTTCACGCCGAACCTGAACATCTCGCTCGCCACCACGAACCCGGTCATCACGCTGCGCGGCATCGGCACCACCAACGTGCAGAACGGCTCCGATCCCGACGTGACCATGCAGATCGACGGCGTGTACATCGCGCGGCCGTCGGCGATGGGCAACGACTTCCTCGACGTCGCCCGGATCGAGGTGCTGCGCGGGCCGCAGGGCACGCTCTACGGCCGCAATGCGATCGGCGGCACGATCAACATCATCTCGCTGACGCCGACCGACGAGACCACCGGGCAGATCGTCCTCACCGGCGGCAATTACGCGCTGTTCCAGGGCCAGGGCTATGTCAGCGGCGCGATCGTTCCCGGCAAGGTGCAGGCCAGCTTCGCGGCCAATTACACGCGCCACAACGACTATGAGAAGAACCTCGTGCCCGGCAGGAATGGCGTCAACAACGCCAACCGGGGCGGCGTGAAGGCGCAGATCCGCGTCGAGCTGAGCGACACGATCGATGCGACGACGCGCATGGATTACGTGTTCCAGCGCGAGCATCTCCAATCGCTCTATCATCTGCAGGCGCCGTTTCCGGCCGCGCCCTTGGCGTCGTCGATCGTCGGCAACTACCGCAAGGTCGCGATCAACACGCCGTCGACGACCAGCGTCCATGGCCTCGGCATTTCCGAGGACATCAACTTCCATCTCGCCGACAACATCACGCTGAAGTCGCTCACCGCGTACCGGCGGAACCGGTATCAGGTCGGCACCGACAATGACGGGACCGAGCTGAACCTGATCGTCGGCCATTTCCAGGAACGCCAGCATCAGATTTCACAGGAGTTCGACATCAACGGCAAGTTCGGCGGGCTCGACCTCGTCGCCGGCGCCTATTACTTCTACGAGAAGTCTTTTACGGACGTCTTCGCGGAGCTCTATGGGCCCGGCGTCAAGATCAATTCGCTGCCGTTCTTCAAAACCGAGTCCTACGCCGGTTTTGGGCAGGGCACCTATCGCATCACCCCGGAGCTGAGCGTCACGGCCGGCATTCGTTATACGACCGAGACAAAGGACATCGACTCCACCGTTCGGCGAACCTTTTTCCTGACGACCGGCGCGCTGCTGCCAGGCTTCCCGATTCTCATCAACACGTCGCGGAAGTTCCATGCCTGGACGCCGAAGTTCGGCATCGACTGGAAGGTCACGCCCGATATTCTCCTTTATGGATCCGTCACACGCGGCTATAAGAGCGGCGGCACCAACTACGCCGCTACCAGTCTGGCGACCTCGTCCTTCAATCCCGAGCATCTGTGGAGCTACGAAGGCGGCTTCAAGGGTGACTTTTTCGACCGCCACCTGCGCCTCAACGTCACTGCATTCCATTACGATTATACGGATCTGCAGCTTCAATCGGTGCTGCTCCCAGGGGTCGTGACCATCCTTAACGCCGCGAACGCGCGGGTCGACGGCATCGAAGCGGAGACGACGGTCAAGCTCAGTCCGACCTTCCGGATCGACGCCAATCTCGCGGCGTTGCGCGGCAAATATACCGCGTTTCCGGCAGCACCGGTACCGGCCGCTCTCGCACCCTACGTCACCGATCTTGCCGCCCGGACGGGACCGACCGGCAATTACGATGCCTCGGGCAAGCGGCTCAACCAGGCACCGCGCTACTCCGGCACGGTCGCGGTGGAGAAAAGCTTCAATCTTGAGTCCGGCGCCCTCATCACCGCGCGCGCCGACGTCTATTTCCAGGGCCGCGTCTATTACGAGCCGACGAACACGCGCCAGCAGAGTCAGGGTGCCTATCAGCTGCTCAATGCCCAATTGGGCTATACGACTCCGGACAAGGCGTGGGACTTCAAGGTCTTCGGCAAGAACCTGACCGACAAGCAGTATCTGATCGCCTTCCAGGCCAATGGCGTCCGGCCCGCGGGAACGGCGGCGGCGCCGCGGACCTTCGGCGTCCGCGTCAGCCACAGCTGGTGACGCCATGGCGCGGTCCGTCCAAGGGGAGCTACGGCTCCCCTTCAGGCGACGGGCCGGCGGGCCCCTTGGACCGCGTTCACGAGGCGGGCTTGGGGGTTAGCTTGAGCAGCCTGCCCCGGCTGCCGTCTTCGCCGTCCTCGAGCAGCCACACCGCGCCGTCCGGGCCCTGCTCGACCTCGCGGATGCGCGCGCCCATATCGTAGCGGGCCGCTTCGCGCGCCTTGTCGCCGTCGAACGCGATACGGACCAGCGCCTGGGACGACAGACCGCCGACGAAGGCGTTGCCGCGCCATTCGGGAAACATCGCGCCCGAATAGATCATCAGCCCGGCCGGCGAGATCACCGGATTCCAGCTGACCTTGGGCGCCTCGAACTCGGGACGGGTCGGATGATCGGGGATGTCGCGCCCGTCGTAATGATCGCCGTTCGAGACGATCGGATAGCCGTAGTTGCGTCCCGCCAGGATCAGGTTGAGCTCGTCGCCGCCGCGCGGACCCATCTCCTGCTCCCACAACCTTCCCTGCGCGTCGAACGCGAGGCCGAGCAGATTGCGATGGCCGTAGGACCAGATCGCCGGATCGAAGCCCTTGGCGGCGAGCGGATTGCCCCGAGCGGGGGTGCCGTCGTCGTTGAGGCGCAGGACCTTGCCGAGCGTCGTTGCGGGATCCTGCGCCGGGGTGAATTTCTGCCGCTCGCCATTGGTGAAGAAGAGATGGCCGTCCGGCGCGAAGGCGATGCGCCCCGAATAATGGCCGTCGCCAGCCACCTTGGGCGCTCCGCGGAAGATCACCGCGACTTCTGCGAGACGCGCCGCTCCCTGGCCTTCCGCGAGCCGGCCGCGCGCGAGCGCGACGCCCTTGCCGCCACCGGGCCCCGCTTCGGAAAAGCTGAAATAGACCCAGCGGTTCTGCGCGAAGCCGGGATGGAGCACGACATCCATCAGCCCCCCCTGCCCCGCGGAGTCGACCGCGGGTATGCCTTTGACGCTGACCCGCCGCCTGCCGTCGGGCGACAGCAGCAGCAGCAGCCCCGCCTTCTCGGTCACCAGCATCCGCCCGTCGGGCAGGAAGGTCATCGCCCAGGGCGAGTCGAAGTCGGCGAACGGCGTGGCGGCGAACGGCTTGGCCGCCGCGGCGCGGCTGCCGGTGATCGGCGCCTGCTCGACGGCGGGCTGCGACCCCGCCTGGCTGCCGCAGGCGACGAGGGCGACGGAGGAGAAGAGGATGGTGGCGATGCGCATGGCTGGGTCCTCTGTGATCCGCTGTGCAACGCATTCCGCCGCGCTTATGTTGCGCACGAGGTAGCGTCTTGCCGCGGACGACCGGATCGCCTATAGCGACGCCTTCTTCGACATTGGTAACTTTGCCGAGGTCGGTTCCCTCCCGGGGCCGGCGCGCGAAACCGCATGGTTCAAGGATCGCATGACCGACACCGCCGCGCTGACCAGACTGATCGAGCCCGAGGCGCACGCGCTCGGCCTCGCGCTGGTGCGCGTGCGGATGAACGGCGGGACGAGCGATCCGACGCTGCAGGTGATGGCCGAGCGGCCCGACACCCGCCAGCTCGACCTCGCCGATTGCGAGGCGCTGAGCCGACGCATTTCCGAGCGGCTCGACGAGGCCGATCCGATCGAGAGCGCCTATCGCCTCGAGGTCAGCTCGCCGGGCATCGACCGGCCGCTGACGCGCCGCCAGGATTTCGAGGACTGGAAAGGGTTCGACGCGCGGATCCGGCTGGCCGTGCCGCTCGACGGACGCAAGCAGTTCGACGGGCGGCTCGACGGGCTGGTCGGCGAGCATGTCCTGCTCCACGCCGACCATCTCGGCGAGGTGTCGATCCCGTTCGCGTCGGTCGCCAGCGCCAAGCTCAAGCTGACCGAGGCATTGCTCAAGGCGACCGCGCCGCTTTCTACGGAAGGCGCGGACAAGATTCTAGAGGAAGGATGACCGACTGATGGCCACCGCCATTTCCGCCAACAAGGCCGAGCTGCTCGCCATCGCCGACGCCGTCGCGCGCGAGAAGCTGATCGACCGCGAGATCGTGATCGAGGCGATGGAGGACGCGATCCAGCGCGCCGCGCGCGCGCGCTACGGCGCCGAGAACGACATCCGCGCCAAGATCGACACCACCGCCGGCGACATGCGGCTGTGGCGCGTCGTCGAAGTGGTCGAAGAGGTCGAGGACTATTTCAAGCAGGTCAATCTGAAGGAAGCGCAGAAGCTCGAGCCGGGCTCGGTCGTCGGCGACTTCATCGTCGATCCGCTGCCCAACATCGAATTCGGCCGCATCGCCGCGCAGGCCGCCAAGCAGGTCATCTTCCAGAAGGTCCGCGACGCCGAGCGCGAACGCCAATATGAGGAGTTCAAGGACCGCGCCGGCGAGATCATCACCGGCGTCGTCAAGCGGGTCGAGTTCGGCCACGTCGTGGTCGATCTCGGCCGCGCCGAGGGCGTCATCCGCCGCGACGCGCAGATCCCGCGCGAGGTGGTGCGCGTCGGCGATCGCGTGCGCTCGCTGATCTTCAAGGTGGTGCGCGAGAACCGCGGGCCGCAGATCTTCCTCAGCCGCGCGCATCCCGACTTCATGAAGAAGCTGTTCGCGCAGGAAGTCCCCGAAATTTACGACGGCGTGATCGAGATCAAGGCGGCCGCGCGCGATCCGGGCAGCCGCGCCAAGATCGGCGTGATCAGCCGCGACAGCTCGATCGATCCGGTCGGCGCGTGCGTCGGCATGAAGGGCAGCCGCGTCCAGGCGGTCGTCCAGGAGATGCAGGGCGAGAAGATCGACATCATCCCCTGGTCGCCCGACCTCGCCACCTTCGTCGTCAACGCGCTCCAGCCGGCGACGGTCAGCCGGGTCGTGATCGACGAGGAGGAAAGCCGGATCGAGGTGGTCGTCCCCGACGATCAGCTGAGCCTCGCGATCGGCCGGCGCGGGCAGAACGTCCGCCTCGCCAGCCAGCTCACCGGCTCTGCGATCGACATCCTGACCGAGGCCGACGCGAGCGAGAAGCGCCAGCGCGAGTTCGTCGAGCGATCCGAGCTGTTCCAGCAGGAGCTCGACGTCGACGAGACGCTGTCGCAATTGCTCGTCGCCGAGGGCTTCGGCGCGCTCGAGGAGGTCGCCTACGTCGATCTCAACGAGATCGCATCGATCGAGGGCTTCGACGAGGAGCTCGCCGCCGAGCTGCAGAGCCGCGCGACCGAGGCGCTCGAGCGCAAGGAAGCCGCCAACCGCGAGGAGCGCACGGCGCTCGGCGTCGAGGATGCGCTGGGCGAGCTGCCGTACATCACCGAGGCGATGCTGGTCACGCTCGGCAAGGCGGGAATCAAGACGCTCGACGATCTCGCCGACCTCGCGACCGACGAGCTGATCCAGAAGAAGCGGATCGAGCCGCGCCGCCGCACGCCCAACCCCGAGGCGGAGCGCGGCGGGGTGCTGTCCGACTACGGCCTGAGCGAGGAGCAGGGCAACGAGATCATCATGGCGGCGCGCGCGCACTGGTTCGCGGACGAGGACGGCGCCGCCGCAACGCAGGAGGACGCCCCTGCGGATGACGGACAATGATCGCCTTGAAGGTTTAGGAGAAACCACCCACACCCGTTCGTCCCGAGCGAAGTCGAGGGACGTCCGGCGCGGGGAACGTGTCTCGACTTCGCTCGACACGAACGGCGATGGGGGTGTGGCGGAGCACAGTCCCGAACGCCGCTGCGTCGTCAGCGGCGCGCACGGGTCGCGCTCCGCGCTGATCCGCCTCGCGCTGGGCCCCGACGGGACGGTCGCGCCCGATATCCGCGCGCGGGCGCCGGGGCGCGGCGCGTGGATCGGCGTCGATCGCGCCGCGCTCGAGCTTGCGCTGGCCAAGGGCAAGCTCAAAGGCGCGCTGCAACGCGCGTTCAAGACCGCATCGGTGATCATCCCCGACGATCTGCCCGCGAAGATCGAGGCCGCGCTCGAGCGTCACGCGCTCGATCGGCTGGGGCTCGAGGCGCGCGCCGGCACGCTGCTGACCGGATCGGAGAAGATCGCCGACGCCGCGCGCAAGGGGACGGTCGACCTGCTGCTCCACGCGCGCGACGCCGCGCTCGACGGGTCGCGCAAGCTCGACCAGGCGCTGCGGGTCGGGCTCGACGTCGAGGGGCAGGATGTCGGGGGACTGGTCATTCCGGCCAGCCGCGCCATATTGTCGATGGCGCTCGGACGCGAAAATGTGGTACATATCGCGCTGATCGCACCCGCTGCCGCCGCCCGCGTCTCCGACGCGCTCGGCCGGTGGCGCAGCTTTATTGGACTGGATGACGACGCCGCGCCTTGCGATGCAAACTCGCAAGGCCCATCGGCGTCGGCGAAATGAACGAAGGGTTCGGGGCACCGCAATGAGCGACAACGAAAAGCCGAAGCTGGGCATGCGCGCGCCGCTGGGCATCAAGCGCACGGTCGAGACGGGCAAGGTCAAGCAGAGCTTCAGCCACGGCCGCTCGAACACGGTGGTGG
>CAXTMX010000057.1:0-18620 GCA_964245585.1 uncultured Sphingomonadaceae bacterium | reverse complement strand
ATCGTGCATTTCAAGCCCGGGCGGGGGGAGGGGGGGGAGAGGCGGGCATGACCCGCCCCGGCACGGGGAGGGGGACCATGCGCAGCATGGTGGAGGGGGCTCTCCGCAAGCTCTCCGCCCAGCCGCGATCCCCCTCCACCACCGGCTGCGCCGGCGGTCCCCTCCCCGCGAGCGGGGAGGATTGAGGCCATGCTAGGCACCACCGTCCTGCTCGCGATCCGCGCGATCCGCACGCATCTGCTGCGCTCGTTCCTGACGATCCTCGGCATCGTCATCGGCGTCGCCGCGGTGGTGACGATGGTCACGCTCGGCAACGGCGCGACCGCCGCGGTGCGCGAGCAGATCTCGGGGCTGGGCGCGAACATCCTCCAGGTCCGTCCCGGCCAAGGCTTCGGCCGCGGCGGCGGCGGGCCGCAGCCGCCCGATTTCAAGCCCGAGGACGTCGAGGCGATCCGCGGCCAGATCGCCGGCGTGACCGCGGTCGCGGCGCAGGCGCAATCATCGGGCATCGCGATCCGCAATGCGTCGAACTGGTCGACCACGATCAACGGCACGACCAACGACTATCTCGTCGCGCAGCAGTGGAAGCTGGACCGCGGGCGCAGCTTCACGCCCGCCGAAGAGCAGGCGGGCAAGGCGGTGTGCATCATCGGCTCGACCGTCCAGCAGAACCTGTTCCAGCGCGGCAACCCGCTGGGGCAGCGCTTCCGCATCAAGGACATTTCGTGCGAGGTGATCGGCACGCTCAGCACCCGCGGACAGGGCGGGTTCGGCAACGATCAGGACGATGTCGTGATCATGCCGATCAAGACCGTCCAGCGCCGCTTCACCGGCAACCGCAACATCCGCACGATCCTCGTTTCGGTCGATCCGGCCTATGACACGGCGGCGATCCAGTCCTCGCTCCAGACGCTGCTGCGCGAGCGGCGGCGCATCGCGGGCAAGGAGGACGATTTCAACATCTTCGACACCAAGCAGATTTCCGACACGCTCCAGGGCACCACCAAGATCCTGACCGCGCTGCTCGGCGCCGTCGCCGCGGTCAGCCTGCTCGTCGGCGGGATCGGGATCATGAACATCATGCTGGTGTCGGTGACCGAACGGACGCGAGAGATCGGCATCCGGCTCGCGATCGGCGCGGTCGCGCGCGAGGTGCTGCTCCAGTTCCTGGTCGAGGCGGTCGCGCTCGCGTGCCTCGGCGGGGTGATCGGGCTGATCCTCGCGCTGGTCGCGACGCTGCTGCTCGCGCCGCTGATGCAGGTGCCGTTCGTGTTCGACGTGAAGATCAACCTGCTGGCGTTCGTCTTCTCGGCGGCGATCGGGGTGATCTTCGGCTATTTCCCGGCGCGGCGCGCGGCTTCGCTCAATCCGATCGATGCGCTCAGGCATGAGTGAAAACCCCAACCCCGTTCGTGTCGAGCGAAGTCGAGACACGTTCCCACCGTCGAATGTCCCTCGACTTCGCTCGGGACGAACGGGGTTTTATGTGACGCTTATTCTATCAGGTGCCGCGCTCGCCCAGCCCGGCCTGCCCGACCGCCCGACCGGCAAGGAGCGCGGGTGCCGGCCGTTCGCCGAGCAGCTCTATATCGCCCCGATGGGGGAGCCGTTCCGCGCGCCGGCCGGCCAGCCCTATCCCGCCGCCGCCTGGTTCGCCGCGGCCGATGCCGACCATGACGGGCAGCTTAGCCAAGCCGAATTCACCGCCGACGCCGAGCGCTTCTTCCGCCGCCTCGACACCGATCGCGACGGCGAGTTCGATCCGCCCGAGCTGAGCGCCTATGAGAAGGACGTCGCCCCGGAGATCAGGCTGTACCAGCGCCCGAGCCAGCGCTGGATCGAGGGCAAGTTGAGCAAGGAGGAGCGCGCCGCGGTCGAGGCGTATGGTGGCGCGATGGGGGCGGGGCGCTGGGCGCAGCTCAACATTCCCCAGCCGGTCGCCGCGGCCGACGCCGACTATAATCGCGGAATCACGCGCGACGAGTTCCGCCGGGCGGCTGTGAAGCGCTTCGCCCTGCTCGGCGCCGCGCCGCTGCGGCTGGCGGTGCTGAAGCCGACGCCGGCCGAGGCGACGGCGATCACCTGCGCCGCGGGCGCGGCCAAGCGGCGCGGCCGATGAGCGATGCGCCGCGCATCCTGGTGGTCGACGACGATCCCGACCTGCGCGGGCTGATCGCCGATTTCCTGCGCGCCAACAGCCTCGCGGTGGAGACGGCCGGCGACGGCGTCGAGCTCGACGCGCGGCTCGCGGCGCAATCGTTCGATCTGATAATTCTCGATCTGATGATGCCCGGCGAGGATGGTCTCTCGATCGTGCGGCGGCTGCGGCGGCCCGATCGGCCGGCGGTGATCATGCTGTCGGCGATGGGCGACGACATGGACCGGATCATCGGGCTCGAGGTCGGCGCCGACGATTATCTCGCCAAGCCGTGCAATCCGCGCGAATTGCTCGCGCGTGTCCGCGCGGTGCTGCGCCGGCGCGCGGGCGATGCGGGCACGGCGCAAGGGCCCCGCCGCCGGTTCGGCGAATGGACGCTCGACCTGGTCGAGCGCAGCGTCGCGCGTATCGGCCAGCCGGCGGCAGCGCTGACCGACGCCGAGTTTCGCGTGCTCGCCGCGTTCCTCGATCGGCCGCAGCGCGTGCTGTCGCGCGACCAGCTGATCGATCACGCCAAGGGCGCCGACGCCGAAATGTACGATCGCGCGATCGACGTGACGATCAGCCGCCTGCGCAAGAAGCTCGGTCCAGACGACCCGATCCGCACCGTGCGCAACGAAGGCTATCTGTTCGCCTTGAAGGCGGAGGAAGCGTGACTCGCCCGGGCCTGCCGATCCTGTGGCAGACGCTGCTGCTGATCCTGCTCAGCCTCGCGGTCTCGTTCGCGGTCAACGTGGCTCTGTTCGTCTCGCTGCCGCAGCCGCGCCCCGATTTCGTGCCCTTGTCCGAGATCGCCGACGCGCTTGGCGCGCAGGAGCGCGGACGACCGCGGCGCTTCCGTCGCGAGGAGCTGCGCGCCGTCGCCAGCGCGGCCGCGCCGGTTCCGCTGTCCGCCAACATGATCGCGGACGACGGGTTGAGCGCGCGTCTGGCACGCCGGCTGCGCCTGCCGTTCGATCGGGTGCGCCTGTTCTACGAGGCGGACCAGGCCGGGACGTTTCCGTTCCGCAGCCGGCGCAGCGATGCGGGCGTGCCGATCCGTCGCGGCGAGCCCTATTTCTTCAACACGGTGGTCGCCGGCGCGCAGGGCGAGGACGGCGTCTGGCGCATCGTGCGCACGCCCGAACGGCCGTGGCTCAGCGCCTGGCAGCGGCGCGCGATCCTGTGGTTCGGGGTCAGCGCGTTGCTGCTGCTGCCGTTCGCTTTCCTGTTCGCGCGGCGGCTGACCCGGCCGATCCGCCGCTTCGCCATTGCCGCCGACCAGCTCGGCCGCGATCCGGACGCGCCATCGGTGCCGGTCGAGGGCCCGGCCGAGCTGCGCACCACCGCGCAAGCGCTCAACGTCATGCAGCAGCGGCTCCACGGCCAGCACCGCGAGCGCACCGCGATGATCGGCGCGATCGCGCACGACCTGCGCACGCCGCTGGCGCGGATCGCCTTCCGCATCGAGGGGGCGCCCGACGCGGTGCGTGTGCCGGTCCAGGCCGACATCGAGCAGATGCGCGCGATGATCGCGGCGACGATCGGCTTCGTGCGCGGCATGCCGGGGACGGGCGCGCGCAGCCGCATCGACCTCGCCGCGCTACTTGCCCGGATCGCCGCGGACGCGCGCGAGATGGGGGCGGAGTTCTCCTGCGTGCAATCCGGCCCGGCGTCCGTCCTCGGCGACCCGGTCGCGCTCGAGCGACTGTTCCAGAATCTGGTGGACAATGCGGTGGCCTATGCCGGGGGCGGCGAGGCGCGGGTCGAGCGGCACGGCGCCACGCTGGTCGCGACGATCGCCGATCGCGGACCGGGGATCGCGGCCGACGTGCTCGATCGCGTGTTCGAGCCGTTCGAGCGCGGCGATCCGTCGCGCAGCCGCGCGACCGGCGGGCTGGGCCTCGGCCTCGCCATCGCCCGCTCGATCGCGCAGGCGCACGGCGGGACCGTGACGGGGCGCAATCGCGACGGCGGCGGGCTCGAGGTGGTGGTGGAGCTGCCGGGGGGCTGAGCTCCTCCCCGGAACGGGGAGGGGGACCGCGCGAAGCGTGGTGGAGGGGGCTCTCCACCGAGCGCTGCGTTCGCTGAGGGCCCTCCACCAGCCTGCGGCTGGTCCCCCTCCCCGTGCCGGGGGAGGAGCCTAAATCTATCCGCTGTTCCTGAGCGCCGTCGCGATCGCATTGATCGAGAGCTCGATGCCTTCGCGGATGCGCGGATCGTCCTCGCCGGCGCGGTGGCGCTTGAGCAGCTCAATCTGGAGGTGGTTGAGCGGCTCGATATAGGGCAACCGCAGGCGGATCGAAGTCTCGAGCGCCGGGCTCTTCTCGAGCAGCCGCGTCTGGCGGGTGACCGACAGCAGGCTGTCGCGCGTCATCTGCCAGCCGTCGCGGATGCGGCCGAAGATCGCATCGCCGGCAGCGCGGTCCTCGACCAGTTCGGCGTAGCGCTGGGCGATACCCATGTCGGACTTGGCGAGCACCATCTCGAGGTTGGCGAGCGTCGCCTGGACGAACGGCCAGGCGTCGAGCATCTCGCGCAGCAGCCCCTTGTCGCCGAAGTCCTTGAGCGCATGGCCGACGCCGTACCAGCCGGGCAGCATCACCCGCGCCTGCGCCCAGGAAAAGACCCACGGGATCGCGCGCAGATCCTCGATCCGATCGGACTTGGTCCGGCTCGCGGGGCGCGAGCCGATCTTGAGCCCGGCGATCTCGGGCAGCGGAGTCATCTGGCGGAAGAAGGCGCGGAAGCCCTCGGTGCCGTAAACGAGGTCGCGATAGGCGGTGAAGGCGGCGCGCGACAGCGCCTCCATCGCGCCGGCGAAGCGCTCGTAGTCGGCCGGGTTGAGACCAGGCGGCTCGAGCGAGGCCAGCAAGGTCGCCGAGGCCATCGCCTCGAGGTTGCTCATCGCGCTTTCGCGCGTGCCGTATTTGGCGGCGATCACCTCCCCTTGCTCGGTGATGCGGATGCGCCCGGCGACGGTCCCGGGCGGCTGCGCGCGGATCGCGATGAATGACGATCCGCCGCCGCGCCCGACCGCGCCGCCGCGCCCGTGGAACAATTGCATCCGCACGCCCGCCTCGTCGAACACCGGGGCGAGCGCGCGGCTCGCCTGGTGGAGGCTCCACACCGAGGTTAGATAGCCGCCGTCCTTGTTCGAGTCGGAATAGCCGACCATCACTTCCTGATGCCCGCGCGCCCTGGCAATCGCGGCGCTCTCGGGGAGGGCGAACCAGGCCGCCATCACCGCCGGTCCGTTCTCGAGATCGCCGATCGTCTCGAACAAGGGCACCGCCATGACCGGGCAGGCGGGTGCGTCACCGCTGCCGGCGGGCGGCGGGCGATAGATGCCGACCTCCTTGAGCAGGATGTGGACCTCGAGCATGTCCGACACGCTTTCGGCCTTCGAGATATTGTAGGTGGTGATGCAGCCCGGCCCGTACAGCGCGTGCGCCCTGGCGGCGGCGCGCACGATCGCCAGCTCCGAGCGGGTCTCGTCCGAATATGCGCCGAAATCGCTCGACAGGGGGCGCGGGCTCGCCAGCTCGGCGCGAAGCAAGGCAACGCGCGCGTCCTCGTCGAGCGCGAGATAGTCCGCTTCGGCCCCGGCGACCTTGAGCAGTTCGGCGACGACGCGCTCGTGGACGTCGGCATTCTGGCGCAGGTCGAGCGTGGCGAGGTGGAAGCCGAACGTCTCGACCGCGCGGATCAGCCGGCCGAGCGCGCCCGCGCTCTTCAGCGCGCCGCCGCCGCTCGCGCCGAGCGCATGCGCGATCGCCACCAGATCGGTGCGCAGGTGCTGCGGCGTGGGATAGGCTTCGGCGACGATCCTCGCGGGCCGCGCCGGATCGCGCCCGACCAGGCGGCGATAGGTTGCGGCGGTGCGCGCATAGATGCCCGAGAGAGCACGACGGTAAGGCTCGTCCTCGCGGGTCGCGCCGGCGTCGCGGCTGCCCTCGGCGAAGCGCAGGACTTCCGCGCTGACCTCGGCCAGCTCGGTCGAGATCGACAGCTCGGCGCCGAGCGCGTGGAGCGCCTCGAGATAATAGCCGACCGCCGCCTCGGCCGAGCGCGCGAGCACCAGCTCGAGCGAGGCGGCGACAACGTTGGGATTGCCGTCACGGTCGCCGCCGATCCAGTTGCCGAGCCGCAGGAAGCTCGGCGGACGATGGCCGAGCGTGCGCTCCCACCGCGCGTAGAGCGCGGGCAGCGTCGGCAGCAGGATGTCGCGCAGATAAGCGAGCGCGGTCTCGATCTCGTCGGCGACGTACAGCCGCTCGCGGCGCAACGGGCGGGTCTGCCAGAGCAGGGCGATCTGGCGGAAGATCGCCTCCTCGATCAGCTCGCCGTCGCGCGTCTCCTCGGCGCCGGCGTCCTTCGCCAGCATCAGATCGGCGATGTGATTGCGATGGTCGATCATGCTCTTGCGGCGCACTTCGGTCGGGTGCGCGGTGAGCACGGGGACGATCAGCGCATGATCGAGCAGCTCGAGGACCTTGTCGCGGCCGATGCCCTCGCGCTCGAGCCGGGCAAGCGCATGCGCCAGATCGGCCTCGGGCTCGGCGGCGACGCCCTGGCGATCCTCCGCCAGATTGGCAAGCATCGAGAACAGCATGAAGCCGCGCACGAACGACAAGGTATCGTCGAGCGACAGCGCCTCGAGCCCGGGATCGATCGTGTCGGCCTCGGCGATCCCGCGGTGGCGATCGACCGATGCCGAGCGGATATATTCGATGCGGCGCAGCAACGCTTCGCCGCCGTAGGCGCGAATGACGTCGCCGAGCAGCTTGCCGAGGAAGCGGATGTCGGGGTTTTGCGTGATCGGCGGGGATGCGGCCATGGTCCATGCTGCAACGCGTCAGAGAAAGCGTCAACCCAATTGCCCGCCCGGCGACGGCCCACACGAATGATTTTTTTCTCGAAGGTGGACGGTTTCTTCCTATATGCGGCGCACGCCGAGCGCGCGATGCGCAACGACACAGGAGAATCGATATGCGCGAAGCGGTGATTGTCTCGACGGCGCGCACCGGCGTGGGTCGAGCCTATCGTGGCGCGTTCAACGACACCGAGGCGCCGGTCCTGTCGGCCCATGTGGCCAAGGCGGCGATCGCGCGCGCCGGGATCGATCCGGCGCGGATCGACGATCTGTTCCTCGGCGTCGGCAACCAGTGGGGCACCCATGGCTATAATCTCGGCCGATTGACCGTCCATGCCGCCGGCCTGCCGCAGACCGTCCCCGGCTTCACGCTCGACCGCAAATGCGGATCGGGCCTCAACGCGATCGCGCTCGCCGCGCGTTCGATCATTGCCGGCGACATCGACGTGGCGGTCGCCGGCGGGGTCGAAAGCATCTCGCTGACCATCAACAAGCATGTGCCGACTTTTCGCAGCGTCAGCGAGGCGGTGATCGCCGCCGAGCCGCACGCCTATATGGCGATGATCGAGACGGCAGAGGTGGTTGCCGAGCGTTACGGCGTCAGCCGCGAGGCGCAGGACGACTTCGCCGCGCAGAGCCAGCAGCGCGCCGCGGCGGCGCAGGCGGCGGGCCGCTTCGCCGACGAGATCGTGCCGATCACGGTCGAAAAGGCGCTGTTCGACAAGGAAGGCAATGAGACCGGCAAGGAGACGGTGACGCTCGACCGCGACGAGGGCGTGCGCGGCGACACCACGGCGGAGAAGCTCGCGACGCTCAAGCCGGTATGGACCGGCGGCGCGGTGATCGAGCAGGGCCGCAACATCACCGCCGGCAACGCCAGCCAATTGTCCGACGGGGCGTCCGCCTGCGTCGTGATGGACCGCGCGACCGCCGAGGCCGAGGGTCTGCCGATCCTCGGCATCTATCGCGGTTTCCAGGTCGCGGGATGCGCGCCCGAGGAAATGGGGATCGGCCCGGTGTTCGCCGTGCCCAAGCTGCTCGCGCGCGCCGGCCTCACGGTCGACGACATCGGTCTGTGGGAGATCAACGAGGCGTTCGCAAGCCAAGCGCTCTATTGCCGCGACAAGCTCGGCATCGATCCCGAGAAGCTCAACGTCGACGGAGGGGCGATCGCGATCGGCCATCCGTTCGGGATGAGCGGGGCGCGGCTCGCCGGCCACGCGCTGATCGAGGGCAGGCGCCGCGGCGCACGCCATGTCGTCGTGTCGATGTGCACCGCCGGCGGGATGGGCGCAGCCGGATTGTTCGAGCTCGGCTGAGCCGCCAATCGGCGCTTCGCTTGGGCGCGACGAAGTCTTATCAGCGTCGGGCCTTCCCCACGAATCGGATGAGATGCCCGCGATGAGTTCAGCGAACGACAGCGCCGCCCCCGCCCGCCAGCCCTATGTCGTCGCGATCGGGGGCACGCTGCGGCCGAACTCGTCGACCGAGAAGGCGTTGCTGGTCGCGCTCGCCGGCGCAGAGGAGAACGGCGCGCGCACGCTGCTGATCGGCGGGCTGGCGCTCGAGATGCCGATGTACGCGCCCGAGCGGACCGAACGCACCGCCAACGCCGCCGCGCTGATCGCGGAGCTGCGCCGCGCCGACGGCATCCTGATCGGCTCGCCCGGTTACCACGGCGGCGTCTCCGGGCTGGTCAAGAACGCGCTCGACTATACCGAGGACATGCGCGCCGACGCGCGGCCCTATTTCGATGGCCGCCCCGTCGGCGCGATCGCGACCGGCGCGGGGTGGCAGGGCGCGGTGACGACGCTGACCGCGTTGCGCGGCATCGTCCACGCGCTGCGCGGCTGGAATACGCCGCTCGGCGTGGCCATCAACACGATGGAGCCGGCGTTCACCCCGGAGGGCAAGTGCGTCGATCCCAAGGTCGAGGCCACGCTCAAGCTGCTCGGCAAGGAGATCGCCGACGCGGCGCGGCTGCGCACGCTGGCGCTCGGCGAGCGGGCCGAGGCGACCGATTGATCCGGCGCTCGCGAATAGTCTAGCCGCGCAGCACCTCGGCTAGCCGCTCGGCCGTGACCGGATAGCCGAGCCCTTCCGGAATGCATAGCCAGGGTTCGCCCTCGCGTTGCTCGATCCAGGGAGTGATCGGCTCGGCCGGATGGAGCCAGGCATCGGCGGCGGCCTCGCCGAACGAGCCGAAGCGGGCCAGCCGCTCGAGATTGCGGCGCGTCGGGAAGATGATCCGCGCCGAGCTCGCCAGCGTGGCGGCGGCGCTCCCCCAGAACGCGACCACATTCTCCGTGCCGTCGACCAGCGGAGCGGCGTCGGCCGGCGCGGACGCGAGGTAGAAGCGCGTGTCGAAGTTGCGCGTCATGCGGGCATTGGGGCGCCAGTGCGCGAACGGCACCAGCCGATCGAGCGCGAGCGTGATCCCCGCGGCGGCGAGCGAAGCGGCGAAGTCCCCGTCGGCGGCGAGCGAGCGGCGCAGCGCGGCGATCGTCGCGGGATCGGGCGCTGGATCGAGCGCGACGGCGATGCCGGTCTCCTCGAGCGTCTCGCGGATCGCCGCGATGCGCGCCGCGGCTTCGTCGGCATCGAATGAGGGAAAGCGCGCCGCGAGCGCATGATCGCCGGGATCGACCCGGCCGCCGGGGAACACCAGCGCGCCGCCGGCGAAGGCCATGATCGCCGCACGCTCGACCATCAGCAGTTCGGGTGCCGCGCCAGCGCCTTGGGGCGCGCGGAACAGGACGAGCGTGGCGGCGGGAATGAGGCTGGTCATCGGCTGCGGGCACCGCGGTAGTGGCCGCACGGGGCGCATTCAAGCGGCACCGCCTGGAATCAGAAGATGGCCCCCGGCGCGGGGGAGCAATGCGCCGGGGGCCATATCGCCAAGGAGGGACCTGTCCTCAGCGAAGCAGCGTGAGCACGTCCTGCTGGCTCTGGTTGGCCTGTGCCAACATCGCCGTCGCCGCCTGGCTCAGGATCTGGGCCTTGGCGAGGTTGGTCGTCTCGGCCGAGAAGTCGGCGTCCTGGATGCGCGAGCGCGCGTCGGTCAGGTTGGAGACGTTCGAGGTCAGGTTGTTGACGACCGAATCGAGCCGGCTCTGCGACGCACCGAGCGTCGAGCGGACCGTCGCGACCTGCGTCAGCGCCAGATCGACCGCCGTGATCGCGGTGAGCGCATTGGCCGAGGTCGCGATGCTGACCGCGGTCGCGGCCGCGGCGGCGGTGACGCCGGTGCCGGCGGTGATCGCGGCGCCGCCGGTGACCAGGCGGATCTTGTCGAGCTTCGCCACCGTGATGTCGACCTTGTCGGCCGCGTTCGCGCCGGTCTGGATCGTGAACAAAGTGCCGGCGTCGACGCTGTAGGTGAACAGCGCGTTGCCGTTGAAGGTGCTGTTGTTGGCGATGTCGCTGATCTGCGAGGTCAGCTGGGTGACTTCGGCCTGAAGGTTGGTGCGATCGCTGTTCGAATAGGTGCCGCTGGCGCTCTGCACCGCGAGCTCGCGGATGCGCTGGAGCATGTTGCTGACCTCGTCCAGCGAACCTTCCGCGGTCTGCGCCAGCGAATTGCCGTCGTTGGCGTTGCGGATGCCCTGAGCCATGCTGCGGATCGACGACGTCATCGTCTGTGCGATGGCGAGGCCGGCGGCGTCGTCCTTGGCGCTGTTGATGCGCTTGCCGGTCGACAGGCGCTCCATGGCGGTCTTCATCGACGCCTCGGCCATGCGCGAGCCGTTCTGCGCACGAAGCGCGCTCGAATTGGTGTTGATCACAGTCATCGAAAATCCTTCCCGCTCAAAGGGGCGACCGGCTTTGTGCAGGTGGCCACGAACCGGATAACGACAGGCGCCGTCCGGGCTTTAATCGCGTTCGGAAATGATTAACTCCCGCGCCGCGGCCGGCGAGAAAGTACGCACATACGCGCGTGCATCAACGGCGCCGTCGTTAACCATTTAATAGTTAATGGAAGCTACTCGATCGGGACAGCAAATAGCGGCCGGGGGGCCATCGAGATGATCGGATTGAGTGACGCGCTTGCGCGGCAAGTTTCGGCGATTGCCCTCTGGCTGAGGGGCGCCGGCCTCAATTGCTCCACGATCGATCCGACCCAGCCGCCCATCCGCGACAAAATACGCATTCTGCACATTTCCGAGATCGCCTGCGCCACGCACCGCGATATCGTCGTGGACTTCGCCGAGGGGCCCCCCGCGCTCGTCCGCCGCGCGAACGGCCAGCCGGCGCGGGTCCGCTTCGGGTCGAGCGACATGGCGTTCGGCGTCGCGCTGATCGCCGAACTCGCCCGCCCGGCGCCGCGCCCGGCGTGCGGCGAACCCGACAGCGCGATGTATCTTGCGCTCGCGCAGAAGGTCGCGGCGAGCGAGGCGACCGTGCTCGTGCTCGGCGAGACGGGCACCGGCAAGGAGGGGCTGGCCCGCTATATCCACGCCTCGTCGCGGCGCTGCGACGGCCCGTTCGTCGCGGTCAATTGCGCGGCGCTGCCCGAGACGATGCTCGAGGCGATCCTGTTCGGCCATCAAAAGGGCAGCTTCACCGGCGCGGCCGGCGCGAGCGAGGGTTTGTTCCGCGCGGCCGAGGGCGGCACGCTGCTGCTCGACGAGATCGCCGAGCTGCCGCTCGCGCTCCAGGCCAAATTGCTGCGCGCGATCCAAGAGCGCGAGGTCTTGCCGGTGGGCGCGACCAAGCCGGTCCCGGTCGACGTGCGGATCGTCGCCGCGGCCAACCGCGATCTCGCCGCCGAGGTGGCCGAAGGCCGCTTCCGCGCCGATCTCTACTGGCGGCTCAACGTGCTTCCGCTGACGCTGCGTCCGCTGGCCGAGCGGCCGCTCGACATTCCGGCGATCGCGGCGGCGCTGATGCTGCGCCACACCCGCGCCGACGAGAAGTTCGCCTGGCCGACGCCCGCCGCGCTCGACCGCCTGTCGGCGCACGATTGGCCGGGCAATGTGCGCGAGCTCGACAATGTGCTCCAGCGCGCGCTGCTGCTGCGGAGCGGCGAGCGGATCGATGACGACGACCTCTCGATCGAGCGCATCATGCCAAGCATCCCGGCGCCGTCGAATGTCCTCGCCTTCCACGCCCGTTCCGCCCAGGCCGGCCGGCTCGCCGACGTCGCGCGTGACAGCGAGGCGGAGGCGATCCGCGCCGCGCTCGACGCGACCGGCGGCCACCGCAGCCGCGCCGCCGCGCGGCTGGGCATCAGCGAGCGCACGCTGCGCTATCGGCTCGCCGACATGCGCGCGACCGTGGCCGCCTGAGGAGCAGGACGATGAACCCGATCAGCCCGGCGAGCCTGCTCGCGATGCGCAGCCAGATCCTTCAGCAGAACAGCGCGCTGCAGAAGGCCGCGGGCGTCGGCGCGCCCGACGCCGCCAAAGCGCCGGCCGCCGCCACCGGCGTCGATTTCGGCGCGGCGATGAAGGGCGCGCTCGAGCAGGTCAACGGGATGCAGGCCAAGGCCGCGGACCTGTCCGATTCCTACGAGCGCGGCGAGACCACCGACATCGCCGCGGTGATGCTCGCGCGCGAGCAGGCGTCGGTCGGCTTCCAGGCGACGCTGCAGGTGAGGAACAAGCTCCTCGCCGCCTACAAGGACATCATGAGCATGCCGGTATAAGATGGCAGACATCGCCGCTTCGTCGACCGACCTGGTCACCACCTCCCGCCAGCTGCCGGTGACCGTGCGCGGCGCCGGCGGCTCGGCGTTTGCCCGGCTGTCGAGCCTGACGCGCGATCCCGCGGTCGCGCGCAGCCTGCCGATGATCGGGCTGATCGCCTTGCTTGGGCTGGCCGCGCTGGCGTGGCTGTCGCTGCGCGAGGCGCCGCAGCGCGACCTGTTCGCAGGGATGAGCGATAGCGACAAGGAGGCGGCGGCGGGCGCGCTCGGGACGGCGGGGATCGCCTATGCGATCGACCGCTCGAGCGGCGCGCTGTCGGTCGGCGAGGACGATTTCTACAAGGCCAAGATGCTGCTCGCGAGCCAGGGGCTGCCCAAGGGCGCGCCCGACGGCGAGGCACTGATCGCGTCGCTGCCGATGGGCGCGAGCCGTGCGGTCGAGGGCGAGCGCCTGCGCGGCGCGCGCGAGATGGATCTGGCGCGCACGATCGAGGCGATCGACGCGGTCGAGAGCGCCAAGGTGCACCTCGCGGTCGAGCAGCCGAGCGTGTTCCTGCGCGACGAGGCCAAGGCGCAGGCGTCGGTGATGCTGCGGCTGCGCAGCGGGCGCAGCCTCGGCGACAATCAGGTCCAGGCGATCGTCCATCTGGTCGCTTCGTCGGTGGCGGGCTTGGCGCCCGACGACGTGTCGGTGGTCGATCAGGGCGGGCGTCTGCTGTCGCAGCCGGGCGGCGACGCGACCGCGCAGGCGACCGACCGCCAGGTCGCGGTACAGAACCGCGTCGAGGACCGCTACCGCCGCTCGCTCGCGTCGCTGCTGACGCCGATCGTCGGCGAGGGCAATTTCACCGCCGAGGTCCACGCCGACCTCGACTTCGCCGAGACGCAGGCGACGCGCGAGAGCTTCCCCAAGGACGACGTCGCGGTCCGCGCCGAGCAGGGCACGCGAACCAACGACGACAGCGCCGGTACGGGAGGGAATCCGACCGCCGTCGGCATTCCGGGGACGCTTTCCAACCAGGCGCCGCCGGCGGCGAAGGTCGCCGCGGCGCCGGGCGGAACGCTGCCTGCGACGCCCGCGACGGGCAAGCCGGCGGATACCGCCCCGAAGGACAAGATCAACGAGACCTACAACCGCAGCTTCGATGTCGGCCGCGAGGTCTCGGTGACCAAGAATCCGGTCGGCACGGTCAAGCGGCTGTCGGTCGCGGTCGCGTTGCGCGACGTGCCGGGCAAGCGCCGCACGGCGATGGAGATCGCGGCGATCCAGGATCTGGTCAAGGGCGCGATCGGGTTCGATGCGGCGCGCGGCGACGTCGTGGCGCTGTCGTCGCGCAAGTTCGCCGATATCGCCGCGGATGCGCCGGCGCCGTTCTACGACGCGTCGTGGTTCACCATGCTGGTGCGCAACCTGAGCGCATTGGGCGTCGCCGCGCTGATCGTGTTCGGCATCGGCCGGCCGCTGCTCAAGCGCCGCTCCGCCGCGCCTGCGCCCGCCGCTCCGGCCAGCCCCAAAATACGCGCCAAGATCGGCGGCGAGATCGCCAATGCGCTCGCCGACCAGTCGGGCAGCCCGACCGGGCGCGTCACGCTCGACATGATCGAGGCGGCGCCCGGCTATACCGCGCGCGCCGAGCTGATCCGCAACTTCGTCCGCCAGGATCCCGATCGCGCGGCGCTGGTCGTGCGCGACCTGATCCGCTCCGACATGCCGCTGGAAGGCGCGCAATGAGCGAGGAAAGCGCCGTCACCGCCGCCGGCCCCGCCGGGAGCCAGGCCGCGGCGATCCTGCTGATGCTGCTCGCCGAAGACGAGGCGGCGCAGGTGCTGAGCCGGCTCGAGCCGGCCGAGGTCCAGCATCTCGGCGGGGCGATGTTCGACGTCGCCGACGTGTCCGAGGACGAGGTCGACGAGGTGCTCGACCAGTTCGTCGATCGCGCGCGCGCACGGACCTCGATCGGGTTCGGCGCAGACACCCAGATCAAGGGGATGATGGAGCGCGCGCTGGGGCCGGAGAAGGCCGAGAAGATGCTCGCGCGGATCACCCCGCCGGCGCGGACCAACAGCCTCGACGCGCTCAAATGGATGGACGCCGAAACGATCGCGGCGATGATCGCCGCCGATCATCCGCAGATGGCCGCGGTGGTGCTCGCGCACCTCGATCCGTCGGTCGCCGCGGCCGTGCTGCAATTGCTCGACGAAGGCGCCCAGGCCGACATCATCTATCGCGTCGCGACGCTCGGGCCGGTCTCGCCCGAGGCGCTGGCGGACGTCGAGCGCGCGCTGCTGCGCCAAGCGACGCAGACGCCGCAGCCGGCCGCGACGGTGCGCGGCGGCGCGAGCGAGGCGGCCAAGATCGTCAACAACACCAAGACCGACAGCGAGCAGCGCATCATCCGCGCGCTCGGCAAGCTCGACAAGGTGCTCGCGCGCAAGATCGAGGACGAGATGTTCGTGTTCGACAATCTGATGGCGGTCGACGAGAAGAATCTGGGGACGCTGCTGCGCTCGGTCGACAATGCGATCCTTGTCGTCGCGCTCAAGGGCTGCGAGCCGAAGCTGCGCGAGAAGGTGTTCGGCTGCATGTCGAGCCGCGCCGCGCAGTCGATCCAGGACGAGATCGAGGAACGCGGGCCGATGAAGCTCGCCGAAGTGCAGGAGGCGCAGCGCGCGATGCTCAATGTGGCGCGCGACCTTGCCGCCGCGGGCACGATCAGCCTCGGCGGCAAGGGGGACGACGATTATGTCTAGCCTGTGGGGCGCCGAGATCGCGGGCGGCGCGGCGGCGGTGTCGCCGTGGACGCGGCTGCCGGGGGCGGGCTTCACGCCCTGGTCGGCCGAGCGCGGCGGCGACGGCGGCCGACGCGCGCCGCCGCCCGTCGTGGACCCGTCGGCGCTGCGCGCGCAGGCATTCGCCGAAGGATATGACGAGGGCCGGCGCGAGGCCGAGGCCGAGCTCGTGAGCGAGCGCGCGGCGATGGCGCGGCTGGTCGAAGCGGTCGAGACGATGCAGCCCGAGCCGACCCAGGCGCTGGCGGCGCTGCTCGCCGAGACGGTCGAGCGGCTCGTGCGCCAGATCGTCGGCGAGGTGGCGATCGACACGGGCGGGCTGCTCGCGCGCGCGCAAGCCGCCGCGGCGCTGATCGGCGAGGAGACGCAGCCGGCGACACTGAGGCTCAACCCGGCGGACATGGCGCGGCTCGACAGCGCGACGCTGCCGGTGGCGATGGCCGCCGATCCGGCCATTCCCGAAGGCAACGTGCGGCTCGAGACGCGCGACGGCTGGATCGAGGACGGGGCCGAGGCGCGGCTCGAGAAATTGCGCGCGGCGCTCGACAATATGGGCGCCGCGCGATGAACGGGCTGATGACGCGCCAGGCGGCGGCGATGCTCGATCGGGTCGACGCGGCCGAGTTCGGCCCGCGCCGGATCGGGCGCCTTGTGGCGTTCGACGGGCTGATGCTCGAGGCGACGGGGTTCGTCCAGCCGGTCGGCGCCAACGCCTGCGTGATCGACGCCGAAGGGCATAAGGCGCGCGCCGAGGTGATCGGCTTTCGCGGCAATCGCACTCTGTTGATGGCGCTCGATCATGGCGCGCCGCACAGCGCCGGCGCGCGGGTCGAGCCCGATCGGCGCGGCGGCGTGGCCGAGGTCGGCGAGGCGCTGCTCGGGCGGGTGATCGACGCGCTGGGCCATCCGCTCGACGGGCTCGGCGCGATCCCGACGGCGAAGCGCTGGCCGCTGATGGGGCGGATGGGCAATCCGCTCGATCGCGCGCGCGTGACCCAGCCGTTCGATACGGGCGTGCGCGCGATCAACGCCTTGCTCAGCGCCGGCGTCGGCCAGCGGATCGCGATCGTCGCCGGATCGGGCGTCGGCAAGTCGGTGCTGATGGGGCAGATGCTCCAGGGCGCCGAGGCCGATGTGATCGTCGTCGGGCTGATCGGCGAGCGCAGCCGCGAGGTCGCCGATTTCCTCGCCACCAAGCTGACCCCGGCGACGCGGCGCAAGAGCGTGGTCGTGGCGGTGCCGGCCGATCATCCGCCGGTGCTGCGCCTGCGCGCCGCGATGCGCGCGACCGCGATCGCCGAATATTTCAGGGCGCAGGGCAAAAGCGTGCTGCTGCTGCTCGACAGCCTGACCCGCGTCGCGCATGCGCAGCGCGAGATCGGGCTGGCGCTGGGCGAGCCGCCGACGATGAAGGGCTATCCGCCGTCCGCGCTCGGGCTGATCCCGCGGCTGATCGAGCGCGCCGGCGCCGACGTGCGCAGCGGCGGCTCGATCACCGCGCTCTACACCGTGCTCGCCGACGGCGACGACCAGGACGATCCGATCGTCGATACGGCGCGCGCGAGCGTCGACGGGCACGTCGTGCTGTCGCGTGGCCTGGCCGAGCAGGGCGTGTTTCCCGCGGTCGACCTCGGCCGCTCGCTCAGCCGGGTGATGAGCGACATCGTCGATCCGGCGCAGGCCGCCGCCGCCGCCGCGGTGCGCCGGCTGTGGGCGGCGTACGAAGAGAATCGCGACCTGATCCTGATGGGCGCCTACCGCGAAGGCGCCGACGCGCTGATCGACGAGGCGCTCGCGCGCCGCGCCGAGATGCTCGATTTCCTGCGCCAGGCGCCGGCCGAGCGGATCGGCTTCGCCGAAGCGCGCGCCGCGTTGCTCGAAGGCTTCGGGGCATGAAGCGCCTCGCCGCCTCGCGCGCCCGGATCGCGCGCGTGCGCCGCGTCCAGCATTCCCATGCCGCCGCCGCCGCGAGCGCGGCGCAGGGCGCGGTGGCGTCGCTCGAGACGAGCGTCGACCGGTTGGGCGCGATGCGCAGCGGCCTGCTCCAAAGCTCCGGGACGAGCAGCGGCATGACGCTCGCCGGGGTCCACGAACTGGCCAGCCGGCTCGATCATGCGCGCGCGAGCCTCGCCGACGCGATCGTCGGCGCGCGCGCCACCGCCGCGGCGCGGACGGATGCGCGCGACGAGGCGCGCCGTCGCCACGAAAGCGCCGACAAGCTCGATGCGCGGGCGGCCGCGGCGCTCGCGCGGCATGCCGAGCGCCGGCTTCGAGGACTTGGCCGGCGGACGCTGCGCCGTGAAGGGGACATCGAATGATCGGCGCGCTGCCCTCCTTGCCGCAGACGCCGACGCCGGCGGCCGACAAGCCGGCCGCGCCGGGGACGGTGGAAGCACTGTTCGCAGCGCTGCTCGCGCATGTTGCGGGGGTGTCGAGCGAGCCTGGGGACGCGTCGCCCGAGCAGGCCGCCGCGCCGGGCGGCGACGACCCGACCGGGACCGACGCGGCGGCGACTGTTCAAAGCGATCCGTTCGCCAGCCCGGTGCCGTTGAGCCCGCCACCGATGCTGCCCCCGCTGCCGGCCGTTCCGGTCGCCACGGTGAGCGCAGCATTCACGGCGCCGGCCAGGACCGCGCCGGCCAGGGCGAGCGTGCCGCCGCCGGTTTTGCCGGTTCTGTCCGCCTTGCCCGCCCGACCGGACGCCGCGTCCGCTGCTCCCGCCGTGCCGGCGGCGATGGCGCTCACGCCGCCCGTCCCGGCCGTGCCGGCGCTGGCGGACGATCCCGGCCTGCCGCGTGCGCCTGCCGCTGCCGCCCCCGCTGGCTCCGATCCCATCGTTCCATCCCCCGTCTCGTCGCCGCTCGCGCCCGAGCCGGTGGTCGGCGATCAGATGCGCGCGGTGCTCGAAGCGCTGAAGATGGCTGCGTCGACCGCGCTGGTCGCACCCGCGCCGGCGCCCGCCGAGAGCGCCGCGCCCGCCGCCGTCGTGACGGCCAAGACGCCGTCGGGGCCGCTCGCGGGCGGCGCCGTGCCGCCTCCTGCTGCGCCCTCGGCTCCGGCCGACGCGCCCCATGCCAAGCCCGTGCGCGCCCGCGCGCGTTCGGATCAGCCGCTCGCCGCCGTCTCGATCGAGCGGCCGGCGGAGGGATCGAACGTGGCGCCCCTGGCGG
>CAXTMX010000056.1:0-18824 GCA_964245585.1 uncultured Sphingomonadaceae bacterium | reverse complement strand
GGCCGGCCGTTCCTAGGTCGTCATTCCGGCGACCGCCGCAATGACGGGATTAGCTTGCCTGCGGACGGCTCCATAATCCCACACGCGCCTTATCCGGAAAACCGGTCCGCCGCGCCGCCTGCCACCCCGCCTTCGCCACCCAGCCGAGCTTCGCCGCCTTGCTCGTGACCACCCGTCGGTCCCACGCCGCTTCCCCCCGGCGCGCCACCTCGCGCGCGATGTCGCCATAGATCCCCGCCGCGGCGAGCACCGCCCCGGCCGCGCGGCACGGCCGCGCCGCCGCGCCGGTCCGCGCGCTTTGCTCGTAGCGCCCCGCCAGCGCCGCCAGCCGCCGCGCCAGCGCCGCGATGCGCGGGCGATAGTGCGGCTTCATCTGCTCGCCGGGCGGGATGTCCATCTCGCTCAGCCAGTCGAGCGGCAGGTAGCAGCGTGCCGCCGCATCGTCCTCGCCGAGGTCGCGCGCGATATTGGCGAGCTGGAACGCGAGGCCGAGATCGCACGCCCGGTCGAGCACCGCCTCGTCGTCGGGCGGCACGCCCATCACGATCGCCATCATCACGCCCACGACGCCGGCGACATGATAGCAGTAGCGCAGCAGATCGTCCTCGCTGCGCGGCCGCCAGCCGTCGGCGTCGAGCGCGAAGCCGGCGACGAGATCGCGCGGCAAGGCGTGGGGGATGCGCGCCTCCGCCGCTACCCGCCCGAGCGCGTCGAACGGCGGATCGTCGACGCTTTGGCCGGCCAGCGCGCGCTCGGTCCGCTCGCGGATCAGCGCGAGCCGCGCCGCCGGATCGGCCACGATCGCGCGGCCATGCCCCAGCTCCTGCCCGTCGGCGAGATCGTCGCACGCGCGGCACCAGGCATAGAGCAGCCAGGCGCGCTCGCGCACGACCGGATCGAGCAATCGGCTGGCGAGCCCGAAGCTCTTGGAGCCGCGCGCGATCGAATCGCGCGCGAAGGCGACGAGCTGGTCTCGGGGAAGAGCCATCCTCTAGCCCGTTCGTGTCGAGCGAACGGAGGTGGAAGGCGTCGACCTAGCGCCGCAGGTCATCGAGCATCAGCGCGGCGGTCGCTTTGGCCGATCCCACCACGCCGGGAATCCCCGCCCCCGGATGCGTGCCCGCCCCGACGAAATAGAGGTTGGGGATGCGATCGTCGCGGTTGTGGACGCGGAAGAAGGCGCTCTGCGTCAGCAGCGGCTCGAGGCTGAACGCCGAGCCGAGATGCGCGTTGAGATCGCGCCCGAAATCGACCGGCGTGTAATGGAACATCGTCCTGATCCGCCCGCGCAGCCCCGGGATCACCCGCTTCTCGAGCTCGATCAGGATGCGCTGCGCATAGGCCGGGCCGACCTGCTCCCAGTCGATCGGCAGCTTGCCCAGATGCGGCACCGGCGCGAGCGCATAGAAGGTCGAGCAGCCCGGCGGCGCCATGCCCGGATCGGTCACGCTCGGGTGGTGGAGATAGAGCGAAAAGTCGGCGCTGAGCACGCCGTGCTGATAGATATCGGTCAGCAGCTCCTTGTAGCGCGGGCCGAACAGGATCATGTGGTGCGGGATCTCGGGGAAAGTGCCCTCGATCCCGAAATGGACGAGGAACAGCGAGGGCGAGAAGCGCTTCTTCTCGAGCGCCTGGGCCACCCGCGCGCCACGCCCCGAGCCCTTGAGCAGGTCGCGATAGCTGTGGACGACGTCGGCGTTGGTCGCGACCGCGTCGAACGCGCCCGACCAGCCGCTCTTCGTGCGCACGCCGGTCACGCGGTCGCCGAGCGTTTCGATCTCCTCGACCGGGTCGTTCAGCCGCACCGTCCCGCCGAGCCGCTCGAACTGCGTCACCATCGCGCGGATCAGCGCGTGGGTCCCGCCGCGCGCGAACCACACGCCGCCGTCCTTCTCGAGCTTGTGGATCAGCGCGTAGATCGCGCTGGTGGTGAACGGATTGCCGCCGACGAGCAAAGTGTGGAAGCTCAGCGCCTCGCGCAGCCGCTCGTTCTTCACGAACGACGCGACGATCGCATAGACCGAGCGCCATGCCTGATATTTGGCCAGCGCCGGCGCCGCGCGGATCATCGACGCGAAGTCGAGGAAGGCGACATGCCCGAGCTTCTCATAGCCCTCGCGGTAGACGCCTTCCGAATAGCGCAGGAACTCGCGATAGCCGGCCACGTCCGCCGGCTCGAGCGCGGCGATCTGACGTATCAGCGCGGGATCGTCGTTCGAATAGTCGAATATCGTCCCGTCGGGCCAGTTGAGCCGGTAGAACGGGCTGACCGGGACCAGTTCGACATCGTCGGCGATGTCGCGCCCCGACAGCCGCCACAGCTCTTTGAGGCAATCCGGATCGGTGATCACCGTCGGCCCGGCGTCGAAGGTGAAGCCGTCGCGCTCCCACGCATAGGCGCGGCCGCCCGGCTTGTCGCGCGCCTCGACCAGTGTCGTCTCGATCCCCGCCGAGCGCAGCCGGATCGCCAGCGCGAGCCCGCCGAACCCGGCACCTATCACCGCTGCGCTGGTCATCGTTCAAATACCACCTTGAGGCCGCGGCTGATCGGCAACGGCGGTTTGCCGACGAGCACGCGCGCTTTGTCGAACAGGGTCGATCGCGCGGCATAAAAGCGTTCGATCAGCCCCGCATCGAGCCGGTAGAAGCGCTCGAGCACCTTCCAGCGTTCCTCGGGCTTCGCCGCGATGAACAGCATGCGATCGAGCAGACGGTAGAAGCCGCGCGATTTCCATGCGCGCGCGGCCTGCCGGTGGAGCGCGCGGTGCAGCGCCGCGCCCGAAAGATCGTCGAGCTGCGCGACGAGACGTGCCGTGCGCACCGCATCGGGCAGCGAATAGCCCGTGGTCGGGTGGAACAGCCCGGCGCGCGTGCCCGCCTTGGCGACGCCCGCGCCGCTCGATCGCCAATAGGCTTCGAAATCCCCGCCGAGCAGGACCGGCAGCGCGCCGCGTTCCTCGCGCAATATCTCGGCGAGGCGCCAGCCCCGCGCGGCGACATAATCCTCGATCCGGCTGCCGCAGGCGGCCACGTCGATTTCGGGCGTATCGCTGTAATAAGTATCCTCGACGAACAAGCGCTCGCGCCCGAACGGCAGCAGATAGACGAAGCGGTAGCCGTCGATCTGCTCGACCGTCGCATCCATCACCATCGGCCGTTTCAGCCCATGCGGGCCGCGCAGCCGCAGCTCGCGCCCGACGAACTTCTGCCAGCCGACGTCGAGCGTCGCGATATCGCCTGGCCCGCGCGCGTCGATCACGCCGTGCGCGGCAATGCGTGCGCCGTCCGCGAGCGTCACCGCGTCGGGCGCGACGGCGGCGACCGCGCATCCGGTGCGGATCGCGTCGGGCGGCAGCGCCGCGCGCACCGCCGCGTCGAGGCTCTCCGAGCGGATCGACTGGTAGGGCGTCGCGATCGTGCGCCGGTGGTCGGGAAAGGCGATGTCGTAGCCGTCCCACGTCTGATCGACGAGCGGCATCACCAGCGCGCGATCGGCTTCGGCGACGTCGCTGGCGAAGAACGACCAGATATGATTGCCGCCGAGCACATCGCCGCCGTCGATGACCAGCAGGCGCAGCTCGGGCCGCGCCTCGACCAGCGCGAGCGCGATCAGCCCCCCGGCCAGCCCCCCGCCGACGATCGCCAGATCACATGCCGTTTCGCTCGCCATCGTGCGGCACTAGAGCCTGATCGCCCGGGGTGGAAGCGCTTCGCGTTCGCGCCGATGGCATGATCGGCGCACGGTGCGGCAGTTTAGGCATGCGCCGGGCTCGGCGATCGACTAGGTTCGATATCCCGCACACCCGGAATTGCCGGAAAATCGATCCATGCGTGACAGCAAGCTTGGCCGCACCGGCCGGTTCGTTTCCGAATTGTGCCTCGGCACGACGGCCTTCGGCGGCGGCGGGGGCCTCGGGGAAACGAACGGACCCCGCGCGGCGTTTGATTTCCCGCCGGTCGCGGGGGAGTTCCCAGCGTACCTGCGGGCGCAGTCGAAGTGACTTCGGCCCGGCGATGATCTCCGCCATTCTCCTCTCCTCGCTGGCGATGACCGTCATCGTCGGGGTGCGTTACCTTTTGGTGTCGGGTGCGTTCGCGCTGGCCACGCGCCGCCGCCGCCCGGGGCTCTATGCCGGGCTCGACGCGCAGATGCGGCGCGAGATCGGCTGGTCGCTCGCCTCCGCCGCGATCTACGGCATCCCCGCCGGCGTCCTCGCCTGGGGCTGGCGGACGCACGGCTGGACGCTGGTCTACACCGATCCTCACGCTTTCCCGCTGTGGTATCTGCCGGTCTCGGTGCTGCTCTATCTGCTCGCGCACGATGCCTGGTTCTACTGGACCCATCGCGCGATGCACCGCCCGGCGCTGTTCCGCGCCGCGCATGCCGTCCACCACGCCAGCCGCCCGCCGACCGCCTGGGCGGCGATGAGCTTTCATCCGTGGGAGGCGATCAGCGGCGCGGTGGCGATCCCGGCGCTGGTGCTGCTGATCCCGATCCACGTCGCCGCTTTGGCTGTCGTTCTCGCCATAATGACGGTAATGGGCGTGACCAATCATATGGGCTGGGAGCTGTTCCCCGCCCGTCTGGTCCATGGCGCCGGGGGACGCTGGCTGATCACCGCCAGTCACCACCAGCGTCATCATGCCGATTATAGGTGCAATTATGGCCTCTATTTCCGCTTGTGGGACCGGCTGTGCGGCACCGACCGGGGGCTGGGCGGCTTCGCTCTCCCGGAGCGCGGCGCTGACGGCGATCGCCGCGGCGTCGATCGGCGCATCGCCCGCGGCCCGGGTTGACCTGACCGTCGCTGGGCTGCGCTCGTCCCACGGCGTGCTGCTCGTCTGCCTTACCCCCTCGCCCGTCCGGTTCCCCAACTGTACCGGCGATGCCGCCGCGCGCCGTCTCGCGGTGCCGGCCGACCAGCCGCGGATCGCTTTCGACGATCTGCCGGCCGGCGACTATGCGATCGCGCTGATCCACGACGAGAATGGCGACGGCAAGCTCGACACGCGGCTCGGCATCCCGTGCGAGGGGATCGGCTTCTCGCGCAATCCGCGGCTGCTGTTCGGCCCGCCCCGCTTCGCCGCCGCGCGCTTCGCGGTGGCCGACCAGGCGGTGGTCGAGACGATCAAGGTCAAATATTTTCTGTGACAGGCTTTCGCGCGCCGCCCCGCGCCGTTAAAGGTACAAAGCGTGAACGACGCGGATCCGCCGGCGGTGCGCAAGATCATCCATATCGACATGGACGCCTTCTACGCGTCGGTCGAGCAGCGCGACGATCCGGCGCTGCGCGGCCGGCCGGTGGCGGTCGGCGGGCAAGTTCGCGGCGTGGTCGCCGCGGCGTCCTACGAAGCGCGCCAATACGGCGTGCGCTCGGCGATGCCTTCGGTGACGGCCAGGCGGCGCTGCCCCGAGCTGGTCTTCGTCAAGCCGCGGTTCGATGCGTATCGCGCCGTCTCCAACCAGATTCGTGCGATCTTTGCGGACTACACGCCGCACGTCGAGCCGCTGAGCCTCGACGAGGCGTATCTCGACGTCACCGACGATCTGCGCGGGATCGGCGTCGCCACGACGATCGCCGAGGAAATCCGCGCGCGGATCCGCGCCGAGACCGGGCTCACCGCGTCTGCCGGCGTCTCGTACAACAAATTCCTCGCCAAGCTCGCGTCGGACCAGAACAAGCCCGACGGCTGCTGCGTCGTCACGCCGGCGCGGGGCGAGGCGTTCGTCGCCGGCCTCCCGGTCAAGCGCTTCCACGGCGTCGGCCCGGTCACCGCCGCCAAGATGGCGCGGCTCGGCATCGTCACCGGCGCCGACCTGCGCGAGCGCAGCCGCGCCTTCCTCGACCGGCATTTCGGATCGAGCGGCGCCTATTATTACGACCTCGCCCGCGCGATCTGCCACCGCCAGGTCAGAGCCAATCGCGAGCGCAAGTCGATCGGCGCTGAGGATACCTTTTTCGAGGATCTGCGCGGCGAGGCCGAGCTGCTCGCCGAGCTTGGCCGGATCGGCGACACGGTGTGGCGCCGGATCGGCGAGAAAGAGGGCATTCGCGGCCGTACCGTCACGCTCAAGGTCAAGTATCAGGATTTCCAGATCGTCACCCGCGCGCGCAGCCTCGACCGCGCGGTCGGCGGCCGCGACGAATTCCTCGCGATCGGCACGGCGCTGCTGCGCACCCTGCTGCCGCCGCCCAAGGCGATCCGCCTGCTCGGGCTGACCTTGTCCAACCTCGGCGTTGACGAAGAGGTCATCACTCGCGAGCTAGAGCTGCCGCTGGGATAGGGGCGGCTTGCTTTCGCGCGCCGGACCGGTCAGCCTCGCGCGGGGGATCGATGCAGCAGCACGCGGAACAGTCACCGTCGGCGTTCGAATTCGTCGGCACGTGGCGCGAATATGCGCCGATCGCCTTGACCAACCTCGCGCTGACGATCGTCACGCTCGGCTTCTATCGCTTCTGGGCCAAGGCGCGCGAGCGGCGCTATCTGTGGAGCCGCACGCGCTTCATCGACGACCGGCTGGAATGGACCGGCACCGGGCGCGAGATGTTCTTCGGCTTCCTGATGGTCAGCGCGGTGGTGACGCTGCCGCTGTTCCTGCTGTTCTTCACCGTCCAGTCGATGATCATGCGCGGCCACGGGCTCGGCGCCGGGCTGCTCTACGTCGTGATCTACATCTTCCTGCTCTACGTTGCCGGCTTCGCGCGCTTCCGCGCGCTGCGCTATCGCCTCGCGCGCAGCTGGTGGCACGGGATCCGCGGCGGGGCGAACGACGCCGGCTGGTCCTATGCCGTCGCGGCGCTGTGGAAGCCGGTGGTCGGCTTCGCCGCGTTCGGCATGCTGATCCCCTGGTCGATGGTCAGCCTGTGGAACCAGCGCTGGAACGCGATGGGCTTCGGCCCCGACAGCTTCCGCTCGCACGCGCGCGTGAGCAACAGCCTGATCGTGCGCTGGGCGATCCTGCTGTTCAGCCCGATCGCGCTGATGATCGCGATCGGCATCGTCGTCGCGCTCGTCGCCGTTGCGGCGGGCGGAGCCGGCGCGTTCCAGGGCATGGACAAGGGCAAGGCGGCGGCGGGCATCGCCATCGTCATGGTGCTGGTCCTGTTCGCGATCTACTTCCTGATGGGGCTGATCGGCCTCGGCTATTACGCCGCCTTCCTGCGCGAGACGATCGGCGCGTTGCGGCTCGGCGAGCTGCGCTTCGCGTTCGGCGCGCGCTCGCGCCAATGGTTCGGGCTGTTCCTCGGCGACATCGCGCTGGTGGTCGGCACGCTCGGGATCGGCATCTGCTTCCTGGGCTATCGCCATTGGCGCTTCTTCATCCGCCACCTCGAAGCGACCGGCGAGCTCGACGTGACCCGCTTCACCCAATCGACCGCGCATGCCCCGCGCGAGGCGGAAGGCTTCGCCGACGCGTTCGACATCGGCGCCCTGTGAACGCCTGGCACTATGACGGGCGTAGCGCGATGCGCCACGCCGTGGCGGTCGAGCTCGACGGCGGCGCGTTGCGCCTCGGCGGCGAAACCGTCCCGATCGCCGAGCTGCGCCCCATCGGCGATCGGGCTCGCGCGGTCTTCGCGCGCACCGGCCACGAGGGCTGGCGGCTCGGCTTCGACAGCCCGCTGCCGCCCGAATGGCGCGCCGCGCTGCCGCGGCAGGAGCATCACGGCGGGCTGCTCGACCGCATCGGCGTCGTCCCGGCGCTGCTGGTCTGCGCGCTCGTCGCGGCGATCGCGGCGGTGGGCATGTGGCGCGGGAGCGCCTTGCTCGCGCGCCTCATGCCCGAGCGCTGGGAAATGGCGCTCGGCGATTCGCTCACCGGCGATTTCGGCGGCGGCACCTGTCATGGTATGGCCGGGCAGCGCGCGCTCAATGCGCTTGCGGCGCGGCTCGCGACCGACGGCCGCCCGCCGACGGTGCATGTGGTCGATCTCGGCCTGGTCAATGCGGTCGCACTGCCCGGGCGGCGCGTGCTGATCTTCGACGGGCTGCTGCGCGAGGCAAAGTCGCCCGACGAGGTCGCGGGCGTGCTCGGTCACGAGATGGGCCATGTCGTCAACCGCGACGCGATGGCCGGGATCATCCGCAACTTCGGCGTCAGCCTGCTGCTCGGCGGCGCCGACGGCGGCGCGATCGCCAACGCTTTGCTCACCAGCCGCTACAGCCGCGCCGCCGAGCGTGGCGCCGACGCGCATGCCCTCGCCAGCCTCGCCCATGCGCATATCTCGCCGGCGGCGACCGCCGCCTTCTTCGAGCGTCTCGCGGATGGTGAAAGCCGCCTCGGCCGCGCCGCGACGGTGCTCGGCTACGTCTCGAGCCATCCCCTGTCGGCCGAGCGGCGGCAACTGTTCCGCGCCAACCGCGCCGGCCTGCCCTACCGCCCCGCGCTCGATCCTGCGCAATGGCGGGCGCTGCGTACCATCTGCCACGCTTGACCAAGACGGGAATCGGCGCGCTTATCGCGTTTTCCTGAACGCCGGAGCCGCCCGTGGCGAAACGCCTGACGCTGTACATCCTGATCGGCATGTTGCTCGGCATCGCCGCCGGCTTCATCCTCAATCGCTCGATCGCCGATCCGGTCGCGCTCAAGGCGGCGGCGGGCTATTTCACGATCCTCACCGATCTGTTCCTGCGGCTGATCAAGATGATCATCGCGCCGCTGGTGTTCTCGACCCTCGTCGTCGGCATCGCGCACATGGGCGACACCGCCGCGCTCGGCCGGATCGGCGCGCGGACGATGGCCTGGTTCGTCTCCGCGACGTTCGTCTCGCTGACGCTCGGGCTGATCATGGTCAACCTGCTCCAGCCGGGCGCGGGCCTTGGCCTGCCGCTGCCCCCGGTCGACGCCAGCGCCGGGCTCGACAAGGCCGCGTTCAGCCTCCACGCGTTCATTACCCATCTCGTGCCGAGCTCGATCGTCGCCGCCATGGCCGACAATGAGATCCTGCCGATCGTGGTGTTCTCGATCTTCTTCGGCGTCGCGTTGACCGCGATCGGCGAGCGCGCGAAACCCATCGTCGCCGGCGTCGAGAGCCTCGTCGCGGTGATGCTGCAGATCACCGATTATGTCATGCGCGCCGCGCCCTTCGCGGTGTTCGCCGCGATCGCCAACGCGGTCGCGGTCAACGGGCTGGGCATCCTCACCACCTTCGGCAAGTTCGTCGCGAGCTTCTACTTCAGCCTGTTCCTGCTGTGGGCGATCCTGTTCGGCGCGGCGTTCGTCGTGCTCGGCCGGCGCGCGCGCGCGCTCGCGCGCTACATCCGCGAGCCGATGCTGCTGGCTTTCTCGACCGCGTCGTCCGAGGCCGCCTATCCGCGCACGCTCGAGGCGCTCGACCGCTTCGGCGTGCCGCGGCGCATCGCCAGCTTCGTGCTGCCGCTCGGCTATTCGTTCAACCTCGACGGCTCGATGGTCTACATGACCTTCGCGACTTTGTTCATAGCGCAAGCCTATGGCATTCCGATCTCGGCCGGGCAGCAGATCGTGATGGTGCTGATCCTGATGATCACGTCGAAGGGCGTCGCCGGCGTGCCGCGCGCGAGCCTGGTGGTGATCTCGGCGGTGATGGGCCATTTCGGCATTCCCGAGGCGGGGCTGCTGCTGATCCTCGCGGTCGACCAGTTCCTCGACATGGGCCGCTCGGCGACCAACGTCGTCGGCAATGCGGTGGCGACGAGCGTCGTCGCCCAGTGGGAAGGGCTGCTCGATCCGCCCGAGCCGGCCGAGATCGAGCCGCCGCACGCGCCGTCGCATGGCTGAGCCGGTCTTCCTCGACCGCGCCGGCACCGCGCTCGCCTATCGCCTGCGCCGCGGCAGCGGGCCGACATTGGTCTTCCTCCCGGGCTATGCCTCGGACATGAACGGCGACAAGGCGCTTGCGCTCGACGCCTGGGCGGCCGAGCAGGGCCGGGCGATGCTGCGGCTCGACTATGCCGGTTGCGGCGAAAGCGGCGGTCTGTTCGAAGACGCGACGCTCGCGACCTGGCGCGACGACGTCCTCGCGCTGGTCGACCAGGTGACCGCAGGCCCGCTCGTCCTGATCGGATCGTCGATGGGCGGATGGCTGATGCTGCTGGTCGCGCTTGTCCGGCCGGAGCGGGTCGCGGGGCTGATCGGCGTCGCCGCGGCGCCGGATTTCACCGAGTGGGGCTTCGACGAGAGCCGGCGCGCGGTGCTCGCCCGCGACGGGCGCCTCGCCGAGCCTTCGCTCCACTCGGACCAGCCGTTTGTCACCACGTTACGTTTCTGGGAAAGCGGCCAGGCCCATCTGCTGCTTGACGACGACATCGCGATCGAGGTTCCGGTCCGCCTGCTCCACGGCGAAAGCGATCCCGACGTGCCGTGGGCGACCGCGCTGCGCCTCGCCGAGCGGCTACGTTCAGCCGACGTGCAGACGATCCTGGTCAAGGACGGCGACCACCGTTTGTCGCGCGCGCAGGACATCGCCTTGCTGATCGCGACAGTCGCCGCTTTGCTGGAGACGCCATGACCCCCGCGCTGCTGATCGCGCTGGCCGCCGCCGCGACGCCGCCGAGCGAAGCGGGCCAGCGCTTCGACACCTGTGCCACGCTCGTGGACAAGGATCCCGCCGCCGCGGCCACGCTCGCCGGCGAGTGGCAGGCGGCGGGCGGCGGGATCGCGGCGCAGCAGTGCCTCGGGCTCGCCTTCGTCGCGCAGGAGCGCTGGGCGCCGGCGGCGCTCGCGTTCGCGCAGGCGGCGAAATCGGCCGAGATCGCGCAGGACGGGCGCGCGGCGTCGCTGTGGGTCCAGGCGGGCAATGCCTCGCTCGCCGGCGACGATCCGGCCAAGGCGCGCCAGGCGCTGACCCGCGCCCTCGCGCTGCCGACGCTGGCCGAGGCGATGCGCGGCGAGGCCTATCTCGATCGCGCCCGCGCCGCGGTCGCGGCCAAGGACCTGCCGGCGGCGCGCGCCGATCTCGACAGCGCGCTGAGCCTGGTCGCGGCCGATCCGATGGCGTGGCTGCTCTCCGCGACGCTTGCCAGGCGCCAGCAGGATGCGGCGCGCGCCGTCAAGGACATCGCCGAAGCCGAACGGCTGGCGCCGGGCGACGAGACCGTTCTCGCGGAGAAAGCGCGAATCACGGGGATGACGAAATAGCGCGCGAGCGCCTATATCCGCGCGATGAACTACCTCCACACGATGATCCGCGTGTCCGATCCGGCGGCGACGGTCGCGTTCTTCGAATTGCTCGGCCTGCGCGAAGTCCGCCGCATCGACAACGCCAAGGGCCGCTTCACCCTGATCTTCCTCGCCGCGCCGGGCGACGAGCAGGCCCAGGTCGAGCTGACCCACAATTGGGACGAGGCCGGCTACGCGGGCGGGCGCAACTTCGGCCACCTCGCCTATCGCGTCGACGACATCTACGAAACCTGCCGGCGGCTGATGGACGGCGGCGTGACGATCAGCCGGCCGCCGCGCGACGGCCATATGGCGTTCGTGCGCACGCCCGACGGCATCTCGATCGAATTGCTCCAGGACGGCCATCTGCCGCCTGCCGAGCCCTGGATATCGATGCCCAACACGGGGAGCTGGTGATGCCGCTCGAGATCGTCCGCGTGCCTGCGCTGAGCGACAATTACATCTGGCTCGTCCACGAACCGGCGCGCGGCGAGACGGTCGTGGTCGATCCCGCCGAGGCGGCGCCCGCGCTCGCCGCGGCCGACGCGCGCGGCTGGCGGATCGGCCAGATCTGGAACACGCACTGGCACCCCGACCACACCGGCGGCAACGCCGCGATCAAGGCGGCCACCGGCTGCCTGATCACCGGACCCGCGGCAGAGGCGGAGCGCATCCCGACGCTCGACCAAACGGTGCGCGAGGGCGACGTGGTCAGGCTCGGCGTGATCGAGGCGCAGGTGATCGAGGTGCCCGCGCATACCGCCGGGCATATCGCTTTTCATCTGCCCGCGGCCGGCGTGGCGTTCGTCGGCGACACCTTGTTCGCGATGGGCTGCGGGCGGCTGTTCGAGGGCACGCCCGAACAGATGTTCGCCAATATGACGCGCCTAGCCGCGCTGCCGGACGAAACGCAGGTCTATTGCGCGCACGAATATACCCAGTCGAACGGCCGCTACGCTTTGGCCGCCGAGCCCGGCAACGCTGCGCTCGTCGAGCGCATGGCGCAGGTCGACGCGGCCCGCGCGCGCGGCGAGGCGACCGTGCCGACGACGATCGCGCTCGAGCGCGCGACCAACCCCTTCATGCGCGCCCGCGACGCCGCCGAGCTGGGCGCGCGCCGCGCCGCCAAGGATGCGTTTCGCGGCTGAGACTCGACGCGGCGTCGGCGGCGTGGCATCATCGGGACGACGGGGGTCTGAAAAAAGGACCATTTATCATGCGTATGCGCTATTTCACCATCGCCGCGGCGGTGCTCGGCGCGGCGGCCCATGCTTCGCCGGCAAGCGACGCCGCGCAAGCCAAGGCCGAGGCCGAGATCACCAAGATCCTGGCCGGCCGCGTGCCCGGCAAGCCGGTTTCCTGCATCCCGCTGACCAATCTCGGCCCGTCGCAGACGGTCGACCGCACGGCGATCATCTACGGCCAGGGCCGCACGCTCTACCTCAATCGCCTGCCGCACGGCTGCCCGGGGCTGACCCACTTCTCCTATCCGGTGGTCAAGACCTCGCTGTCGCAGCTGTGCAGCACCGATATCCTGACGATCGTCGATCAGGGATCGCACATGACGACGGGCAGCTGCGGCCTGGGCGAGTTCGTGCCTTATACCAAGGTCGCCAAGGCGCGTTAACGCGCCTTGTACAGCGCATCGAGGCGCGCGCCGTAGATTTCGCGGATGACGTGGCGGCGGATCTTGAGCGATGGGGTCAGCTGGGCGTTGTCGATCGTGAAAGGCGCATCCGCGAGCTCGATCCGGCGGATCTTCTCGATCACCGAGAGCTCCTTGTTGACGCCGTCGACCGCGGCGTGGAGCGCGCGCGCCACGGCTGGATCGCCCGGCTCCAGCCCGTTCGCGGCGAGCCATTCGGGATCGGGCACGACCAGCGCGACGATATAGGGCCGGCGATCGCCATGGACCATCGCCTGGAAGATCTCGGGCCGCAGCGTCAGCATCCCTTCGATCCGCTGCGGCGCGACATTGTCGCCCTTGTCGTTGACGATCAGATCCTTCTTGCGATCGGTGATCACCAGTCGCCCGGCCGGATCGAGATGGCCGATGTCGCCAGTATGGAGCCAGCCGTCCTGGAGCACGCGCGCCGTTTCGGCCTCGTTGCGCCAATAGCCCGTCATCACCAGCTCGCCGCGCACGAGGATCTCGCCGTCCCCGGCGATGCGGATCTCGACATCCTTGAGCGGCGGGCCGACGCTGTCCATGCGGATGCCGACGCGCGGCCGGTTGCATGACACCACCGGCGCCGACTCGGTCTGGCCGTAGCCCTGAAGCAAAGGCAGCCCGAGCGCCTGGAAGAACAGCCCGACGTCGGGATTGAGCGGCGCCCCGCCCGACACCAGCGCCTTGAGCCGCCCGCCGAACTTCTTCGCCGCCTGCGGGCGCAGCGTGCGATCGAGCAGCCGATCCATCGGCCAGTCCCATAGCCTCGCGCCGTCTTGCGACCGCCGCCCGATCGCCAGCGCGCGGCGCAGCAGATAGGACGCCATCCGCCCCTGCTTCTCGATCCCCTTGACGATCCGCTGGCGCAGCACCTCGAACAGGCGCGGCACGACGATCATGATCGTCGGGCGCACCTCCTCGATATTAGCGGCGAGCTTCTCGAGCCCCTCGGCATAATAGATCTGCGCGCCGAGCCCGATCGGGAAATGCTGCCCGCCGGTATGCTCATAGGCGTGGCTGAGCGGCAGAAAGCTGAGGAACACCTCGTCGTCCCAGCCGAAGTCGGTGGACACGAGATCGATGCACCCGGCAACATTATGGAGGATCGCGCCATGAGGCTGCATCACGCCGCGCGGGCTCCCGCCGGTGCCGCTGGTGTAGATGATGCAGGCGAGATCGCCGCGCGCGAAGTCCGCGGCGGCGGCGCAGGCCGCGACGTCGGCCGGGCCGGCGACAAGCGTCGCGAAATCGTGGTAGGCGAACGCCCCCGCCTGGCCGGCGCGCAACGGTTCGATCCCGATCACGATCGCGCATTGCGAGGAGCGCAGCACCGCCGGGAGCAGCGCGCCGGCCAGCTTCTGCGTCGAGACGATCACGGCGCGCGCGCAGCTGTTCTCGAGGATATGCTGGTGATCGCGCTCGGTGTTGGTGGTGTAGGCGGGCACGGTGACGCAGCCCGCCGCCATGATCGCGAGATCGGCGATGCACCATTCGGGGCGGTTCTCCGACACCAGCATGACCTTGTCGTCGCGCTCGAGCCCCATCGCGCGCAATGCGCCGGCGAGCGCTGCGACCTGGCGTGCCGCCTCGACCCAGCTGGTCGAGCGCCACTCGCCCGCGGACTTGCGCCACAGGAACGGCGCATCGCCCTGCGCCGCGGCGCGCGCGAAGAACATCGCCACGAGATTGGGGAAATGTTCGAGCTGGCGCGGCGTCATGCGCGATCCGTTTCCCGCATCATTGCGCCAGCGCGACGCCTTCGCTGCGCGGATCGGCGGCGCCGCGCCAGCCGCCCTTGCCGTCGCGTTCGACCGCATTGACCTTCGAATCGAGCATGGCGGGCGTGACCGTCTGGCCGAGCGCCGAGATCGCCGGGGCAAGCGCCGCGAGGCCGGTGCCCTGCTCGACCAGCAGCGCGCCGCCGCCGAAATAGATATTGGGCAACGCGATCGCCGCTTGCGCCGGCAAGCCCCAGTCGAGCACCCCGATCAGCGTCTTGACGACGTGCATGATGATCCGCGGGCCGCCCGCAGAACCGAGCGCGAGCACCGCCCGCCCCTTCGCGTCATAGACGATCGTCGGCGCCATCGACGAGCGCGGCCGCTTGCCCGGCGCGACCCGGTTGGCGACCGGCGCGCCGTCCTTGTCGGGCGCGAAGCTGAAATCGGTCAGCTCGTTGTTGAGGATCACGCCGTTGGCGACAAGCTGGCTGCCGAACGCGCCCTCGACGGTCGAGGTCATCGTCGCGACGTCGCCGGCGGCGTCGACCGCGGCGAAGCTCGTCGTCGACGGCACCTCGGACGAGCGCGCGGCGGTGCGCGGGCTGGCGCCGGGCGGATCGCCTGCGACATAAGCGGGCAGCGAACGCGCCGGCGAGATCAGCTGCGACCGTTTGGCAAGATAGGTCCGGTCGATCAGCCCGGCGACCGGCACCGCGACGAAATCGCTGTCGCCGAGATATTTGTCGCGATCGGCATAAGCGAGCTGCATCGCCTCGCCGATCAGGTGCCAGGCGACCGGGCTGTCCTGGCCGAGCCGCTTGAGGTCGAAGCGCTCGAGCAGCCCGAGGATGCCGAGCACGGTGGTCGCGCCCGACGACGGCGGCCCCATCCCGCAGATGCGATAGGCGCGATAGCGGCCGCACACCGCCGGCCGGTCCTTCGCGCGATAGGCGGCGAGATCGGCCGCGCTCAGCGTCGTCGGGTGGAGCGGCGCGGTAGCGACCGCGCGCGCGATCGCCGCGGCATTTTCGCCGACGTAGAACGCGTCCGGGCCCTCCGCCGCGATCCGCCGCAGCAGCGCGGCGAGCGCCGGATTGCGCTGGAGCATGCCGGCCGCACGCGGCTTGCCGTCCTGCCAGTACAGCGCCCGCGCCTCGGGAAAATCGGCCCATACGACGGCGCTGTCGGCGAGCCGCTCGGCCAGCACCGGCGGAACGGCGAAGCCCTCCTCGGCCAGCCGGATCGCCGGATCGAACAGCCTTGCCCAGCGCAATCTGCCCCAGCGCCGGTGCGCGCGCGCCATCAGCCGGACGTTGCCGGGCACGCCGACCGACAGCCCGCCCGGATAGGCCCTGGCGAACGGCAGCGGCTTGCCGTCGGGACCGAGGAACCGATCGGGCCGCGCGACCGCCGGCGCGGCCTCGCGCCCGTCGATCGTCGCGATCGCGCCGCTTCGGCCGTCGTGATGGACGAGGAAACCCCCGCCGCCGATCCCCGAAGATTGCGGCTCCACCACGGTCAGCGCGAGCATCATCGCCATCGCCGCGTCGGCCGCGCTGCCGCCGGCGCGCAGCATCTCCATCCCCGCCGCACTGGCGAGCGGATTGGCCGAGGACACGGCCATCCGCGGCGGCGCGGCGTGCACCGGCAGGGCGACCAGGAAGGCGAGCAGCAGGAGGAAGTGGCGCATCCTGCTATCCTACCGCCTCCGCCGCATTCGCATAGCCTTCACGCTCGAGCATCTCCGCCAGCCCCTGCGCGATCCGCCGCGCGAGGCCCGGCCCCTCATAAACGAGCGCGCTGTACAGCTGGACCAGGCTCGCGCCGGCGCGGATGCGCGCCCAGGCGTCTTCCGCCGAGGCGATCCCGCCGGCGGCGATCAGCGGGATCGCGCCGCCGCTCGCGCCGCGGAAATCGCGCAGCCGCGCCAGCGCGAGATCGCGCAGCGGCGCGCCCGACAGCCCGCCCGCCTCGCCCGCGTGGCGCGAGCGCAGCGGCGGGCGCGCGAGCGTGGTATTGGCGACGATCAGCGCATCGACCCGGCGATCGAGCGACACCCGCACGATCGCATCCACATCGGCCGATGCGAGATCGGGCGCGACCTTGAGGAACACCGGCGGGCCGCCGGCGCCCCGCGCCTCGATCACCCCGGCCAGCAGCGCATCGAGCGCGCCGGCATCCTGCAACGCGCGCAGCCCCGGCGTGTTGGGCGACGAGACGTTGACCGTGAGATAATCGGCGACGTCCGCCATCGCCGCCGCTCCTTTCGCATAATCGGCGACGCGGTCGGCCGCCTCCTTGTTGGCGCCGATATTGACGCCGACGATCCCTCGTCGGGTGCGCGCCGCGAGGCGGGCGTGCGCCGCCGCCTGGCCGGCGTTGTTGAAGCCCATCCGATTGATCACCGCATCGTCCTCGGCGAGGCGGAACAGCCGCGGCTTGAGGTTCCCGGCTTGCGGCAGCGGCGTCAGCGTGCCGACCTCGACGAAGCCGAAGCCGAGCGCCAGCATCGCATCGGGCACCTCGGCGTCCTTGTCGAACCCCGCGGCCAGCCCGACCGGGCTGGGGAAATCGAGCCCGGCGACGCGGACCGCGAGACGCGGATCGGGCTTGGCCGGCGCGCGGCCCGGCTTGAGCCTGAGCGCGGCGATCGTCAGGCGATGCGCCCGCTCGGCATCGAGCGCGAAGATCAGCGGCTGGAGGAGAGGATAGAGCGCCATCGATCCCCCTTCCGTTCGCCCTGAGCTTGTCGAAGGGCTCTCCTTCTTCCTAACGGGCAAAGAAAGGAAGGCCCTTCGACAGGCTCAGGGCGAACGTCCGTTTGGTGGTTGACCGATCGTGCGACGATCCCCACATGCATATCGGATCGGATCGATCCGATTAGGAATCGCATGCGCCTCTCCAGCCTCGCCGATTATGCCGTGGTGATGATGTCCGCCGCCGCGCGCCACCAGATCGGCGCACGGCTGTCGGCGACCTCGCTCGCCGGCGAGACCGGCGTGCCGCTGCCGACCGCGCAGAAGCTGATGGGGCGGCTCGCCGCGGCGGGGCTGCTCGTCTCGGCGCGCGGCAGCGCCGGCGGCTTCCGCCTCGCGCGCGGCGCCGATGCGATCAGCCTCGCCGACATCATCGAAGCGGTCGAAGGGCCGATCGCGATGACCACCTGCGTCGACGAGCATCGCGACGAATGCGGGCTCCACCACAGCTGCGCGGTCAAGCCGCACTGGGGCGCGGTCAACGGCGCGGTGCGCGGCGCGCTCGCGGAGGTGAGTCTCGCTTCGCTGTCTTCTTCGTTCCCCCGCGATGCGGTGCACGCATAATGGCCACCCGCAACCTCGAGGCGCACGCCGCCGCCGACAAGGCCTCGACCTACGAATGGGGCTTTTCGAGCGATATCGAACAGGACTTCGCGCCCAAGGGGCTGAGCGAGGACACCGTCCGCTTCATCTCGGCCAAGAAGAACGAGCCCGAGTGGATGCTCGACTGGCGGCTCAAGGCCTATCGCCTGTGGCTGACGATGGACGCGCCCGATTGGGCCAGGCTCGACGTCGCGCCGATCGACTATCAGGACGCTTATTATTACGCCGCGCCCAAGGCCAAGCCGACGCTCGCCTCGCTCGACGAGCTCGACCCCGAGATCCGCCGCACCTACGAGAAGCTCGGCATCCCGATCGAGGAGCAGAAGGTTCTCGCCGGGGTCGAGGGCAGCCGCAAGGTGGCGGTCGACGCGGTATTCGACTCGGTCAGCGTCGCCACCACCTTCCGCGCCGAGCTCGAGCGCGCCGGCGTCATCTTCCGCTCGATCAGCGAGGCGATCCGCGAATATCCCGAGCTCGTGCGCAAATGGCTCGGCAAGGTCGTGCCCGCCCACGACAATTATTTCGCGACGCTCAACAGCGCGGTCTTCAGCGACGGAACGTTCGTCTACATCCCCGAGGGCGTGCGCTGCCCGATGGAGCTGAGCACCTATTTCCGCATCAACGCCGCCAACACCGGCCAGTTCGAGCGCACGCTGATCGTCGCCGACAAGGGCAGCCACGTCTCCTATCTCGAAGGCTGCACCGCGCCGATGCGCGACGAGAACCAGCTCCACGCCGCGGTGGTCGAGCTGGTCGCGCTCGACGACGCCGAGATCAAATATTCGACCGTGCAGAACTGGTATCCCGGCGACGCGGAAGGGCGGGGCGGCATCTACAATTTCGTCACCAAGCGCGCGCTCTGCCAGGGGCGCAACAGCAAGGTCAGCTGGACCCAGGTCGAGACCGGCAGCGCGATCACCTGGAAATATCCG
>CAXTMX010000055.1:0-18880 GCA_964245585.1 uncultured Sphingomonadaceae bacterium | reverse complement strand
GGTGAAGACGCCCGTCGTGGAGATCGACGGCGACGAAATGACCCGGATCATCTGGCAATGGATCCGCGAGCGGCTGATCCTGCCCTATCTCGACATCGATCTCGAATATTACGATCTTGGCATCGAGAAGCGCGACGAGACCGACGACCAGATCACGATCGACAGCGCCAAGGCGATCCAGAAATACGGCGTCGGCGTCAAATGCGCGACGATCACCCCCGACGAGGCTCGCGTCGAGGAGTTCAAGCTCAAGAAGATGTGGAAGTCGCCCAACGGGACGATCCGCAACATCCTCGGCGGCGTCGTCTTCCGCGAGCCGATCGTGATCAAGAACGTGCCTCGCCTGATCCCCGGCTGGACCGATCCGATCGTCGTCGGCCGCCATGCCTTCGGCGACCAGTATCGCGCGACCGACTTCCTCGTCCCCGGCCCGGGCAAGCTCAAGATGGTGTGGCAAGGCACGGACGGGCAGCAGATCGAGCAGGAGGTGTTCGACTATCCTTCCGCCGGGGTCGCGATGGGGATGTACAATCTCGACGATTCGATCCGCGATTTCGGCCGCGCCAGCATGAACTATGCGCTCGATCGCGGCTGGCCGCTGTACCTGTCGACCAAGAACACGATCCTTAAGGCCTATGACGGCCGCTTCAAGGATCTGTTCCAGGAGGTGTTCGACGCCGAATTCAAGGACAAGTTCGCCGCCGCCGGCATCGTCTATGAGCATCGTCTGATCGACGACATGGTCGCTTCCGCGCTCAAATGGTCGGGCAAGTTCGTGTGGGCGTGCAAGAATTACGACGGCGACGTCCAGTCGGATCAGGTTGCGCAGGGCTTCGGCTCGCTCGGGCTGATGACCTCGGTGCTGATGACGCCCGACGGCAAGACGATCGAGGCCGAGGCCGCGCACGGCACGGTCACCCGCCACTATCGCATGCATCAGCAGGGCAAGCAGACCTCCACCAACCCGATCGCGTCGATCTTCGCCTGGACCGGCGGGCTCAAGTTCCGCGGCAAGTTCGACGGTAGCCCCGACGTGGTGCGCTTCGCCGAGACGCTCGAGCGCCTGTGCGTTTCGACCGTCGAGCAGGGCGGGATGACCAAGGATCTCGCGATCCTGATCGGCCCGCAACAGCCGTGGATGACGACCGAGCAGTTCTTCGAGGCGGTCCGCGCCAACCTCGAGCAGGAAATGGCCGGCTGGAAATAATCGATCGCGACCGTTCGGCCTGAGCTTGCCGAAGCGCCTTCCTTCTTCCGTTGCGGTCAGGTGCTGCGATATACCGGCGCCGTGATCGCCCGCGGCGAGCGAATCCGCTCGGGCCGGACACCCATTCCAAGCACGCGCGCCGGAATGCGTTGCAACAGCGGCACGCGATCGAACAGCCGCAGCGCGAACGGCGGCTCGACCGGGGAGGCGTCGTCGGGCTTGCGGCGGAGCAAGGGTCCGATGATCCGATCTTGGGCAATGCGCTGCCCGCGCTGGATCACGCGCGTCGCCAGCATCCGCCGTTGCTGGACCTGCGCCAGCAGCGGATCGACCGCCTCGCCCGCGGCGAGCGGCGCCGCAAGGATGTTCGCCGCCGCGACCGCATCCTGGATCGCCAGGTTGATGCCGACCCCGCCGATCGGCGACATCGCATGCGCCGCGTCGCCGATCGCGAGCAGGCCAGGCCGGTGCCAGCGGGTCAGCCGAGCGCGACGGACAGCAGCTTGACCTCGTCGAACGATTGCAGCGCCTCGATCTCCTTGCCGATCCGCGGCGCGGTGACCGCCACTTCGGCACGAAACGCGGCGATCCCGCGCGCCTTGACCGCCTCGGCCGCTTCCTTCGCTATCACCCAGGCGCATTGCCAATAATCGCCGCGGTCGAGCAGCGCGAGCAGGTGACCCTGGCCGAACGCGCCGGTCGTCTCGTTCCCGCCGGTGCGTGCCTTGGGCAAATGGAACCACAACACGTCCATCGGCGCGCCGAGGTCGATCAGCGGCAGCTCGGCCGCTGTGCGCAAGATCGAGCGGCGTCCGTCGGCGGCGATCACCAACCCGGCCGAAACGCGATGCTCCGCGCCGTCATGCGCTACCGTGAGGCCGCCGATCCGCTGGCCGACATGGACGATCCCTGTCGCCTCGGACTCCATCGCCAGCGCGAAACCCGGATAACGGCGCGCCTCGCCCGCGACGAAATCAAGGAATTCCCATTGCGGCATCAGCGCGATGAAACGATGCTTGACCGGCAAGTGACGGAAGTCGGCGATGACGAACCGGCGCCCGGTCATTTCGGCACTGATCGTGCTCGCCTCGTCGTGCGGACGCGCCAGCAGCCCGTCGGCAAGGCCGAGCTCCTCGAACAGCCGCAGCGTCGACGGATGCACCGTGTCGCCCCGGAAATCGCGCAAGAAGTCGCCATGTTTCTCGAGCACCAGCGTGCGCAGGCCCGCACGCGCAAAGAGCAGCCCGGCCATCATCCCCGCCGGCCCGCCGCCGGCGATGCAGACGTCAACCTCGGTCGGAAAGGGCGGCCTGATCGCGGGCATGCACGCGAGAATTACAGCCGCGCTGATCATTTTCGAAACGAAAAGTGACCGTTCGGGTAGCAATCGCCGCGCAATCTCGCAAAGATGGCCCTATGGCCTTTCCCACCAACTCGGTCAGCTTCAGCGATGCGCTGGTCGTGCTCGGCAGCGCCGGACTGGTGATCCCGGCCTTCGCGCGCTTCCGCATCACGCCCGTCATCGGCTTCATCCTGGTCGGCCTGCTGGTAGGGCCGCTCGGGCTCGGCACGCTGGCCGACGAGCATCCCTGGCTGTTTCACGTCACGATTACCGACCCGCACGCGATCGAGCCGTTCGCCGAACTCGGCATCATCCTGCTGCTGTTCTCGATCGGACTCGAGCTGTCGTTTCTCCGGCTGTGGAAGATGCGCCGGCTGGTGTTCGGGCTCGGCGCGGCGGAGCTGTTTGCCTCGGCCATCGCCATTGCCGGCGCGCTATGGCTGCTTGGCCAAAGCGCGACGGGGGCAGTCGGTCTCGGCCTCGCGCTCGCCTTGTCGTCGACGGCACTGGTGCTGCCGATGGTCGGGACCGAAAGCCCGGTCGGGCGCGCCGCATTCGCGATGCTGCTGTTCGAGGATCTCGCGCTCGTCCCGATCATCTTCACACTCGGGACGTTCGCGCCTTATGCGCAGGACGCGGGCTGGGCCGGCCTGCTCCACACGCTGTGGCTCGGCACCGCGACGATCGTGGCGATGCTCGTGCTCGGCTATTTCGCATTGCCGCCGCTGTTCGCGCAGGCGGCGCGCACGCGCAGTCCCGAGCTGTTCCTCGCGGCGAGCCTGCTCGTCGTGATCCTCGCCTCGATCGCCACGACCAGCGCGGGCCTCTCGCCGATCGTCGGCGCCTTGCTCGCGGGTCTGCTGATCGCTGAGACCGATTATCATACCGAGGTCGAGCTGATCACCGCGCCCTTCAAGGGCCTCGCGCTCGGCGTGTTCCTGATCAGCGTGGGGATGAACGTCGATCTGCGCCAGATCGCCGACAATTGGACCACGCTCGTGCTCGCCGTCGTCGGCGTCGTGCTGATCAAGGCGGTGCTCACCTCGCTGTTGCTGCGCCTGGCCGGCGCCACTCGCGGCGTCGCCGCCGAGACCGGGCTGCTGATGGCCTCGCCGTCCGAAACCACGCTGATCGTGCTCGGGGCGGCCGCCTCGGCGCAGGTGATTCAGCCGTCGACGGCCGCATTCTGGCAAACGGTCACCGCGATCGGGCTGACGATCACGCCGCTGCTCGCGCGGATTGGCCACGATGTTGCCACACGGGTCGAGCGGCGCGAGGCGCGCGGCAAGCTCACCATGGCGCCGGCCAATGCCGGGCGCGCAGTGATCATCGGGTTCGGCCGCGTCGGCCGGCTCATCGCGCAGATGCTCCAGGCGCACGACCGCCCGTTCCTCGCGGTCGAATCGGACGTTGACACCGTCGCCCGCGCGCGTGCCGAGGGCTATCCGATCCTGTTCGGCGACGTCACCCAGCCGGCGATGATCGATCATCTCGATTTGGCCAATGCCAGCGCGCTGATCCTGACGATGAACGATCCGGTCCAGCAGGTCCGCCTCGCCCGGCGGACGCGCGCGCGCTTCCCCGATCTGACGATCGTCGCGCGCGCGCGCGACGCCGGCCACGCCGCCGAGCTTTATCGCGCCGGCGTCACCGACGCCGTGCCCGAGACGCTCGAATCGTCGCTCCAGCTGTCCGAGGCGGTGCTTGTCGACATCGGCGTCGCGGTCGGCCCGGTGATCGCCTCGATCCACGAGAAGCGCGCCGAGCTGCGCGCCGAGATCATGGCGCTCGGCGAGCTCGAGGAACCGCCGCTGCTGCGCGGTCGAAGGCTGCGCGACGTGAAAGCCGAGTCGCCAAGCTAAAAATTGACCCCGTTCGCCCTGAGCTTGTCGAAGGGCTTTCTTCTTCTTGCGCCGCAGGAAGGAAAAGGCTTCGCCAAGCTCAGCCGGAACGGTTATCTTACGAGAGCGCCGCCCTCACCGCGGCGATCGCATCCGCCGCCTTGTTCCCCTCGGGCCCGCCGCCCTGCGCCATGTCCGGCCGGCCGCCGCCGCCCTGCCCGCCGAGCGCCGCGACCGCCTGTTTGACCAGATCGACCGCGCTGAACGTCGCGACCAGATCGTCGGTCACGCCGACCGCGACCGAGGCGCGGCTCTCGTTGACCGCGACGACCATCGCCACGCCCGAGCCGATCCGCGCCTTGGCCGCGTCGACCAGCCCGCGCAGGCTCTTGGGATCGATGTCGTCGATCACCTGGCCGACGAAGTTGCGCCCGCCGACCTGCTCGGGGCCCTCGAGCGGGGGCTTTGCTCCTCCGCCGTCGAGCGCCAGCGTCTTCTTCGCCTCGGCCAGCTCCCGCTCGAGCCGTCTGGCGTTCTCGACCAGCGCGGCGACGCGCGCGGGCACCTCCTCGGGCGGGGCCTTGAGCGCCGCGGCGGCTTCCTTCAGCCGATCCTCGCGTCCGGTCAGCCAGAGCCGCGCCGCCTCGCCCGTCAGCGCCTCGATCCGGCGCACCCCGCTCGCGACCGCGCTCTCCGACACTATTTTGAACAGCGCGATGTCGCCCAGCGCATCGACATGCGTGCCGCCGCACAGCTCGACCGAATAAGAAGCGTCGTCATGCTGCCCCATCGACAGCACACGCACCTCGTCGCCATATTTCTCGCCGAACAGCGCCATCGCGCCGGCCGCGACCGCATCGTCGGGCGTCATCAGCCGCGTCGTCACCGCATCGTTTTCGCGGATGTGGCGGTTGACCTCGGCCTCGACCGCGGCCAGCTCATCCGCCGTGACCGCTTTGGGGTGCGCGAAGTCGAAGCGCAGCCGATCAGCCGCGACGAGGCTGCCCTTCTGCGTGACGTGCGGCCCGAGCTGCCGGCGCAGCGCCGCATGGAGCAGATGAGTCGCCGAATGGTTGGCGCGGACCTGCGCGCGATGCGCCACGTCGATCGCGAGATGGACGGTGTCGCCGACATGGACCTCGCCGCCCGCGATCACCGCCTTGTGCGCGTGCAGCCGGCCGAGCGGCTTGGCCGTATCCTCGACCTCAGCCTCGAACCCCCAATCGCCGCGGATCGTGCCGACATCGCCCATTTGCCCGCCGCTCTCGCCGTAGAACGGCGTCTGGTTGGTCAGCAGAAACACCTCGTCGCCGGTCTGCGCGGTCTTGACCCGCGCGCCGTCGCGCACGATCGCGACGACCACGCCCTCGCCCGACGCCGACGAATAGCCCGTGAACTCGCTACTGCCCGCTTCCTCGGCGAGATCGAACCAGATCTCGTCCGACGCGCGCTCGCCCGATCCCTTCCACGCGGCGCGCGCCGCCGCTTTCTGTTCGGCCATCGCCGCGTCGAAGCCGGCGCGATCGACGCCAAGCCCCTGCGTGCGCAACGCATCCTCGGTCAGGTCGTAGGGGAAGCCGAACGTGTCGTAGAGCTTGAACGCGGTCGCGCCCGGCAGCGTCTCGCCCGCGCCCATCGTGCGCGTCGTCTCGTCGAGCAGGCGCAATCCATTGGCGAGCGTCTGGCGGAAGCGCGTCTCCTCAAGCCGCAGCGTCTCCTCGATCAGCGGCTGCGCGCGGACCAGCTCGGGATAGGCCGCGCCCATCTCGGAGACCAGCGCGGGAACGAGCCGGTGCATCAGCGGCTCCGCGCTGCCGAGCAAATGCGCGTGGCGCATCGCGCGGCGCATGATCCGCCGCAGGACATAGCCCCTGCCCTCGTTCGCCGGGAGGACGCCATCGGCGACGAGGAAGCCCGCGGCGCGCAGATGATCGGCGATGACGCGGTGGCTCGCCTGATTGCCGCCGACCGTCGCGGTGCGGGTCAGCTCGCCCGATGCGGCGATCAGCGCCTGGAAAGTGTCGGTGTCGTAATTGTCGTGGGCGCCCTGGAGCACCGCGGCGATCCGCTCGAGCCCCATGCCGGTGTCGATCGACGGGCGCGGGAGATCGCGGCGATTGTCGCCGTCGACCTGCTCATATTGCATGAACACCAGGTTCCAGATCTCGACGAAGCGGTCGCCGTCCTCGTCCGGGCTGCCCGGTGGGCCGCCGGGGATATGATCGCCATGGTCGAAGAAGATCTCCGAGCACGGCCCGCACGGCCCCGTGTCCCCCATCGCCCAGAAATTGTCCGAGGTCGCGATGCGGATGATGCGCCGCTCGGGCAGGCCGGCGATCCTGCGCCACAGATCGAACGCCTCGTCGTCGCTGTGATAGACCGTCACCGTCAGGCGATCGGCGGCGATGCCCCATTCCTTGGTGATCAGGTTCCACGCGAGCTCGATCGCGCGCTCCTTGAAATAATCGCCGAACGAGAAATTGCCGAGCATCTCGAAGAAGGTGTGGTGGCGCGCGGTGTAGCCGACATTGTCGAGATCGTTGTGCTTGCCGCCCGCGCGGACGCACTTCTGCGACGAGGTCGCGGTGGTGTAGGCCCTCGTCTCCAGCCCCGTGAACACGTTCTTGAACGGCACCATCCCCGCGTTGACGAACATCAGCGTCGGATCGTTGTGCGGCACCAGCGGCGCCGACGGCACGACGTTATGCCCTTCCCGGCCGAAATAATCGAGGAACGAGCGGCGGATGTCGTTGGTCGAAGTCATCGGCTGGACTTAGGCGAGCGGCGCGCGGTTGCAAAGGTCAGGCATAGGCATAGGGTCCGCCGGAGGCGAGCGCACGCTGATAGGCCGGGCGGGCGTGGATCCGTTCGAGCCATTCCTGGAGCCGCGGGTAGCGTGCGTCGAGCCCCGCGCGGGCGCGGGCTGCTTCGAGCGGAAAGCTCATTATGACGTCGGCCGCGGTGAACTCCGCCCCGGCGAACCAGGGCCGCGTCGCCAGCTCGCCGTCGAGCCAGCGCAGATGCACCGCGAACATCGCCTTGAGCCGACGTCCCGCGGCCCGACCGAGCAGCGGGATACGCCCCACGACGAGGATCGCGAACAGCGGCGGCGTCAGCGAGCCCTCGGCGTAATGGAGGAAATGCGTCCAGCGCCGCGCCTCGTCGCGCGCCGCCGGAGGCCCGAGCCGCCCGCCCGCCTTGGCGACGAGATATTCGACGATCGCCCCGGTCTCGGCGAGGGCCAGTCCACCCGCGTCGCCGTCTTCGATCAGCGGCGACTTGCCCAGCGGATGGATCTTGCGCAGCGCCGGCGGCGCCAACATCGTCTTGGGATCACGTTTGTAGCGGCGCACCTCGTAAGCAAGCCCGAGTTCCTCGAGCAGCCACAGGATCCGCTGCGACCGGCTGTTCTCGAGGTGATGGACGACGATGGTCATGCACCGTCTTAGCCTCTCCCGTCATTCCGGCGAAAGCCGGAATCCATGGATACGGAGCGGCTGGAGCTCGTAGCAGAGGCCGTCTATGGACCCCGGCTTTCGCCGGGTGACGATCAAACACGAGCCCCTCTCGCCTCAGATATCGTCGTCCTCGCTCGGCCCGGCCATCAGCGCCTCGGCGACGTCATCGGTCTTGCCGCGGATCGCCGCCTCGAGCCGTGCCATCAGCTCCGGATTTTCGGTCAGATAGGTCTTCGCATTCTCGCGGCCTTGGCCGATACGGATCGAATCGTAGCTGAACCAGGCGCCCGATTTCTCGACCAGCCCCGCCTTGACGCCAAGATCGAGGATCTCGCCGACCTTGGACACGCCCTGGCCGTACATGATGTCGAACTCGACCTGCTTGAACGGCGGCGCGACCTTGTTCTTGACCACCTTCACGCGCGTGGTGTTGCCGACGATGTCGTCGCGGTCCTTGATCTGCCCGGTGCGGCGGATGTCGAGGCGCACCGAAGCATAGAATTTGAGCGCATTGCCGCCGGTGGTCGTCTCGGGGTTGCCGTACATCACGCCGATCTTCATGCGCAGCTGGTTGATGAAGATGACGATGCAGCGCGAGCGGCTGATCGATCCGGTCAGCTTGCGCAAGCTCTGCGACATCAGCCGCGCCTGCAGCCCGACATGGCTGTCGCCCATCTCGCCCTCGATCTCCGCGCGCGGCACGAGCGCGGCGACCGAATCGACCACCAGCACGTCGATCGCGTTCGAGCGCACCAGCGTGTCGACGATCTCGAGCGCCTGCTCGCCGGTATCGGGCTGCGACACGATCAGCTCGTCGATGTTGACGCCGAGCTTCTTGGCATAGACCGGGTCGAGCGCATGCTCGGCGTCGACGAACGCCGCCGTCCCGCCCATCTTCTGCGCTTCAGCGATAACGTGGAGCGCGAGCGTGGTCTTGCCCGAGCTTTCCGGCCCGTAGATCTCGATCACCCGGCCGCGCGGCAGCCCGCCGATGCCGAGCGCGATGTCGAGCCCGAGCGATCCGGTCGAGATCGCTTCGATCTCGATCGCCTCGCGCGAGCCGAGCTTCATCGCCGAGCCCTTGCCGAACGCGCGGTCGATCTGCGCGAGCGCCGCCTCGAGGGCCTTCTGCCGGTCGCTGCTCGCCATCTTTTCTCCGGAATCGATCAGTTTGAGTGCCGTCGCCATGCCTCGTTTCCTCCGTAGATCGCCGCCGCCGGCGCTTCAATAGGCGATGCGTACCAGCAATGTTCCATAGGAACAAGAGGAGAACTTATTCGTCAGCCGGTCCCCTGCGGGTTAGCCCGTCGAGACATCGCTGCACCCCGTCCAACGTGAACGGCTTGGCCAGCACGGGCGCATCGTGGTGCCGCTCCGGCGCCGGCTCGACATGGCCGCCCGTGGCGAGCACGAACGGCAGGCCGCGATCGGCCAGCGCGTCGGCGACCGGCCAGCTCGCCTCGCCACCGCGCAGGTGGACATCGAGGATCGCGACATCGAACCCGCCGCTATCGACCTGCTCGAGCGCCGCCGCGACAGTATCGACGGTCCCTGCGACGCGGTGCCCAAGCGAGTCGAGAAAGTCCTCGAGCATCATCGCGATCAGCGGCTCGTCTTCGATGATGAGGATCGACCGGGCAGACGTCATCCTGCCGCGCCTTAAGGGCAACGTCCTGATCCGCCAAACATTATTTCGGTGCCGCAGCGGTTCCCGCCAGCGCGTCGCGCGCCGCCGCGGCGAGCTGGTCGACCGAGAAGGGCTTGGGCAGGAACGCGACGCGATCGATGTCGATCGACTTGCGCAATTGCTCCTCGGCGTAGCCCGACATGAACAGCACCGGCATGTCAGGGAAGCGGACCCGCGCCTCGCGGACCATCGTCGGCCCGTCCATCGTCGGCATCACCACATCGGAAATCAGCAGGTCGAAGGGTTTGCCGCCCTCCTCTCCGATCGTGCTCAGCACCTCGAGCGCCTCCTCGCCATTGGCCGCGGTGCGCACGGTATAGCCCTGTCGCGTCAGCGCGCGCTCGGCGACGACGCGGACCATATCCTCGTCTTCGACGATCAGGATATTGCCCGTGCCCCACAGTTCTCCGGGCTTGTCCTTGACCGGGGGCGGGGCCGCATCGGCCTTGGGTTCGGCGCGGTGGACCGGCAGATAGATGACGAAGCTGGTCCCCTCGCCGATCGTCGAATCGGCGAAGATGAACCCGCCCGTCTGCTTGACGATGCCATAGACGGTCGAAAGGCCGAGCCCGGTGCCCTTGCCTACCTCCTTGGTCGTGAAGAACGGCTCGAAGATCTTGCCGAGGATCTCGGGCGCGATGCCCGTGCCGGTGTCGGTGACGCTGAGCGCGGTATAATCGTCGACCGGCAATATGTCGCTGTTGAGCCGCCGCACCTCGGACTTATCGACCGAAAAGGTCTGCAGCGTCAGCGTGCCGCCCATCGGCATCGCGTCGCGCGCGTTGACCGCGAGATTGACGATGACCTGCTCGAGCTGCCCCGGATCGGCACGCACCGCGCCCAGATTGCGGCCATGCTTGATCGTCAGCGTCATCGACTCGCCGAGCAGCCGCTTGAGCAGGTTCGACACTTCGGAGACGACATCGGGCAGCTGGAGGATCTGCGGGCGCAGCGTCTGCTGGCGCGAGAAGGCGAGCAGTTGTCGCGTCAACCCCGCGGCGCGATTCGAGTTGAGCCGGATCTGCTGGATATCGTCATAGTCGCTGTCCCCCGGAGTGTGGCGCAGCAGCACGAGATCGCAATGGCCGATGATCGCGGTCAAGATATTGTTGAAATCGTGCGCGACGCCGCCGGCGAGCTGGCCGACCGCCTGCATCTTGGTCGCCTGCGCGACCTGGCGCTTGAGCCTATTCTCCTCGCTATTGTCCTTAAGGCTCAGCAGGATCGTCGCCTCGCCGAGCCCGCTCGCGCCCGCCAGCGTCAGCGCCACCGGCTCGTCGGGCCGATGCTTCAGCCGGATCGCGAGATCGCCGGGGATCGCCTGTCCGCCCGCCGCCTTCTGGCCGAGCGCGAAGCGGCGCACGGTATCGGCCACCGCCGCTTTGTCCTCCTTGACCACGAGATCGCTCGGATAGATCGGCTCGTCATCCTCGTCGAGCGCAGCGGCGCGGCGGAACGCCTTGTTGAGGAACAGGAAACGCCCGTCGCGGTCGGCCAGCGCGAGACCAAGCGGAAGCATGGCGAGCAGGCCGTGGAGATTGACCGCCGCGGCCGCCGCGGCGGCGCTGTCGTGCGTGTGCGCATTGTCGTCGAGCAGCATCACCAGCGACGCGCCGCCTTCACCGTCGGCCGCGATCGGCAGCTGGATCAGCCGCAGCGGCTCGGCGTGCTTGCTCTCGGTGGCGAAGCGTATCCGCTCATCCTCGTCGGTCTCGAGCAGGCCGACCAGCTCGCGGCCCTCGAGCTCGGCGTCCGATCGGCCGGTCGCGCGCTGCGCGAACACGCGGTTGGCCGTGACCAGCCGGCCGTGCTCGTCGACCAGCGCGATCATCACTCCGGCCTCGCCCAGCCGATCGCCGCCGAGACCGCCGATCAGCCGGCGCGCCTCGGCCGCGAGGTCGAGCGCCGCGCCGCGCCGCATCCGCCACACCAGATGGTCTTCATGCGTGCCGGCGCGCGCCACGACGAGGTCGAAGCTGCCCTGCTCGCTGCGCAGGCCCTTGACCGACGCATTGCCGTCGCGCCATGCCGCGCGCCCCGCCTCGGAGAGCATCCGCACTCCCGTCCCCGGGATCGAGAGATTGGGCGGAGGGGCGTAGCCGCCGAACCAGTCGGCGAAGCTCTGGTTGGCGCAGACGAGGTGCCCTGACGCGTCGGTCAGCGCCACCGCCTGTCCATCGTCCTCGGCGATCGCGCGCAGCAGCGCCCGATCGAGATCGGGCGGCGCCGTGGGGGCTGCGTGGCGGAAGTGGGCGGCAAGCAGGACGAGCGCGGCCAGCGCGGCGAAGAACGCGCCGAATGCGGCGGCGAAGATTGCCTGACCGAGCGCCCAGAACAGCAGCATCGCCGACGACAGCCCGACCGCGCCGACCGCGCTCAGGACCAGCGCATCGGGCGGGCGGCGGGATGCCGATGCGGTCGGGAGGAGCGATGCCATCGCCTGCCTCTCCCTCCGCGATGGTCCGGCGTCAAGCGGGGGTTGGCGGCGTCAGCTCCCGCGCAGCGAACGCAGCCGGCCGCGCTGCGCCCACTTGTGCGCGATCCACGACCGCCACAGCAGCGCGCTCAGCAGATAGCCGAGCGCCGCGCCGACCAGAGCGACCACCAGCAGCCCGAGCATCAGCGCGGGTCCGACGTCGTGCACCAGCCACTCCGCCCAGCCGATCGCCCGCGGATGGCCCGGATCGGCCGCGACGAGATCGTGCCCGGCGATCGCCGTCACGCCGAGCAGCCGGCGGCCGACCCACCAGGCGAACGCCCAGATCGGCGGCGTGGTCAGCGGATTGGTGACGAAGGTGGTCACCGCCGCCACCGGCACGTTGGCGCGCGCCGGCAGCGCGAAGATCGCCGCGAACACGGTCTGCGCGACCGGGACGAGCACCCCGACGAGGATGCCGAGCGCCACGCCGCGCGGCACCGAGCGGCGATGGAAGCGCCACAGCTCGGGCAGCAGGATACGATGCGCGATCGGCCGCAGCCAGCGAATCCGCGCGAACGTCTCGCGCGTCGGCATGTTGCGCCGCGACCAGCCGGCCAGCCGTTCGAACAGCCGCATCAGCCGCGATCCCGCAGCAGCCGGCCCTGCTCGCGCTTCCAGTCGCGGTCCTTCTCGGTGTCGCGCTTGTCGTGCAGCTTCTTGCCCTTGGCCAGCGCGAGCTCGACCTTGGCGCGGCCGCGGCTGTTGAAATAGATCGACAGCGGGATCAGCGTCATCCCCTCGCGCCCGACGCCGATCCGCAGCTTCTTGATCTCGCGCTCGTGGAGCAGCAGCTTGCGCGGGCGCTTGGGCTCATGGTTGTGGCGGTTGCCGAAATGATATTCGGGAATGTTGGCGTTGATCAGCGAGACCTGGTCGTCCTTCACCTCGGCGTAGCTCTCGGCGATCGAGCCCTCGCCGAAGCGCAGCGACTTCACTTCGGTCCCGGTCAGCGCGATTCCCGCCTCGAAGAAATCCTCGAGGAAATATTCGTAGCGCGCGCGCCGGTTCTCGGCGACGACCTTCGTCTTCTCGAACTCGGCCGGACGCGGGCGGGCCATTACAACCCCACCACCCCGTTCGGGCTGAGCCTGTCGAAGCCCTTTCCATTTCTTTTGCCGGAAGAAGTAAGGCCCTTCGACAGGCTCAGGGCGAACGGGTTTCGAGTTTCGTTCACGATCAAACCAACCCGGCATGCGCCAGCGCCGCGTCGACCACTGCCCGGCTCGCCTCGGATGGCGGCGTCATCGGCAGGCGCAGATCGACCGGAAAGTCCGGCCGCACGCGGCCCAGCGCATATTTGGTCGGCCCGGGCGACGCATCGGTGAACAGCGCCGCGTGAAGCGGATAGAGCCGATCCTGCAACGCCAGCGCATCGGCCCAGCGCCCCTCGCCGCACGCCGTCTGAAAGTCCGCGCACAGCCGCGGCGCGACGTTGGCGGTGACCGAGATGCACCCTGCTCCGCCCATCGCCATGAAGCCGAGCGCCATGTCGTCATTGCCCGACAGCTGGCAGAAGTCCGCGCCGCACGCGAGCCGCTGCGCCGTCACCCGCGCGACCACGCCAGACGCATCCTTGATCCCGACGATCGACGGGATTTCGGCCAGCCGGGCCAGCGTGTCGACCGAAATGTCGGTCACCGTGCGCGAGGGTACGTTATAGACGACGATCGGCAGGTCGCAGCGCTCGGCGAGGAAGGCGAAGTGCGCGGTCAGCCCGTCCTGATTGGGCCGGTTGTAATATGGCAGCACGACCAGCGCCGCCGCCGCGCCCGCCGCCTGGGCATGGCGCATGTGGGTCAGCGCGACCGCGGTGTCGTTCGATCCGCAGCCGGCGATCACCGGCACGCGCCCGCCCGCCTGCGCGACGCACATCGCGACGACATGGTCGTGCTCCTCGACCGACATCGTCGCCGATTCGCCGGTCGTCCCGCACGGTACGAGCGCGCTGCTGCCCTCGGCGATCTGCCAGTCGACGAGCGCGCGGAACGCCGCCTCATCGAACGCACCGTTGCTGAACGGTGTCACCAGCGCCGGGATCGACCCGCGAAACATCACTCTCTCCTTCACCCGGGCGCAGCCACGCGGCATAATGGGCGGATGAACCCGCAACCTGCAACGTTCAGCGCCTGATAAGGACGCGCAGCGCACTATGTCCAGCATGGTCAAGCGCTTGATCCCGGCTGGCGTCCTGCTCGCCTCGATGGCGGCGGCCGCCACTTATCAGGCGACGCCGCCGCAGATGGCGACCGTCCCCCTCGTCACCGCGCCTGCCGCGACCCCGCTGGCGCCGCCGATCCGCCCCGCGATCAGCGATCCGACGATCGCTTACGGCATCGCCGAATGGAACCGGCTGCGCCAAAGCGACCGGCTGAGCTTCGGCGAATATGCGCGCTTTCTGCTCGCCCACCGCGGCTGGCCCGGCGACGCGGCGCTACGCCGTGCCGCCGAGCGCGCGATCGTGCCCGACATGGAGTCGCCGGCGGCGGTCGCCGCGCTGCTGACGCGCGAGCCGCCGTTGACCAACGTCGGCCGCGCCCGCCTCGCCGACGCCCTGCTCGCGCTTGGCCGGATCGACGAGGCCCGGGCGGCGGCGCGCGCGGCCTGGGCCGGCGGCGCCTTGTCGAGCGAAGACGAGGCGCGCCTGCTCGGCCGCTTCGGCGGCGCGCTCGGCCCGGCCGATCACGACCGGCGCATGGAGCGCCTGTTGTGGGACCGCGCGACCGCTGCCGCGGCGCGCCAGCTCGTCTGGACCAGCGCCGCGCGCCGCCCGACTTACGCTGCGCGCCTCGCGATGCAGCAGCGCCAGCCCGATGCCGACGCGCAGGCCTATGCGCTCGGCCCAGCCGCCGACGGCGACGCCGGCTTCACCGTCGATCGCGTCCGCTGGCTGCGCGACACCGGCCAGAGCGCGGCCGCGCGCGCTTATCTCGCGCAGCCGCGATTGTTGCGCGGATCGCCGTTCGATGCCGAAAAATGGCTCGAGACCCTGCTCGAGACGGCGCGCGCCGCCGCCGCCGACCGGCAATGGAACCTCGCCTGGACGATCGCCTCCCAGCTCGACAGCAGCTTCCCGGCCGGCACATCGGTGCGCGATCGCACTCTGGGCGAGCGCGACGACTACACCAGCCTCGCCTGGCTGGCCGGCACCGGCGCGCTGGGGAAGCTCGGCCGGCCGGCCGACGCGATCGGCATGTTCCGCCGCTATGCGCTCGCCGCCAAGTCGCCGCAGACGCAGGCGAAGGGCTTTTATTGGGCCGGCCGCGCGGCGCAGGCCGCCGGGCGCAGCGCCGAGGCGAGCGACTATTTCGGCCAGGCGGCGACCCATTTCGACCAATTCTACGGTCAGCTCGCCGCCGAGCGGATCGGCATCCCCGTCCCCGCCCCGGCGCCGCCCCAGCTCGTCTCGATCGCGCCGGCCGACCGTGCGGCGTTCGACGCGTCCGAACTGGTCCGCGCCGCGCGCTGGCTCGGTCAATCGGGCAGCTGGCGTGACCAGAGCCTGTTCCTGCGCGCGATCGCCGCCGCGGTCGAGCGCGACGCCGATCATCTGCTCGCCGCCGAACTGGCGCGCGAGATCGCCCGCCCCGATCTTGGCGTCATGGTCGCGCGCGCCGCGCGCTACGACGGATCGAGCGACTATGTCCGCTCGGGCTTCCCGCAGGTGCCGGTGCCCGCGGCGCTGTCGTACAATTGGACCATGATCCACGCGATCATGCGCCAGGAAAGCCAGTTCGATCGCGAGGCGGTGAGCCCCGCCGGCGCGCGCGGGATGATGCAGCTGATGCCCGGCACCGCGCGCGAGCAGGCGGGCAAGTCGGGGCTCCCCTACGAATATATGCGCCTGACCAGCGACCCGACCTACAATATGACGCTCGGCTCGGGTTATTTCGGGCGGATGATGGATCAGTTCGCGGGCAGCTATGTGCTCTCGGTCGCGGCTTACAACGCGGGCCCGGGCAACGTGCGCAAATGGCTCGCGGCGAACGGCGATCCGCGCATGCCGGGCGTCGACGTGATCGACTGGATCGAGGCGATCCCGCTCAGCGAGACGCGCGGCTATGTTCAGCGCGTGCTCGAAAATGCCGTAGTCTACGACCTGCTCAATCCCGAACGCGCACGCATGCCGAAGCAGAACCGGCTGACAGCCTATCTCGGCCAGCGCAACGCCGGCTGCGGCGGTCTCGTCCTGGCCTCGCTGCCTCAGCCGAGCTGCTGATCCCATGGAGCGGCCGAACTACATCACGCCGCGCGGCTATGCGCGTCTGCGCGCGCAATATGCGGAGCTGTTCGAGGTGGAGCGGCCCAAGCTGGTCGAGACGATCAGCTGGGCCGCGGGCAATGGCGACCGCTCCGAAAACGGCGACTATATCTACGGCAAGAAGCGCTTGCGCGAGATCGACCGGCTGCTCGATCGCCTGTCGCAGCGGATGGCGGCGGCGAAGGTCGTCGATCCAGCGGTTCAGCCCGACCGCGACCGCATCTGGTTCGGCGCCACGGTGACGGTCGTCGACGAGCACGATGTCGAACGCAGGCTGACCCTCGTCGGCGACGATGAGATCGACACCGAAGCCGGCCTGATCAGCTGGCGCTCGCCGCTCGGCTTGGCGCTGAAGGGTGCCGTGGTCGGCGACGTGCGGCGCGTCACGCTTCCCGGCGGCGTGCGCGAGCATGAGGTGGTGAAGGTGGAATATCCCCCTTCCTCTGTCCCTGCTGGGGAGAGGGTTGCGCGGAACTAGAGTCTGATCCGGCTCGATTAAAGCAGCGACGTGTTCCCGCGAAGGCGGGAACCCAGGGGCTTCATGTGCTGTCCTAGAGTCCTGGGCTCCCGCCTTCGCGTGAGCACTGCTTCAGACTTGCTTGATCGGAGTCAAACTGAGAAATCTTTCCGGAGCTCTTTCTCCGCCAGCTCCTGCATCGCCGGGTCCGCCTCCGGCGGCTCCAGCGATACCGCTTTCTCCAGCCGGTCCGCGATCCAGGTCAGCGCCGCAATCCGCGCCGCTTTCTTGTTATTCCCGTCGATCGCCTTCCACGGCGACCAGCGCGTGTCGGTGTGGCGGAACATCTCGTCGATCGCGCGCCGATAGTCGTCGCGCCGCGCGCGGTTGCGGAAGTCGTCGCGGCCGATCTTCCAACGCTTCCACGGATGCTCGAGCCGCGCGCGGAAGCGTTCGTCCTGCGTCTCCTGGGTGATGTGGACGAACAGCTTGATCACGGTCGTGCCGTCGTCGCGCTGGCGCGCTTCGAACTCGTTGATCTCGTCATAGCCGCGGCGCCATTCGGCCTCGGTCGCGAAGCCCTCGACCCGCTCGACCAGCACGCGCCCGTACCAGCTGCGGTCGAAGATCGCGATGTTGCCCTTGGCTGGTAGTCGCTGCCAGAACCGCCACAGGAAATGATGCGCCTTCTCGTCGTCGGTCGGCGCGGAGATCGGCCACACTTCGAAGCTGCGCGGATCCCATTTGGCGGTGAGCCGCTGGATGATCCCGCCTTTGCCGGCCGCGTCCCACCCCTCGAACATGATGATCGCGCGCTTGCCGTGGACGATATGCGCGATCTGCAATTGCTCGAGGCGCTGCTGCACCGCCTTGAGCGCTTTCTTATAGTCGCCGTCGTAATGCGCTCCGGCTTCGAACTTGGCGAGATCGATCGTCATGACGCCACGCTAGCCGCTGGGGCTTGAGCTGGCGATGCGAGAAGGTGGTTAACGAACCTAGCCCTTCGGCCCGTCGGTCACGCGGATGCCGAGCTCGCGCAGCTGCTTCGCGGTCGCCGGCGCGGGCGCGCCCATCATCAGGTCCTCGGCTTTCTGGTTCATCGGGAACAGCACGACTTCGCGGATGTTGGGCTCGCCGGCGAGCAGCATGACGATCCGGTCGATCCCCGGCGCCGACCCGCCGTGCGGAGGCGCGCCGAACTTGAACGCGTTGATCATGCCCGAGAAATTGGCGTCGACGTCGGCCTGGCTGTACCCGGCGATCGCGAACGCCTTGTACATGATCTCGGGCAGATGGTTGCGGATCGCGCCCGACGAGAGCTCGACGCCGTTGCACACGATGTCGTACTGGTAGGCGAGGATATCGAGCGGATCCTGGCTCTCGAGCGCGGCGAGCCCGCCCTGCGGCATCGAGAAGGGGTTGTGCGAGAAATCGACCTTCTTGGCCTCCTCGTCATATTCGAACATCGGGAAATCGACGATCCAACAGAATTCGAAGCGCTTGGGGTCGATCAAATCGAGCTGCTCGCCCACGCGGGTCCGCGCCAGCCCCGCCAGGCGCGCGGCCTGCGCTTCCTTGCCTGCGGCGAAGAACACCCCGTCGTCGGGCCCGAGCCCGAGCGCGTCGGCGAGCTTCGCCATCGCTTCCTCGCCATGGTTCTTGGCGATCGGCCCGCCGAACTCGCCGCCCTTGCGCGTGGCATAGCCGAGCCCGGCGAAGCCCTCGCCTTGCGCCCAGCCGTTCATGTCGTCGAAGAACTTGCGGCTCTTGTCCGCAGTGCCCGGCGCCGGGATCGCGCGCACCACGTCGCCGCCTTCGACGATCGCCGCAAAGCGGCCGAAGCCCGAGCTGCGGAAATGATCGGAGACGTCGCTGATCTCGATCGGGTTGCGCAGGTCGGGCTTGTCGCTGCCGTATTTGAGCATCGCTTCGCGGAACGGGATGCGGCGGAACGGCAGCGGCGACACGCTGCGTCCATCGGCGAACTCCTCGAAAATCCCGTGGAGCACCGGCTCGATCGCGGCGAACACGTCCTCCTGCGTGACGAAGCTCATCTCGAAATCGAGCTGGTAGAACTCGCCCGGCGAGCGGTAGGCGCGATCGTCATCGTCGCGAAAGCAGGGGGCGATCTGCAAATAGAGGTCGAAGCCC
>CAXTMX010000054.1:7520-18927 GCA_964245585.1 uncultured Sphingomonadaceae bacterium | reverse complement strand
GCTGCTTCATGCCGAGCGAGATGCGCTGCGTGTCCTTGTTGATGCGGATGATCTGGACGCGCACGGTGTCGCCGATGTTGATCATCTCGCTCGGATGGCCGACGCGCTTGTAGCTGAGGTCGGTGACGTGGAGCAGCCCGTCGATCCCGCCCAGGTCGACGAACGCGCCGTAATCGGTGATGTTCTTGACCACGCCCTCGATGATCTGGCCCTCGGCGAGCGACAGGATCAGGCCCGAGCGCTGCTCGGCGCGGGTCTCTTCGAGCACGGCGCGGCGCGACACGACGATATTGCCGCGGCGGCGGTCCATCTTGAGGATCTGGAACGGCTGCGGGATGTCCATCAGCGGGGTGACGTCGCGCACGGGGCGGATGTCGACCTGGCTGCCCGGCAGGAACGCCACGGCGCCGTTCAAGTCGACGGTGAAGCCGCCCTTGACCCGGCCGAAGATCACGCCCTCGACGCGGCTGGTGGTGGAGAATTCGGTCTCGAGCTTGTCCCACGCGGCCTCGCGGCGCGCGCGGTCGCGGCTCAGCATCGCCTCGCCGTGCATGTTCTCGACCCGGTCGACGAACACCTCGACCTCGTCGCCGACGGCGAGCTCGGCCTTTTGCCCGGGTGCTGCGAACTCGCGCAGCGCGACGCGCCCTTCTGACTTGAGCCCGACGTCGATCACCGCCATGTCGTTCTCGATCGCGGTGACGGTGCCCTTGACGACGCGGCCTTCGAAGCCGTCGTTGGCGCCCATAGTCTGTTCGAGCAGGGCGGCGAAATCGTCGCGGGTCGGGTTGGGCGCAGTGGCCATAGAGTTGCGTATCCTAAGTCATGGTTCCGGCCATCCGGTCATGTCCGGAGGTCTTGGGCCGTTTACGCCGCGGGGGCCGAACGCCCGTCGCGGCATCCCAGGGCGGCGGTTCGTGAAGGCGCAAGACGCAAATGCGAAAAGGGCGCGAGAGCCGAGGGCTCCGCGCCGACCTCCACGAGCTCACCGCCCGCAGGACGTGCGCGCCTTAGCGCAGAGAGGGGCCGGGGGCAAGGGTCGGCAAAGGCAAGTCCGCTGCTACCGCAAGCCTATGCGGACCGCCGCGCGACGGGCGGGGCCAATTGCACGACCGGGAGGGCCTCGAACGCCGGCTTGGCGAAATAATAGCCCTGGATGTAGCGGACGCCCAGCTCCCGCAAGGCGTCGAGTTCTCCGGCCGTCTCGATCCCCTCGGCGATCACGCCCACGCCGAGCGCGGCGCACATCTTCACCACGCCGTCGACGATCATCCGGCGCGGGAGGCTCGTATCGAGGCCACGGATCAGGTGCATGTCGAGCTTGATCATGTCCGGCTGGAACCGCGCCAGCAGGTTCAGGCCCGCATGGCCTGCGCCGAAGTCGTCGAGCGCCGTGCCGAATCCCATTTGCTGGTATGTGGCGACGATATTGGCGACGTGATTGGGATCCGTCATCTCCTCGTTCTCGGTGAACTCGAAGATGAGGCGATCGGTCGGGAAGGACAATGCCTTGGCGGTTTTCAGCGTCAGCTGGATGCACGCGGCAGGCGAATAGACCGCGTTGGGCAGAAAGTTGATCGAAAGACGGGCGCCGCTGTCCGCCAGGCCCGCCGCGACGGCCGTCGTGATGGCCTTGACGCGGCATTGCTGATCGAACGCGTAGCGATTGTCCTCCGACACGTGCGAAAGAACGCTCGACGCGCTTTCTCCGGCCGGGCCCCGCACCAATGCCTCATAGGCGAACGGCACCCCTTCGACGATGTCGACGATCGGCTGGAACGCCATCGAGAAGCTGAAGTCCAGCGAGGCGCCGTCGCGGCAGCCCGTGCAAGGCGCGTTCCGAGGAGCGGATTCAGGGGCAGCATTCATCCCCGAGGCATATACGTCGCAATTCTAAAGAAAGTTTAGCCGACGGCCCCGCCAGCCGCGCAGCGATCCACGGAGGCAACCGCCCGGGCGATCGCTTCGTCGATACCGAGATCGCTCGTATCGATGAGCTCCGCGCCGTCCGCCTGTCTGAGCGGCGCCGCCGTCCGTCGGGCGTCGCGCTCGTCGCGGGCGACGATGTCGGCCAGCACGTGCGCGAGCTTGGTCGCGATGCCGAGCCGAGTCAGCTCGGCGTGGCGGCGCGCGGCGCGCACCTCGGGCCGGGCGGTGATGAACAGCTTGGCCTGCGCGTGCGGCGCGATCACCGTGCCGATGTCGCGCCCGTCGAGCACTGCGCCGCCGGGCTGCTCGGCGAACGTCCGCTGCCGCGCGAGCAGCGCCGCGCGTACCGCCGGATGGCTCGACACGATCGATGCCGCGCGCCCCGCCCCCTCGCTCTTGAGCCCCGGATCGCCAAGCAGCGTGTCGGCGAAGGTGCACGCGGCGAGCGCATCGGCCTCGCGCGACGGATCGCCGCCCGCGCGCAGCACGCCGATCCCGACCGCGCGATAGAGCAGCCCCGTATCGAGGTGCGGCAGTCCGTAATGCAGCGCCAGCGCGCGCGCGATCGTGCCCTTGCCCGACGCGGCGGGGCCGTCGACGGCGACGATCATGCGTGCCCCCGCCGTCGCCACGCCTTGACCACGCCGACCGAGGCGATCGACCCCCACACGATCTCGAGCGCCATCGACGCCAGGTTGAAATGCACCGTCAGCGACGCGCCGAGCAGGATCGCGCCGACCAAATTGAGCAGGTTGAACAGCAGCAGGTCCGTCCTGGCGGAAAGATTGTTGTAGGCATAGGCGGTCACCACCAGCGCGCTGCCGATCAGGCCGACGATATCGGCGCCGTGCGAGCTCATGCCGCCGTCGCGCCGAGGCCGCTCAGCATTTCCACGAAACCGGGAAAGCTCGTCGCCACCGGCGCCATGTCGTCGATCCGCGTGCCCTCGCGCGAGGCGAGGCCGGCGACGGCGAAGCTCATCGCGATGCGGTGGTCGAGAGCGGCGGCGATGGTCGGCATGCCCTCGTTGCCCGCCAGCGGCGCGCCGTCGCTGCCGTCGACGACGAGGCCGTCCGCCGTCTCCTCGATCCGCGCGCCGCAGCGCAGCAGGCCGCGCGCCATCAATGCGAGCCGATCCGATTCCTTGACGCGCAGCTCGTCGAGCCCGCGCGTGACGGTGCGGCCCTTGGCGAGCGCGGCGGCGACGAACAGGATCGGGAATTCGTCGATCATGCTCGGCGCGATCTCGGGCGCGACCTCGACGCCGCTGAGCGCCGAATGCCGCGCGCGGATATCGGCCACCGGCTCGCCGCCGACGCTGCGCAGATTGCCGAACGTCAGGTCGGCGCCCATCGCGCGGAGCACGTCGTAAAGCCCGGCGCGCGTCGGATTGATGCCGACGTTGCGCACGGTGACGTCCGATCCCGGCACGAGCAGCGCCGCGACCAGCGGGAACGCCGCCGACGACGGATCGCCCGGCACGACGATCTGCTGCGGCTTGAGCTCGGCCTCGCCACGCAGCGAGATGATCCGGGTGGCGCCGTCCTGCTCGACGGTCAGCTCCGCGCCGAACCCCGCGAGCATCCGCTCGCTGTGGTCGCGCGTCGGCACCGGCTCGATCACGCGCGTGATGCCCGGCGTGTTGAGCGCGGCCAACAGGATCGCCGACTTGACCTGCGCCGAGGCCACGGGCAGCCGATATTCGATCGGGATCGCCGGGCACATCCCGCGCAGCAGCAGCGGCAGCCGCCCGCCCGGGCTCGCGTTGAAGTCCCCGCCCATCAGCGCCAGCGGCGCGATCGCCCGGTTCATCGGCCGGTTCGACAGCGATGCGTCGCCGGTGAAGACCGCGCTGATCGGATGGCTGGTGACGAGCCCCATCAGCAGCCGCGTCGACGTCCCCGAATTGCCCATGTCGAGTGCGCGTTCGGGCTGGAGCAGCCCGCCGACGCCGACCCCGTCGACCGTCCACGCGCCGGCCGCGCCGCGTGCGATCGTCGCCCCCATCGCGCGCAGCGCGGCCGCGGTGGCGAGCACGTCCTCGCCCTCGAGCAGCCCTTCGATCCGGCTCTTCCCCACCGCCAGCGCGGCGAACATCAGCGCACGGTGCGAGATCGATTTGTCGCCCGGCACCGTCACCGTCCCCCGCAGCGGGCCGGGCGCGGAAAAGGCCATCGGACGGGGCGGGGCGGGGCTCATCGGGCGCGGCTTTGACAGCGGCATGGGGCTGTGGCAAGGCGCGCGCCGCATAGCCGGGCCGTCTGACGCGTCCGGCCATCCCAACTTTTATCGAAAGGCTCGACAGCCGTGATTAAGCCTGAATGGGGCACCAAGAGGACATGCCCGAAGTGCGGCGTCCGTTTCTACGATCTCGGCAAGGACGATCCGGTCAGCTGCTATGCGTGCGACGCGCAGTGGGAGCCTGATACGGTGCTCAAGTCGAAGCAGCCGATGCCGTTCGACGCGCCCAAGAAGGAAGTCGTCAAGGAAGAGGCCGAGGATGTCGAGTTGGCCGACGAGCTCGACATCGACGAGGAAGAGGAAGTGGTCGACGACGACAACGACCTCGGCGGCGACGACGATCTCGGCGTCGCGGCGCGCGACGAGGACGAAGACCACTAAACCGGACTTTGACGGCCCAGCGCCGTCTTGCAACCGAACGCCGCCTGTCATAGAGGCGGCGTCCTGCGCGGGATCCAGGCCGCGCAAGGGAATTCGGGGCCGTAGCTCAGCTGGGAGAGCGTCGCGATGGCATTGCGAAGGTCTGGGGTTCGATCCCCCACGGCTCCACCATTCCATTTCCACCAGCATGGATCGCGTCGACGCTAGGCGATTTCCTCGCTCGGCCTTCGTCCGGCTTCGTGTGGTCCGATCGTCGCCACGCGCTTAATTTACCTTTGAAAATCGTCGACAATATGCAATAGGTCGCTCCGCAGCCGCGCAGACGGTCGTATGTGGGAGGACGAAATGACAGCTACACCCGTTCGCTTCTGGTGCTCGACCGCGGTCGCGCTATGCCTGATCCCGCAAGCGCCGGCATTCGCGCAGGGAGCCTCCCCGGCGACGACGGGCGTCCAGGCCGCGACGCCGCAACCGATCGCGCCCGATGCCGCCGAGCAGAGCGGGATCGCCGACATCGTCGTCACCGCCGAGCGTCGCAGCGAGTCGGTGCAGCGCACCCCGATCGCGATCTCCGCCTTCACCGGTGAAGCGCTGACCGACCGGCGCATCGATCGGGTCGAGGAATTGTCGCTGATCACTCCCAGCCTTCAAATCTTCGCGGAGCAGGTCAACAACGAAGAATATATCATCCGCGGCATCGGCCGTTCGAATGAAGATCTGACGACGGACTCCGGCGTCGCGGTCTATATCAACGACATATATCTGTCGCAGCCGAGCATGGCCAACGCGGCCTTCTTCGATGTCGAGCGCGTCGAGGTGCTGCGCGGGCCGCAGGGCACGTTGTACGGCAAGAATGCGGTCGGCGGCGTCGTCAACATCATCACGCGCCGCCCGACCGACACGTTCGAGGGCGAGCTGCTCGGCGAGCTCGGCGGTCTCCATCTGCGCAAGTTCACCGGCGCCGCCGGCGGCCCCATCCTGGGCGACAAGCTGAGCGGACGGGTCGCTTTCTATTCGAGCCAGAAGAACGGCGCTTACCGCAACCTCACCACCGGCCAGCGTGCCAACGACATCGATACGCAGGCTTTCCGCGGATCGCTGCGCTTCACCCCGTCCGACCGGTTTGAAGTCAATCTGATCGCGGATTATTCGGATTCGAAACAGGACGGCGTGCTCAAGAGCGTGATCGCCGATCGTCCGGGCGAGCAATATATCCTCAAGGACTTCTTCGTCGTCGACGCTTTCCCGACGCAGGAGACGGATATCCGCAGCTCGCGCAGCGAGCTCAACGGCGCGCAAGGCGTGCGCCAGTACGGCGGCGTGCTGCGCGGCGATTACCACGCCGATGCCGGCACGATCAGCTTTCTCTCCGGCTATCGCACCGAGCGCAGCTACAATTCGGAGGACGTCGATCGCACCGCGCAGGCGGCCAACAATTTTTCCGCAACCCAGCATAGCTGGATGACCAGCCAGGAGCTGCGTTTCGTCTCGGACGACGCCGGCGCGCTGTCGTTCGGCGGCCGGCTGCACTGGTCGGTCGGCGCCTACTGGTTTCACGAGGAAGGCCGCCGCAACCAGCTGAACTTTCTCAACGCGCGGGTCCCGTCGAGCCAGCCTGGCGATCCGGACAACCCCGACGACGGTCTGCTCGGTCCGGGCACGCCCGACGCGCAGAACAGCACGGCGAGCTTTCTCCAGCGCATCAACACCGATAGCGTGGCGCTGTTCGGCCAGGCGAAATATGATTTCACCGACAAGCTCGGCCTGACGCTCGGACTGCGGTACACCAACGAGCAGAAGAAGGCCTCGCTCAACGCGACGTCGGTAGCGGCGGTGGCCGGCGGAGATCCCTATTCGCTGTTCCAGAACGACGGCCCGTTCTTCGTGCAGGCGCGCAAGCGTTACCGGAAGCTGACGCCGAAGGCGGTTCTCGAATATCGCGTCACCCCGCGGATCAACAGCTACGCCAGCTATTCGCGCGGCTTCAAAAGCGGCGGATTCAACGGCCAGGCAGGTTCGGCCGCGGAATTCGCGCCGTTCAATCCCGAGGTCGCGGACAGTTATGAGGTCGGCATCAAGGCCGATCTGTTCGACCGCCGCCTGCGCGTCAATCTCGCCGCCTTCTATGTCGATTTCAAGGATCTGCAAGTCGCCGGCACCAATGCGGCGGGACTGATCGTCACCAGCAACGCATCGAACGCGCGCGTGAAGGGCGTCGAGCTCGAGACGACCGTCCAGCCGATCGACGGGCTCACGCTGCGCGGCGCGCTGTCGCTGCTCGACGCGACCTTTCGGGACTATTTCGTCGAGGAGTTCGATCCGACCATCACCGACGGTCCGCCGTTCGTGATCCGCGACAAGAACGGAGACCGGCTCGACGACGTGCCCCGCTATGCGATCAACCTGGGCGCGGACTATCGCTTCGATATCGGCGCGTCCAAGATCCGGTTGGGGGTCGACGCCTCGATCATCGGCAATACCGTGTCGAACCAGAACACGCTGCGCGCGAGCTCGTATCAGCTGGTCAACGCGCTGGTCGGCTGGACGTCGCCCAACCGGCGCTGGGATGTCTCCGCCTGGGTCAAGAACCTCACCAAGGAGGTCTATTACCGCGGCGGCGGCGCGGTCCCCGATTTCAACAAGGAGCTGACCCGCGTCGGCCTGGTCAGCGATCCCCGGACGGCCGGGGTGACCGTGAAGCTGGCGTTCGGCGAGCGCGACTGAACCTCGCCTGATCTTCCCCAGGGCCGCATAGCCGTCCCGCGCGGGTTCTCCGGGGCCGTTGCGGAACTGTGCCGGTTGGGGACGGTCGCCGCTTAACCCTCTTTCGGGTTGGCCAACATGGTCAACCAAACGTTAAGCGTCGGCCATGATTGAGGCAGCTGAGACTTGTTCGCCGGGCGGCGTGCCGCTTCGCCGCCGGCTGGCGTCGCTTGTTCCCGCACCGGCATCGGCGCCGTCGCCGCTCGCGCAGGACCTGCGCTTCTTCGCCACGGCCTATTTCGGCGCGCTCGCCTTCTTCCTCGCCTGGCTCGCCTGACCGCTTAGTCGCACGCCAGGTGGAGGCGCCAGGCGATCGCCGCGCCGCCGATGCTGGCCACCGCCACCATCAGCAGCGTCTCGGCGACCGATACGCCCGCGTGGACGAGCCCGAACAGGATCACCGCGGCGAGCACCATCGCGCCCGAATTGACGATGTTGTTCGCCGCCACGGTGCGCGCGGTGTGCGCCTTGGGCACGGTCGTCGTGAGAAAGGCGTAGAGCGGCACCACGAACATGCCGCCTGCGATCGCCACGCCGAGCAGGTCGACGATGACGTGCTCGGCATGCGGCAGGATGAGGAACTCGCGGAACGTCAGCAACGGCGCCTCGGGCAGCGCCGCCGGCCATTGCTTCACCGTCCGGTAGAGATCGACGATGAACAGCCCCATCGCGATCGAGGAGGCCGGCGCCCAGCGCGCCGAGACGGCGCCGTTGAGCAGCCGGTTGATGATCACCGAGCCGAGCGCGACGCCGATCGAGAACACGCCGAGGAACAGCGTCGCCACCTGCTGGTCGGCGGCCAGCACGTTCTTGACCAGCGGCGGGAATTGCGCGGCGAGGATCGCGCCCTGCATCCAGAAGAAGCTGATCGCGACGATCGCGAGAAACAGCCGCGGAATGTGCAGCGTCTGCGACACCAGATGGATCGACGAGCGCACCAGATGATAGTCGACCCCCGCGCCGGCATCGTCGGTCAGCGGCGGGGCCGGGGGCACGTGGCCGCCGACCAGCCGGCCGACGATCGCCGTCCCGATCGCCAGCAGCGCGGCGATCTGCGCCGGGATGATCCCGCCGACGATCGTCCCGCCGAGGATCGCCGCATAGGTTCCCGCCTCGACCAGCCCCGTGCCGCCGAGCACCTCGTCGGCCTTCAGATGCTGCGGCAGAAGCGCATATTTGATCGGTCCGAAGAAGGTCGAATGCACCCCCATCGCGAACAGCGCCGCCAGCATCAGCGGGATCGAATGGAGCAACAGCCCCGCGCCGCCGAACAGCATGATCGCGATCTCCGCGGTCTTGACGATGCGGATGATCCCCGCCTTGTCGTGGCTGTCGGCGAGCTGCCCGGCGAGCGCCGAGAGCAGGAAGAACGGCAGGATGAACAGCCCGCCCGCAAGCGCGTTGAACCCGGCTTCCTTGGTCGGATCCGAATAGATCGTGTAGGTGACGAGGATCACCATCGCGGTCTTGAACAGATTGTCGTTGAACGCGCCGAGCAGTTGCGTGACGAACAGCGGCAGGAACCGGCGCTTGTTGAGAAGCCCGTAGGATGGCGACATGAGGGGCGGGCTCTTCCGGTGCGTGTGCCGCGCGCCATAGCCTAGTCCCGCCGCCGCGTCCAAGGGGGCGGATGAGCGGAAATGCGCCGTTCGGACCGGCAGCTAGTGCGCGGTGCGTCCGCTTTTCCGGAGGAGCTGCGCGCTCACCGCGTTCAGCACGACGTCGGCCGCGAGCCCGCTGATGTCGCCGAGGTGCGTGCCCATCATGCGCTTGACGTAGGCGCTCTGGATCGGCGCATAGCGTTTATGGACGAGGCCCGACGCCGCCAATGCTGCTTCCAGATCGGACACGTGGGAGATCACGTCGCCCATCGACCAATGACTGAAGCGCGCGTCCGACGCCCAGTCGATGCGCCGCGGATTGAAGAAAATCGCCGGCCGCGGACGTTCGGCATATTCGACGACCTGGCTCGAACCGTCTCCGACATAGATGTCGGCATTGTCGATATAGCTCTGATCGACGAGGCTGAACGAGCGCGTATCGATGTGGATGTTGGGGCAGTCGCGAAAGCGCGCGACACGCGATTCGAAATGGGGGTCAAGCTTCGGCAGGCGGATATGCGGCGCGAGGATCAGATTGTAGCGGGTGGACTGGGCGAAATAGGCAAGCACCTCTTCGCCCATTTCCCACCAGCTCGATTTCTCGCGGAGCCAATGCGGCACATAGACGACGGTCGGCCGCCGCTCGGCGAACGCCGGCAACCGGCGCTTCGCCGCGATCGCCTGGATGAAGTCGTGCTTGACGTAGCCGACGATCTCGATGGGCGCATCGGGATGGCCGCTCGCGCGCACGCGCTCGGCCATTCCTTCCGCCGGCACCAGGATCCGGGCGGCGTAGCGGTTGCGCCCGGAGGCGAAGTTGGCATGCGGTCCTGCGCCGTGCTCGTTATAGATGAAGGCGGCGCCGCGCCGGCGCGCCACGCGGGGCAGCCAGAGGCTGGTCCGCTCGGCGACGACGGCGACGTCGTGGTGCAGTATCTCCCAGCCGTTCCGCAGCAGGACCAGCGGTTTCCACGGAAGCCGCGGCGTCTCGCGGCTCCCGGCGGGCAGGGAGCGGAAACCGCGCGCGCGACGGATCACGACGTCGGTAAGGCCGCAGGTCATCTCCATGACGATCTCTTCGTGCACGCTGGTCATCACCAGGAGCGTGATCTTCGGCGCGCGGGGCGATCTCGCCAGCGCGATCGCGATCGGCAGCAGGTGCGGAATGAGGAACAGCTCGCCGAGGAACAGGAAGATGACCGATCCGCGGTCCGGCCTGCTCGCATGCTCGGCCGCCTCGTCACGCGCGGCGGATGCCTGCTGCGAGTGCCTCGAACCTTCATCGGTGCTTGCGAGGCTGCCCATATTGCGGATCGTAGAGGGGAGCCGTAAAATCGCAAGTTCGGGCCGGCGCGCGGTCACGCCAATGGCTTGATCGCGATCGATCGCCGAGCGGGTGCCGCGACAGGACAGACCCGCTCCCCTTTGCCGCGGATCCGCGCTAAGCCGGGCGGACGATGCTCAGTCTGCCCAACCTGCTCACCCTCTCGCGCATCGTCGCGGTGCCGCTGCTCGTCATGCTGCTGTGGCATCCGGGGCGGTTCGATTATGCGCTCGCGTTCATCCTCTACGTGCTGATGGGGGTGACCGATTATTTCGACGGCTATCTCGCGCGCGCGCAGGGCGCGGTCAGCCGGCTCGGCATCTTCCTCGATCCGATCGCCGACAAGATCATGGTCGCCGCGGTGATCGTGATGCTGATCTTCACCCGCGCGATCGACGAATATGCGGTGGTTGCGGCGCTGATCATCCTGCTGCGCGAGATCACCGTTTCCGGCCTGCGCGAATTTCTCGCCGAGTTGCGCGTGTCGCTGCCGGTGTCGAAGCTCGCCAAATGGAAGACCGCTTTCCAGCTGATCTCGCTCGGCGGGATCATCCTCGGCGGCGCGCTGCCGTTCTGGCCGTGGGTGCGCGACGTCGGCCTGTTCAGCCTGTGGGCGGCGGCGGCGCTGACCCTGATCACCGGCTGGGACTATCTGCGCGTCGGCATCCGGCACATGGATTGATGGGTGCGGCGCACTTCCGGATCCCGCTGTCCCGAGCGAAGTCGAGGGACGCTCGACCGTGGAACGTGTCTCGCCTTCGCTCGGCAGAGCGGTAAGGGATAAAGCATGGCGCTCGACCTCCTCTATTTTGCCTGGGTCCGCGAAAGGATCGGCCTCGACGGCGAGCAGGTCGAGCCGCCCGCCGACGTCGCCACCGTCGCCCAGCTGATCGATTGGCTCGCGGGGCGGGGGGAGGGCTATGCCGCCGCCTTTGACGACCGCGCGAAGCTGCGCGCCGCGGTCGACCAGCGCTTCGCCCCGCTCGACGCGCCGATCGCCGGCGCGCGCGAGATCGCCTTGTTCCCGCCGGTGACCGGCGGATGATCCACGCGCGCGTGCAGGCCGAGGATATCGATCTCGCCGCCGAGCTGGCGCGGCTGGAAGGGCTCGGCGGCGGCGCGGTGGCGAGCTTCACCGGCATCGTCCGCGCCGAGGACGGGGTGGCGG
>CAXTMX010000054.1:729-7510 GCA_964245585.1 uncultured Sphingomonadaceae bacterium | reverse complement strand
CGCTGCGTCTCGAACATCATCCCGACATGACCGCGGCGGCGCTGCACGCCATCGCGGGCGAGGCGGCCGCACGCTGGCCGCTGCTCGGGGTCGTGCTGGTCCACCGCCACGGTCTGCTGCGCGCGGGCGAGCGCATCGTCCTCGCCGCGACCGCGGCGCCGCACCGCGCCGCCGCGCTCGACGCCTGCGCCTTCCTGATCGACTGGGCGAAGACCCGAGCGCCGTTCTGGAAACAGGAGCTGCGCGCCGACGGCACCACGCGCTGGATCGAGGCCAGGGCCGCGGACGACGACGCCGCGGCGGGCTGGGATACTCCGATCATATGACCACCGTTCGCACTGCTTGCTCCAATGTGTTCCGGCGAAGGCCGGAGCGCTGGAGTTCGGACACGGCCTCCACGGCTCCGGCCCTCGCCGGAGCACGGATTCGGCCTGATCGAATTGACCCTAAACCACCTTCCGCAGCGCCTCCGCCAACAGCTGGAACTCCTTCTCGCGCGGGCTGCTCCGGCGCCACACCAGCGCGATCCGCCGCGCCGGATGCGCGGCGTCGAGCGGGCGCGCGATCACGCCGGTGCCGTTCAAGATCCCCGCGGTCAGCGCCATTTCGGGCAGCAGCGTCATTCCCAGCCCATTGTCGACCATCTGCACCAGCGTGTGCAGCGAGGTCCCCAGCATCATCGCCTCGGCGCGCAGCTCGGGCCGGTTGCACGCGGCGAGCGCATGGTCCTTGAGGCAGTGCCCGTCCTCGAGCAGCAGCAGCCGCGTCTCGTCGATCGCGGCGGCGTCGATCGCGCCACGTGTCTCGTCGATCTCGCCCGCGGGGAAGGCGACGAACAGCCGGTCGGCGAATAGCTCCGCCGCCTCCACCTCGCCGCAGGCGTAGGGCAGCGCCAGTAGCACGCAGTCGACCTGGCCGCGCTGGAGCGAATCGCAGGCCGCCGCGCTCGTCTCCTCGCGCAGGTAGAGCTTGAGCTCGGGCCACTCGCTGCGCAGCTGCGGCAGGATGCGCGGCAGCAGGAACGGCGCGATCGTCGGGATCACCCCCATCCTCAGCTCGCCGACGAGCGGCTTGCCCGCGCCGCGCGCCAGATCCGCGAGCTCCTCGGCTTCGCGCAGCACGCGCCGCGCCTTGTGCGCGATGCGGACGCCGAGCGGAGTGAAGCGCACCACGCGGCGCGTCCGCTCGACCAGGGTCACGCCGATCAGCGATTCAAGCTCGCGCAGGCCCGCCGACAAAGTGGACTGGGTCACGAAGCAGGATTCGGCCGCGCGGCCGAAATGGCCATGGTCCTCGAGCGCGACCAGATACTGCATCTGCTTGAGCGTCGGCAAATAGGTGCTCATTCATCGTCTCGTTCGATCAATGAGCGCAGAATAATCACTTTGCCCGATCGATGCCAGTCCGCCATAGCCTGACCTCGACCCTCACCCACCAGGAGACATCCCATGCTCACCGTCGGCGACAAGCTCCCCGAACTCAAACTCCCCGTCCAGCAGGGCACCGCCGCGCTGCCGGCCGACGAGACGATCGATCTCGGCCAGAAGGACGGCAAGTGGAAGATCCTGTTCTACTGGCCCAAGGATTTCACCTTCGTCTGCCCGACCGAGATCGTCGGCTACGGCGATCTCAAGGGCGACTTCGCCGATCGCGACGCGACCCTGATCGGAGCCTCGACCGACACCAGCCACGTCCACTTCGCGTGGCGCAAGTCGGACGAGCAGCTCGCCAATGCGGACTTCCCCTGGATCGCGGACAATGGCCGCAAGCTCGCCGACGCGCTCGGCATCGTCCATCCCGAAGCGCACGTCGCGTACCGCGCGACGTTCATCGTCGATCCGGACAATGGCATCCAGCACGGCACGGTCAACGGCCTTAACGTCGGCCGCAACCCGCAGGAGACGCTGCGCATCCTCGACGCGCTCCAGACCGACGAGCTGTGCCCGTGCAACTGGCAGGAAGGCCAGGAGCCGCTCCGCCCGGCCGCTTGACGCGCGATCCCTCCCTCGCTCCGGCGGGGGAGGGCCTCATAAAGGACCTTTCATGTCGCTCAAGACCTTTGCCGAGGCGCTGCCCGATTACGCCAAGGATATCCGCCTCAACCTGGGCTCGCTGCTCAACGATCAGCAGCTCGGCGACCAGCGTAAATATGGCCTGCTGCTGACTTGCGCGCACGGCTCGGGCTACAAGCCAATCGTGGCGGCGGCGGAGGCCGAGGCGGCGGGCAAGCTTTCCGCCGAGGCGGCCGAGGCGGCGCGCGCGGCCGCGGCGGTGATGGCGATGAACAATGTCTATTACCGCTTCGTCCATCTCGCCTCGAACAAGGAATATGGCCAGCTGCCGGCGAAGCTCAGGATGAACGTGCTCGGCTCGCCGGGGATCGACAAGGCGGACTTCGAGCTGTTCAGCCTCGCCGTCAGCGCGATGAACGGCTGCGGCATGTGCATCGACAGCCACGAGAAGGTGCTCAAGGGCCATGGCGTCGGCGCCGAGGCGATCCAGGCCGCGGCGCGCACCGCGGCGGTGATCAAGGCGGCCGCGACGATTCACGCGACGCTCTGAGCCCTTCCTCTGGAAATCTGCGTTTCGGGCGGCTAGATCACCACCGAGGCGGCAGGGGACGCATCATGTTCGACAGGCTCGTCGCCTATCTCGATTCGGTCAAGGCACGCGATCCGGCGGCGCGCACGCGCTGGGAGATCCTGCTGTATCCGGGCGTCCATGCGCTGCTGCTGCATCGTGCCGCCCATTGGCTCTATCGCGGCGAGATGTATTTCCTCGCGCGGCTGGTCAACCATCTGGCGCGCTTCGTCACCGCGATCGACATCCATCCGGGCGCCAGGATCGGCCACCGCTTCTTCATCGATCATGGCTTCACCGTGATCGGGGAGACCGCCGAGATCGGCGACGACGTCACGATCTATCAGAACGTCACGCTCGGCGGGACCAACCCCGCCAATGGCGTGCCGGGCAAGCGCCATCCGACCATTCTCGACGGCGCGATCATCGGCTCGGGCGCGCAGGTGCTCGGACCGATCACGGTCGGCGGGCGCGCGCGGATCGGCGCCAACGCGGTCGTCACGCGCGACGTGCCCGAAGGAGCGACGATGATCGGCATTCCCGCGCGCGCGACGCTGGTCGACGCGACCGAGTATCAGAAGGATTTCGTGCCGTACGGCACACCCTGCGCCGAGCGGTTCGATCCGCAGACGCAGCAGCTCGAGCTGCTGAAGTGCGAGGTCGATACGCTGCGCGCGAGGCTCGCCGCGGTGATCGAGGCGCGCGACGCGGCCGCTGCGCCCAGCGGGAAGCGTGACCGCGCCTGATGGGCGTCGTCACGCCGTTTCCCGCGCCGGCGGGGCGTGTCCCCTCGCAGGTCGCGTTCGATAAAGCCGAGCTCGGCCGCATCCTCGATCTGTACGGCCGGATGGTCGCCGCCGGCGAATGGCGCGACTATGCGATCGATCTCGGCCGCGACGCCGCGGTGTTCAGCGCCTTCCGCCGCGCCGCGGAGCGCCCCGAATATCGCATCGAGAAGCGCCCGGCGCTGCGCCACCGCCAGGGGATGTGGGCGCTGGTCGGCGAGCATGGCGCGGTCCTGCGCCGCGGCGGCGAGCTGGGGCCGGTGCTGGCGCCGGTCGAGCGGCGGCTGGTCAAGCTGGTCGCGGACTGATCGTCCGGCCGCCGAGCGGCATCCGATCGCGCAAGGCGACAGGCAGCAGCGGCAGCAGCGCCCGGCGCATCGCCTGCCAGAAGGCCGACAGCATCAGCAGGCTCGCGCCGATCACGATGATCGCCACCGCGAAGCCGCCGCCCGACGCGCCGATTGTTCTCACCAGGTAGATCGCCGCGGCGAGCACATAGACGAGCGCCGATACGAGGATCGCCCGCCGGTCGACGATCAGCGCCACGACCGCCAGCGCCGCATAGATGGCGATCGCCAGCAGCGCGGTCAGCGCGGCATTGCCGCCCCTGATGCCGATATTGATGCCCATCAGCACGAACAGCGGATGCACGATCATCGGCGAGGCGGCGAGATGCAGCCAGAAGGCGACGTCGGATTTGCGCGTGGTTCGCTCGCGATCCTGCATGTCCCAGCGCATCGCGTAGGCAAAGATCGCGACGCCGCCGGCGAGGACCACGAACAGCATCCATTGGCCGAGATGCGGGTAGGCCGCGACCGCGATCACGACGAAGACGAAACGCGCGATCGCGGCGACGCCGGCGGCGACCGCGATCGGCACCATGAAGCGCTGCCAGTGCACCCAGCAGGCGCCGACGACGATCGCCGCGGCGCCGGCCTGGGTCAGCAGGAAGCTGCGCGTTTCCGGCGCGCCGAAAAATGGCCAGCCGCTCGAGCGGCCCGGGTAGAGCGCGACGCAGGCCCAATAGACGCCGAGCACGAAGGCGATGAAGAAGAGGATGCTCGGCAGCGCCATCCGGCGGCGTCGGGTGAAATATTCGGCCATCAGCCAGGCGGCACCGGCGATCGCGACGCCTGCCATCGCCGGGTGGAACAGGCCGCCGCCGAGCCAGCCGGCGCCGATCAGCACAAGCAGGCCGGCGATCGCCACGAAGATGTCGTTGAAGCCGGTGACGAGCCGAAACTGCTCCTCGTCGGCGATCGGCGCGCGGCGCAGCGTCGCGACATGGGCGCGCAAGGCCTCGGCCTGCTCGCGGCTCAGCGTCCCCGCCGCGACGGCCGATTCGAGTTCGGATTCGCTGTACATTTCGTCGGCCCTCAGCCCTGCTGGATCCTGGCGGCGATCAGCATCGATTGCTCGACCCCGTTGTCGGGCACGATCTCGCCGCTGCGGTCGACGATCTTCGCCCAGGCCGCGGCCACGCCTTCGGGCGTGCGATCCGCCTCAGGCAGCGCCACGCCCTGCGTCAAGGTGATGTAGCTTGCCTGGTAAACCCCGGCGCCGGCGCCGACGATCGCGTTGGTCGGGGCGTCTTCGGACACCAGATAGAGCGCCGCCGGCGCGACATTCTCCGGCGCGAACGCCTGGAAGATGTCGGGCGGCAGGATGTCTTCGGTCATCCGCGTGCCCGCGACGGGGACGAGCGTGTTGACGCGGATGTCATGCTTGGCGCCTTCGAGATACAGCGTCTTGGTCAAGCCGGCGAGGCCGAGCTTGGCCGCGCCGTAATTGGCCTGGCCGAAGTTGCCGAACAGCCCGGTCGACGAAGCGGTCATCAGCACGCGGCCGTAATTCTGCGCGCGCATCGTCTCCCACGCGGCCTTGGTGACGTTGGCCGAGCCGATCAGATGGACGTCGACGACGACGCGGAATTCCTCGACCGTCATTTTCGCGAAGCTCTTGTCGCGCAGGATGCCGGCATTGTTGATCACGATGTGGACGCCGCCCCAGCGCTGCCTGGCCTTGGCGACCATCGCCTCCATGTGCGCGAAATCGGTGACGCTGCCGCCGTCCGACATCGCCTCGCCGCCGGCGGCCGCGATCTCGGCGACCACCTTGAGCGCGGCGTCCGAGTGACCGGTGCCGTCGCGCGCGCCGCCGACATCGTTGACCACGACCTTCGCGCCGCGCCGCGCCAATTCGAGCGCGTAAGCGCGACCGAGCCCGCCGCCGGCGCCGGTGACAATCGCGACGCGGTCATCGAAACGGATGGTCATGGCACGGCTCCTCGCTCGATGCGGAGGTCAACTAGGCCGGTGCCTGGAGGAATGAAAGCGGTAGTGCGTCAGCCTTCGCTGTCGAGCGCGTAGCCCGCCGAGCGCACCGTGCGGATGATGTCGGGCCGCCCGCCGTGGTTGATCGCCTTGCGCAGGCGGCGGATGTGGACGTCGACGGTGCGCGGTTCGATGTCGGAATCGCGACCCCACACCGAATCGAGCAGCCGCTCGCGCGAGAAGACGCGGCCCGGATGCTCGAGGAAGTGGCGCATCAGGCGGAACTCGGTCGGCCCGAGCGCGACCGGCCCGCCGGCACGGCGGACCTTGTGGCCGATCAGATCCATCTCGATGTCGTCATATTCGAGCCGCTCGCCCGCCAGCGCCGGCCGCACGCGGCGCAGCACGGCGCCGACGCGCGCGACCAGCTCGCGTGGGGAAAACGGCTTGGTGATATAATCGTCGGCGCCGGTCTCGAGCCCGCGCACGCGGTCCTCCTCCTCGCCGCGCGCGGTGAGCATGATGATCGGCACGTTGGCGGTGTCGGACAGGCGGCGCAGGCGGCGGCACACCTCGATCCCCGAGATCCCCTCGATCATCCAGTCGAGCAGCACGAGATCGGGCGGCGATTCGCGCGCGAGCAGCAGCGCTTCCTCGCCGTCGGCGGTGTGCTCGACCTCATATTCCTCGCGCCCGAGATGCCACGTCAGCAGCTCGGCGAGCGCCGCGTCGTCCTCGACCAGCAGCACGCGCCCCCGGCCCATGTCAGGCGCCGGCCCCGTCGTAGATGCCGGCGCCGCGCGCGCGCTCGGCCATCACCACGCCGGTCACCGCCTGATAGACCGTCTCGGCGGCATTGGTCGCATGATCGCCGATCCGCTCGAGGTTCTTGGCGATGAACAGCAGATGGGTCGACGCGGTGATGTTGTGGGGATTTTCCATCATATAGGTCAGCAGCGTGCGGAACAGGCTGTTGTAGAAGTCGTCGACCGCGCGATCGCTTTCGCACACCCTGACCGCCGCGTCGGCGTCGCGCGCGGCGAATGCGTCGAGTACGTCGCGGACCATGTCGGAGACGGCACGCGCCATCGCCGGCAGGATCGCCAGCGGCTCGATATTCTGCATGTCGGCGAGCAAAGGCAC
>CAXTMX010000054.1:337-706 GCA_964245585.1 uncultured Sphingomonadaceae bacterium | reverse complement strand
ATCTTCTTGTCGTCCTCGACGACGCGCGCGGCGGCGTCGAGATCGCGCTTGGCGAGCGCCTCCATCGCGTCGGCGATCGCCGCTTCGGCGCGCCCGCCCATTTCGGAGACGAGCGCGCGCAACTGGCCGAGATCGTCGTCGAACGCCTTGACCGTATGTCCAACCGTAGTCGCCATGATGCGCTCCCCTCAGGGCTTGTCTTGATGATTGGAGGCGGTCGTGATCGCCTGGAGAGGGCTGGCGGCACGGTGCGTGGTGCAGGCCGGGGTGGTAGCCCGGGCAAGCGGCGCGCCGTAGCCGCCAGCCGGCGCCAGGCGCCTGCGCCGCGGCGGCGGGGGTGAAGTCGGACGCGTCGAGCCGGTCGCAGCG
>CAXTMX010000054.1:0-283 GCA_964245585.1 uncultured Sphingomonadaceae bacterium | reverse complement strand
TTTTGTTGCTGGCCATCACACCATGCGCGTTCGGGCACGACGGCCTCCAATCGTTAAGACAAGCCCTTAGCCGTAGCGGCCTGTGATATAGTCCTTGGTCCGCGTTTCGCGCGGATTGGTGAAGATCTCGGACGTGTCGCCATATTCGACGAGATGCCCGAGATGGAAGAAAGCCGTACGCTGCGACACGCGCGCCGCCTGCTGCATGTTGTGCGTGACGATGACGATCGCATAGCGCCCGCGCAGCTCGTGGATCAGCTCCTCGATCTTGGCGGTGGCGATC
>CAXTMX010000053.1:320-18950 GCA_964245585.1 uncultured Sphingomonadaceae bacterium | reverse complement strand
GCGCGCCGTAATTGGTCATGTTGTCGAGGAAATAGTCGGGGTCGCGCGTCATCACTTGGACGTGCTCGGACGCGATCTCGTCGGCGATGCGCACCATCTCGGCATCGTCCTGCGCCACGATCACCTCGCCATAGGCGTCCCACGATTTGCGCGCATAGTCGGCGGTCGGCAGGATCGTCAGCAGCCGCTCGACCTCGGCCATCGTCTCGCGCGCCAGTTTCTCGGAGGTGGTGAGCAGAATCGCCGGACTGTCGGGCCCATGCTCGGCCTGGCCGAGCAGGTCGGTCGCCGCGAGCTCGCCGTCGCAGCCGATCTCGTCGGCGATGACCAGCGTCTCGGTCGGCCCGGCGAACAAGTCGATGCCGACGCGCCCGAACAGCTGCCGCTTGGCCTCGGCGACGAACGCGTTGCCCGGACCGACCAAGATGTCGACCGGCGCGATGGACTGGGTGCCGATGCCCATCGCCGCGACCGCCTGGATGCCGCCGAGGCAGTAAATCTCGTCCGCGCCCGCCATCGCCTGCGCCGCGACGATCGCGGGCGCCGGCTTGCCCTGGAACGGCGGCGCGCAGGTCACCACCCGCGGTACGCCCGCGACCTTGGCGGTGATGACGCTCATGTGCGCCGAAGCGAGCAGCGGATATTTGCCGCCCGGCACGTAGCAGCCGGCGGCGTTGAGCGGCAGGTTCTTGTGGCCGAGGACCACGCCCGGCAGCGTCTCGACCTCGACGTCGCGGATCGAATCGCGCTGGATCTGCGCGAAATTGCGCACCTGCGTCTGCGCGAACTCGATATCCTTCAGGTCCTGGCCCGACAGCTGGTCGATGCAGCCCTGGATCTCGGCGTCGCTCAGCCGGTAGCTATCGCGATCCCACTTGTCGAACTTGATCGACAATTCGCGCACCGCCGCATCGCCGCGCGCGGCAATGTCCGCCAGGATGCCCTCCACGGTGTCGCGGACCTGGCGATCGTTGCCGGCGCGGACCTCGCTGCCCGTGCCGCGCTTGAGCCACTCGGCCATCTTATGCCTCCCCCGCGGAGGCGGTCGGCTCGGACGCGACCGGAGCGGCAAGCGCCGGGGCAGATGGACCGGACGGCGCATGAATCTGCATGAGAATCGAGATCTCGTCCCACACTGTCCACTCCTGCACGATCTTGCCCTCCGTGAAGCGAAAGTGGCTCATGCCCAGCATCGTGACCGGACGGCCGGATGGCGCACCGAACTGCCCCGCCCCGGTATGCGTCCCGTTCAGGGTCCAGCGTACCGCGGCGATGTAGCCGTCGGTTTCCTCCACGTCGCAGAAATGATCGAAGCTGACAACCGCGTCGGGAAGCGCCGCCAGCAGCGCGATGATGTACGCGACGACACCCTGCACGCCGAGCACCTCGCACCCCGGCGCGGTCTGCACGTTGACGTCGGCCGCGTAGAAATCCTTGACGCGATCGAACCGCCGGCGGTTCCAGATGTCGTGGATCATGTGGCGCAGGTTCTGCTCCATCGACGCGTCGGGCCCGGACGGCAGGTCGAGCGGCTCCGGATGCCGCTGGCCGGGGGCACGCTCCGCCAATCCCGTCAGGAGCGGCGGCTGCCCGCTGGCGGCGAAGGCGGCCGCCAGCCCGGTCGCCACCGCCACGGGGTCGAAGCCCAGCTGGCGGACGAGCGCGCCATTGTCGCGCACGAGCCACTCGCGATAGATCAGATTGCGCCGGATCTCGCAGTCCGCGATATGCCGGATGCGCACCTTGCGGCCGGTCGCCGGGCCATACACCGACGGCCCCGAATTCGTCATGCGGCTGGTGCCGAGATGCGAGGTGTAGAAGCCGTCCTTGTCGTTGCCGGACCAGGCGACGTTGCCAAGCCGGCTCTCGCGATCGGGGAAGGCGTTCATCATCTGGATGGTGCCCGCGACGACCTCCTCCACCGACGTCTGGGTGCCGTAGGGCGTATGCACGACCACCGCGTCGTCATAATGGCTGTAGATGAGCCCGACGCCCTTCTCCGCCCAGATCCGATGCGTGCAATAAGCGATATAGTGGACGATATCCGAATAGCAGTCCTCGAACCCGTCGAGCGGCTGGGTCCGCTGGCTGCGCGGCACGAGGATGTCGTTCACCGGACGGTGCCGCACGCGGGTGACGGCATCGCGCGATTCGGACCGCGGGGCGCGATGGAGGGTGGCGACGTCCGCGGCTCCCGCTCCCGGCTTCGCCTCAGGCACATTGGTCATTCGTCGCTCTCCGCCTTATGATCGACTGAAAGTAGCGATAATGGGATACGTATGCAAGACCGCGTTACCGCGCCATGACCAACGACCGCAGGCGAACCTTCGGCCAGTCCGGCGCGACCTCGCGAGACGTCGCGAACGCGCTCAACATCTCCCAGTCCACGGTGTCGCGCGCGTTCACGCCGGGCGCGTCGATCTCGCCCGATCTCAAGCGAAAAATTCTCCGGATGGCCGAGCAGGTCGGCTACCGGCCGAATCTCCTCGCGCGCGGGCTCATCGCGGGCCGATCCAAGCTGATCGCCGTGGTCCTGGCCCGGCAGACCAACCTCCTTTACCCCGAGCTGCTGTACGAACTGAGCGGCCGCCTGGCCGACGAGGGCTATCAGGTCCTGCTCTTTCCGACCGACGACAGCGGTGCGATCGAAAACACGATCGAGCGCGTCCTGGCCTATCGGGTGGACGCGGTGCTCTCGACCGGGGTCATCAGCGAACGACAGGCGCGGCTGATCATCGACAATGGTCTGCCGCTCGTCATGTTCAACAGCAGCTTCGACCTGCCGATCTCGAGCGTCGCCTGCGACTTCCGCGCCGGCGCGCAGGAGCTGACGAGGCGGCTGGCGGAGGCGGGACACGCCAGTCTCGGCTTGATCGGCGGGCCGGAGGGCTCCTACGTCGGCGAACAGGTCCGCCGCGGGGTCCGCGCGGCCGCAGCCGCGAACAGTCTTCACCTGACCGCGATCCACGCCGCCTATGCCTATGAAAGCGGCGCGCCCGCGATGGAGGAACTCGCCCGGGCCGATCCGGCACCGACCGCCGTCATCTGCGTCAACGACACGGTGGCGGCCGCATGTCTCGATCATCTGCGCGGGGGGCGCGGCGCCCCGGCAACGAAGAATATTTCGATCGCGGCGTTCGAGGCGTCCGGCCCCGCCGGCTGGCGCGGCGAGCAACTCACCGGCATGCGCCAGCCGGTCGAGGAGATGACCGCCGCCGCGGTCGAGATCCTGCTCGCGCAGATCGCCAATCCGGACCGGGCGCCGGAACAGCGGCTGCTGCGGCCCCGCTTCGTCAGGGGTGCGACCGCGACGATCGCCTAGCCCTTCTGCCGTTCCTGCACGAGGGTCTTGCATACGTATCCCAACTTGGATAGTTTACGACCACGCCGACTGCGATGAGCCCCTCAGGGAGGGCGGCCGGTCACGGTCCGACGAGATGAAACGCAAGCAGGCGGGTGTAGGCCACGATCGAAGGGGAGACGATATGTCGAACGTCACGGAAACGAGCTACGGCAGGATGTTGGTCCGGATATTCCTGCTCGGCTCCAGCGGCACCATCTCCCTCTCGATCGCCACCGCGGCGGCTGCGCAGACTGCGCCCGTCCAGAGCGCGCCCGCAACCGTAGCCGCGCCCGACGCGACGGCGCCCGCGCCGGTCGCCGACACGTCCGACTCGTCCCAGATCGGCGAAATCGTCGTCACCGCGCAGCGCCGCGAAGAAGGGCTTCAGAAAGTCCCGCTGTCCGTCACCGCGATCACCGGCTCGGCGCTCAAGAGCGCCAACATCACCGACGCGGTGCGCCTCGAGCAGCTGACCCCCGGTCTCAGGATCGGGCGCTCCGGCTCCGACATCCGTCCGGCGATCCGCGGCGTGTTCACCGATCAGGTCCAGGCCAATTCCGATCCGCGGATCGGTTTCTACGTCGACGACGTCTATCAGTCGCGCACGTCGCAGGCCTTGAGCGCGTTCGTCGATCTCGAGCGCGTCGAGGTGCAGAAGGGGCCTCAGTGCACGCTCTATGGCCGCAACAGCTTCGGCGGCAACATCGCGGTATTCTCGGCGGTGCCCAAGGACGTCTTCAGCGCAGGCGTCGATCTGACCTACGGGCGCTTCGATCGCGCGCGGGCGGAGGGCTTCGTCAATCTGCCGGTGACCGACGGCATCGCGTTCCGTCTCTCGGGCAGCTACGACCGGATGGACCCCTATATCAAGAATACCTCGACCGGATCGTCGCTCGGCGACGAGGACGCGGGCTACGTCCGCGGCATCCTCAAGATCGCGCCGGCGGGATCGGGGCTCGATGTCCAGCTGCGCGCTTCCTATTACCGTCAGGGCGGGGCGGGGGTCTCGGCATTCGGCTACAAATCGATCGGCACCACCGTCGATCCCAGCCTGATCCGCCAGCCCGGCGGTTCGATCACGCTCCCCAACGGCCGCGTGCTCACCTTCCCGGACGGCTATAACGGCGCATCGCTACGGGGCGCGATCAGCAATCCGATCGCGATTCCGTTCAACTCCCGCTTCCGCGACGGCATCCCCGATATCGGCGGCGCGGACCTCGGCGTCCCGATCGAGTCCGATCCGTACCGGATCAATTTCGACGCCATCGTGCGCCGCAAGACCGAGCAGAAGCAGTTCTCGGCGGCGATCAACTATGAGTTCGACTTCGCCCGGATCCGCTCGATCACGAGCTACAACAAATTCTACGCCAATCGGCAGTCCGACAACGATCTGTCGTCCGCGCCGCTCGCGATCGACAGCAACCTGACCCGGACGCGGACCTTCACCCAGGAGCTGCAGCTGCTGTCGAACGATCGGACGAGTCCGTTCCAATGGATCGTCGGCGGCTATTACTTCAACGACCGCGTGGAAGAAGCCTTCTTCTCCGACAATTTCCAGAATTACCCGGTTGCCGGCCAGCCGGCGCTGTCGGCGTTCAGCCCGACGCTGTTGCCGGGTGCGGCATTCCCGAACAATGCGCCGATCACCAACGCCCGCTCCGATAACTTCTCACCGGTGCTGGCGAAGACCAAATCCTATGCCGGCTTTGCGCAGCTCTCCTACACCTTCTGGGATCGGCTGACCGTGACGGGCGGCTATCGCTACACGAGCGACCGCAAGAAATATGCGGCGGGTATCGGCCAGGCCGCCGTCGGCGGCTACTTCAATTTCGATCTCAAGCAGCCGGTCAATTACAGCTGTTCGCCCACCGGCGGAGTGCTGCTCGGTAACAATCCGGCAAATGCGACCTCGACCGCGAGCAACTCAGCGAACGCGCTCGGCATCCAGTGCGGCCAGCGCGACTTCAATTACTCGACGTGGCGGGGGGCGGTCGACTTCAAGATCACGCCGCAGAATCTACTGTACGGCAGCGTTTCGCGCGGCGTCCATTCCGGCGGCTTCAACAACGTCCTCGCCCAGGCGGGCGGGCAGGTGCAGCCGTTCGATTCGGAGACGGTCACCGCCTTCGAGATCGGCACGAAGAATCGCTTCGCGCAAGGCCGGGTGCAGCTGAACGCCGCTTTGTTCTACAACGACTTCAAGGACCTCCAGGTGCAGACCGGCGTCACGTCGCCGAATGGCCTGACGGTGCTGTCGGTGATCAGCAACGGCGGCAAGAGCCGCGCCTACGGTGCCGAGATCGAGGCGATCGTCAAGCCGACCCCGCGCATGACCATCCAGCTCGCGTTCAACTATCTGAACGCACGCGACACCGAGTTCATCACGACCACGGGCGCCAACGGCCTGTGCGGGGTCGTCGCCGGCGGGTGTCCGGCGGTGCCCTTGCCGTCAGCGACGGCCTCGGCGGCGGAGATCGCGGCCTACAACACTAGGCTGCTGGCCAATTCGTTCGGCGTCGGTCCGCTGACCTCGCCGTTCCCCAACCCGCAGACCGACCCAGGCCGGTTCCAGCCGGTGTTCCTGGCCAACGGCGCGATCGCCCCGCAGGCGGGGGGCACGCTGCCGGTGCTCAACTATATCATCGCTGGGCGGAGCTCGACCGGGAACACCAAATACAAGCAGCAGACGGTCTTCTCGCCCGATTTCACGATCCAGGCCGGCTTCAGCTACGATTTCGACCTCGCCGGCGGCCGCCTGACCCCCAGCGTGCAGAGCTATTTCTCGTCGAGTTTCATCAACAACGCCTTCACGCCTTATTTCGGCAACCAGAAGGCGTTCACCCGCACCGACCTGCGCGTGAGCTGGACGGCGCCCGACAACAAGCTGACCCTCCAGGCCTATGTCGAGAACATCGAGGACGAGGCGGTGCTCAACCGGGTGGCGTTCGGCGCCAATCGAAGCCTCAACGGCGTCTACGGCTTGCCGCGGACCTACGGGATCAAGGCGGGCTACCGGTTCTAAACCGCCGGCGGCACGCCGGCATGGAGACGCAGTCGATGACGACAGGCCTGGCGAGCGCCGTGCAACCGCTGGAGGAGCGACTGGTCCGGTACCAGTCGCTCGTCCCGTGCCTCAACGCGTTCATCGACACGCGCTCGCCGGGGTCCGAGGCGAAGGAGAACTTCACGATCATCGGGCCCGGCGTCTCGGAGAACCCCGACCAGCACATCCACATCGCCGAGCCGCACGGCTTCAACATCGGCGGCGCGCGCCAGCCGCCGCACTGCGTCAACTCGCAGCACAGCCATGACACCGCGGAGGTCTTCGTCGTCCTCGACGGGGAATGGTCGTTCGATCTCGGCCAGACCGGCAAGGACGCGAGCATCCGGCTCGGGCCGGGGGACATCATCTCCTTGCCGACCAACATGTTCCGCGGTTTCGAGAATGTCGGCACGGACACCGGCTTCCTCTGGTCGGTGCTCGGCGGCGACGATCCCGGGCGGGTGCTGTGGGCCCCCTATGTCTTCGACATGGCGCGCCAGTACGGCTTGGTGCTGCTTGAGAACGGCAGTCTGGTCGATACGGTGAAGGGCGAACAGCCGCCGGCGGGCGTCAGCCCGATGCCGCCTACCGACGCAAGCATGACGGCTGCCGTCCAGCGGCTCGATGCCGCCGCGATCGCGCGGTGCGTCGTCCGGGCGGAGGAAGGCGAGGGCTTCGCGCAGGGGCCGCTTTCCCGCTTTCCGGGCGTGCGCGAGATCGCGATCATCGGCGGGGCCAATCCCGACGAGGGAATCGGCGCGGGGCGGATGGCGTGGCCGCATGGTTTCCACGTCCGGCGCCTCACTCTCGATGCGGACGCGCGGGTGCCCGAGCATAGCCGAAACGAACCGGAAGTGCTCTTCGTGCAGCGCGGGACCTTGAGCGTGTCGTCGTCGGACGAAGCCGTCACGATGGCGGCCGGTGACACTCTTACCATTCCGGTCGGCCAAGTAAGGGCGTTTCACAGCGCCGAGGGCGCGACCGTGTTCGCGGTCCATGGCGGCGACCGGCCCGGCGCGGCAATCTGGTCCACGTGACGCGATCAAGCGATCTTTGCACGATCATCGCATCACGAGCGAGACGCGCCGATCCATTTGCCGGCCCGGCGTCAGTCCGCCTGACGCGGAGCCAGTCCGGCCGTCGTCAGCCAGTGAAGGATCGCGTCGGCCATGTCCTCGCTCCGCTCGAGCAGCACCATGTGGCCGGCATGCTCGAACAGGCGGAGCGCGGCTCCCGGGATCGCGGCGGCGACCTCGCGGTGCCAGGCCGGCGGACACAGCTGGTCCTCCAGGCCGCCGATGACGAGCGTCGGGCAGCGGATATCGGCGAGCGCAGCCCGGCCGTCGGGACGCCCGCGCAACGCCTCGCTCTGCCGCACGAACGCATCCGCCCCGACCGCGAGCGCCATGTCGACGCACAGCTGCGCAAGGCCCTCATCCTGCGCGTTGCGGGCCGCGAGATAGGCCGGCACGAAGTGCTCGCGGGTCAGCGCGGCGAGGTCGCCGCGGCGAACGCGGTCCTGGTGCAGCCGCCTGGCAGCGGCGCGCTCGGCAAGGTCGGCACCCGGGTTGACCGCCGTCAGGCAGAGACCCGCCACCCGTCCGGGCGCCGCCCGCGCCAGCGCCAGCGCGACGATCGCCCCCATCGAGAAGCCAACCGCGACAAACTTGTCCGGCGCCTCGTCGAGTACCCGGCTCGCCATCCCCGCGATCGTCGCGTCACGATCCAGACGGGCGTGTTCGATCACGACGCCGGCCGCGGCCAGCCGCTCCGCGACCGGTCCCCACGCCCGCTCGTCGCACATATGGCCGGGCAGGAACAGGACGGGCGGGGCAGGCGTCACGCGGCGCCATCCTTCGAGGCCCAGCGCGTCAGGTCGGCCGGCTTCTGCAGCACGACAATTCTTTCGATAGCCGCTGCCAGTAATGAAGGCATCACTTTACGATCCGTCCGGTTAAATGATAAGTTTATCCCGAAAGGGATAATGTGATTATATCCAAACAGTCAAGCATGGCTGCGCGTATACGCGTCCATGTGACCGATATTCCACTTAGTATGCGGGTCTTGACTTATTTGATCATTCTGTCCGGCTATTTCTTTTACTGTTATAACTTTCTTTTGCCCGGATATATCCGCCCGTATCTGATTTCCGTATTTGGACAAACGCTGGGGGAGACTGCGGGGATCACCGCCGCCCAGAACGTGGGTGTCACGATCGGTTCGCTGGTTGCGGCCAGCGTCATCGCCCGCATGGGGCGACGCTGGACCGCGGCGGTGATCGCGGTCGGCAGCGGACTGCTCACGCTTGCCTGCCTCGTCGCCACGTCCGGCTGGGCCTGGATCCTGCTGCGGGCCGGCGTGGCGTTCTTCCTGGGCGGCTATTATGTCGCCGCGGTCACCATGACGGTCTCGCTTTTCCCGCAGGCCTATCGGGCGCGGCTGCAGGCGCTCAACTCCGGCATGTTCTCGCTGGCGGAAATCGTGCTCGGTGCGCTCGGCGCGCTTTTCGGCGATCCTGGCTGGCTGCTGCTGATCGTTGTCGGCGGCGTGCCGCCGCTGATGGTGGCGGTTCTCATCCGCATGGTCGTGCCCGATGACCGCGCGATGATCGGCTATGGCGAGGAACGCGACGAGGGCGCGCCCGCCGAGCCGACCGGCAGCTGGGCGGAGATGCTGTCGGCGCGCTGGCGCCGCTACACCTTGTCCTGCGTCATCATGGCGGGGACGAACTTCACCGGCTACCAGCTTTTCTCCGAATTCGTGACGCTCTACCTGCGGCAGGAACGCGGCTTCGGCGCGGGCGAGATCGGGCTGGCATTCTCGCTGATCGGCGTCGGGTCGCTCACCGGCGGCTTCTTCTGGGCCTGGATTTCCGATCGGTTCGGCAGGCGCACGCCGAGCATCGGCTTCTTCGGCGCGGCGCTGTCGATCATCGGCTTCCTCGCCATCCCGCATCTCCCCGGGCTGATCAAGACTCTCGGCTTCGTCTACGGCTTCTGCCTGAGCTGCACCTATCCCTGGGGCATCTGGTTCACGGAAATCTTTCCCACCCGCCTGCGGTCGTATGCCGCAGCGCTGCTTCACGGAGGTCACATCCTCTCGATCGTCGCGCCGCTGATTATCGCGGTCATCGCCAACCGTTACGGCATCGCGGCCGGCATGGCGACCGCGCCTCTGATGTTCATCGCGGGGGCGCTGATCTGGCGCACGCTGCCCGAAACCGTTGGCCGAGGAAGTACCGTCGCGTCGCAGTAGCCGCTATCAGAAAGCCGCCTCCTCGAGCGCCATCGTCGAGTGCTTGCCGGCCTTGATCGCGAGGAAGCAGGCGCCAGCCTGCGGCAGAATGCGTTCGAAGAAGAACGCTGCCGTGGCGAGCTTCGCTTTGTAGAAAGCGGGATCGGTTTCCGCACCCGCGGCAAGGCGCGCGGCTTTCAGGAAGCAATGGCCCATCGCCACGAGCCCCATCAGCCGCAGATAGTCGGTCGCGGCAGCGCCGGCCTCCTCCGGATCCTTCAGACCGTTCTCGGCGATCCATCCGGTCGCGAGCTGCAGCGCGCCGAACGCCTGCTTCTGCGCGTCCACCATCCGCTTGAGCTCCCCGTTGCCGGCAAGCTCGTCCAGCAAAGCGGAGACCGGGTGAAAGAAGGTACGCAGATAGCGGCCCATGTGCGCGGGCAGCTTGCGACCGACGAGATCGAGCGCCTGAATGCCGTTGGTGCCCTCGTAGATCATCGCGATGCGGCTATCGCGGGCATATTGCTCCACGCCGTGCTCGCGGATGTAGCCGTGTCCGCCATAGACCTGCACCGCGAGATTGGCGCTGTCGAAGCCGTAATCGGTTAACAACGCCTTCACCACCGGCGTCATCAGCGCGGTGAAGTCGGCGGCGCGGGCGCGCACCTCCGGCTCGGTCGAATGCTTCTCGGCATCGAGCGCACGGCTCACCCAGGCGCAGATCGCGCGACAGCCTTCGTTGTACGCGCGCATGGTCATCAGCATCCGCCGCACGTCGGGATGGACGATGATCGGGTCGGCCGCGAGATCGGGGCGCTTGGCGCCGGCGAGCGAGCGGCCCTGGACGCGATCCTTCGCGTAAGCGACCGCCGCCTGATACGCCGCCTCGCCGATGCCGAGGCCCTGAACGCCGACCGACACGCGCTCGGTGTTCATCATCGTGAACATCGCGGCGAGGCCCTTGTTCGCTTCTCCGACCAGCCAACCCGTCGAATCGGCGAATTCGAGCTGGCAGGTGGCGGAGGCCTTCATTCCCATCTTGTGCTCGATCCCGGCGACCGAGATGCCGTTGCTCGGCCCCGGCGCGCCGTCGGCGTTGGGCAGATATTTGGGCACGAGGAACAGGCTGATACCCTTCACGCCCTTCGGCGCATCGGGCAGCCGGGCGAGGACGAGGTGGATGACATTCTCGGTCAGGTCATGGTCGCCGGCCGAGATGAAGATCTTCGAGCCGCTGATCCGGTAGCTGCCGTCGCCGGCGGGGACCGCGCGCGTCCGCAACAGGCCGAGATCGGTGCCGCAATGCCCTTCGGTCAGGCACATCGTGCCGGACCATGTGCCGTCGGTCATCTTGGGCAGATAGGCGGCCTTCAGATCCTCGCTGGCATGGCCCTCGATCGCGGTGGTCGCGCCGTGGGTGAGGCCGGGATAGAGGCTGAACGACACGTTGGTCGCGCAGATCATCTCCTCGACGAGCTTGTTGACCGTCTCGGGCAGACCCTGTCCGCCCCATTGCGGATCGGATGCCAGCGCGCACCAGCCGCCCTCGCGGAATTGGTCGTAGGCCGCCTTGAAGCCTGCCGGCGTACGCACGACGCCGTTCTCGAGGCGGCAGCCTTCGATATCGCCGCTCGCGTTGATCGGCAGCAAGACGTTGCTCGCGAGCTTGCCCGCTTCCTCCAGCACCGCGTCGAGCAGATCGGGGGTATATTCCGCAAAGTGAGTTAGGCCGCCGAAGCCATCATCGGCATGAAGCTCGTGAAGGACAAAGCGCATATCGCGCAGCGGCGCATCATAGACCTGCATCGAATTCTCCTAATTGCGCAGCGGCTTGCCGGTTTCGAGCATATGCTCGATCCGGGCAATGGTGCGGGAATCGCGCACCCGTGCCATGAACCCTGTGCGCTCCAGCGTGACGAGATCGCTTTCCGTCGCCGTATCGGTCAGATCGGCCTCGCCCCCGGTCAGCACCTCGGCCAGCGTATCGGACACGACGAGATCGTAATCGGTCGCGAGCCCGCGCTTGCGGAAGCCCTGCGCCGCCACCGCGAGCCCGACGCGTCCGCTCGCACCCGGCAGGCGGAATGCGGGCGGCTTGGGCGGCTGATAGCCGTCGACCAGGCTCAGCGCCTTGGTCTTCGCGTCCGCCAGCAGCCGATCGCGATTCATCGTCACGCCGTCCGCAGGGCGCAGGAAGCCATAGTCCTTCGCCTCGGCCGCCGATTTGGAGACGGTGGCGGTGCTGACGAGCTCGAACACCTTGGCGACGGCGGGCATCGGCCCGTTCGGCAGCGTGCCCGCCTTCGTCCAGCGGTCGATCATCTCGCCGCAGCCGCCCCAGCCGGGGATCAGGCCGACGCCGGGCTCGACGAGGCCGGCATAAGTCTCGGCATGTGCCTGGATCGCGTCCGAGTGGAGCAGGATCTCGCAGCCGCCGCCGAGCGCCATGCCGGCCGGCGCCGAGACGACGGGGAAGGGCGCATATTTCAGCGCCTTCAACGCCATCTGCCCGCCCGCGACGAGTTTCTCGATCTCGCTCCACGCGGCGATGTTCACCGCGAACAAGGCGAGCCCCAGGTTGGCACCGGCCGAAAAGTTCGTCGCATCGGTATAGATCACCAGCGCCTTATATTGCTCGGCGACGATGCCGACGGTCTCGCCGATCAGCTTTAGGACGTTCCCGTCGATCGCGTTGAGCTTGGCGGTCAGCTCGAGCGCCACGACGCCGTCGCCGATATCCCACAAGGCCGCCGAGCCGTTCCTGCGGATCGGCTGAGCGCCACGCTTGTAATCCTCGAGCAGGATCACGCCTTCGGCGCGGACGATCGGATGATAGGCGCCGTCGCGGCCGAGATATTCGCGGCGATCGCCTTCGATCCGGTAGAACGGCCGTTGGCCGGCGATCCGGATCATCTCGGGCACCGCTCTGCCCTCGGCCGCCAGCCGCGCGGCAAAGGCGGACGCGCCGATCCGGTCGATCAGTTCGAACGGGCCGTATTTCCAGTTGTAGCCGAGCCGCATCGCCTCGTCGATCGCGACCACGTCGTCGGCCGCTTCCGGCACGAGCGCGGCGGCATAAGCGAGCGTCGCGCCCAGCACCGCCCAGGCATAGTCGCCCGCCTTGCCCGGCGTCGCGATCAGCGCGGCGATGTCACCGCTGCCCGCCGCGCCGGAGGGTGGGTCGGCGCGGATCGCCGGCCGGTACTCGCCCGCCGCCAGATCGAGCGCCTCCTTGCGCTTACCCTCGGCGCGATTGATCCGGTAGAAGCCGCCTTTGCCCTTGCGGCCGGTATATCCTTCCGCGATCATCCGATCGATCATCGGCGACGGGCGCACCGTCGCGTGGAACGCGTCGCCGGCCGGCAGCGCGCCGCCCAGGCTTTTGTGCAACAGCGGCATCAGATCGAGCCCGACGAGATCGATCAGGCCGAATATGCCGGTCTTCGGCACGCCCATCGGCTTGCCGCCGATCGCGTCGGCCTCCTCCACCGTCAGGCCCAGGTCCATCGCCGCGTTCACCGCCACCTGAAGCCAGTAGGTGCCGATGCGGTTGGCGATGAAGCCCGGCGAATCCTTCGCCCTCACCACGGTCTTGCCCAGCATCCGATCGCAGAACGCCGCGACATTCGCCGCCAGCGCGGAGTCTGTCGCCGGTCCGGTGACCAGTTCGAGCAGGCGCATGTAGCGCGGCGGGTTGAAGAAGTGGGTGATGAGAAAATCGCGCGCGAACGCTTCGGACCGGCCGCCGATCAGCTCGCCGAGCGGAATGGTCGACGTGTTCGAGGAAATCGCCGTCCCCGGTCGCCGCACCTTCTCCAGTTCGGCATACAGGTGATGTTTGATCTCCAGCCGTTCGATCACCGCCTCGACGATCCAGTCGCACTCGGCGACGCGGCCGAGATGATCCTCGATATTGCCCGTCTCCACGAGCCGCGCCGCCTTGGCCGACATGAACGGGGCGGGATCGGTCTTGAGCATCTTGGCGACCGCGCCCTTCGCCATCGCATCGCGATCGTCGGCATCGCGCACGATATCGAGCAGCAGCACCGGCACTCCGGCATTGGCGACATGCGCGGCGATGCCGGCACCCATCACGCCGGCGCCGATCACGCACACCTTGCGGATGGCGTCGGCACCCATCAGGCCCGCTCCAGCAGCGTCGCGATGCCCTGTCCGCCGCCGATGCACTGGGTGGCCAGCGCATAATTGCCGCCCTCGCGCTTCAGCAGCGATGCCGCCTTGCCGACGATGCGCGCGCCGGTCGCCCCGAGCGGATGACCCAAGGCGATCGCGCCGCCGTCGAGGTTTACCTTGCTTTTGTCCAGCCTCAGATCGCGCATACACGCCAGCGCCTGCGCGGCGAACGCCTCGTTCAACTCGACGACGTCGAGTTGGTTCACGTCGATCTGCCCCCGCAGCAGCGCCTTGCGGCTTGCCTCGACCGGGCCGATCCCCATGATCTCCGGCGCGCAGCCGGCAACCGCGACAGACCTGATCCGGGCGAGGATCTCCAGCCCGTGCGCGCGGGCGTAATCCTCACTGGTCACCAGCACGGCCGACGCACCGTCGGTCAGCGGCGAGGACGTGCCCGCCGTCACCGAGCCATTTTCGTCGAACGCCGGCCTAAGCCCGGCCAGCGCCTCGGCGGTCGTCTCGGGCCGCAGCGTGCCGTCCTCGCTGACGATCCCCTTCCTGGTCTCGATCGGCACGATCTCGCCCGTCAGCCTGCCGGCGGCGCGCGCCGCACCGGCCTTCTGCTGGCTCGACAGGGCGAACGCGTCCTGCGCCTGCCGCGTGATCTGATATTTGGTCGCGACATTCTCCGCGGTATCGCCCATGCCCATGTAGGCGCCGGCGTTCGAGGCGGCAAGCGCGGGGTTCGGCAGCGGGTTGAATCCCATCATCGGCACCCGGCTCATCGATTCGACGCCCGCGCAGATGAACACCTCCCCCGCGCCGATCCGAATCTGGCCCATGGCGATATGCACCGCGCTCATCGAGGAGCCGCAGAAGCGGTTTACCGTCATCCCGCCGATCGAGAGCGGTAGATCGGCCAGCAGGCCGATCAGACGCGCCACGTTCAGGCCCTGCTCGCCCTCGGGAAAGGCGCAGCCGAGAATGAGGTCCTCGATATCGGCAGCATCCACGCCGGCGCGCGCAATGAGCCCGCGGATCACCTGGGCGGCGAGATCGTCCGGGCGAACGCCGGCCAACGCACCTTTACCGGCGAGGTGAAACGGAGATCGGGCGAAGCCCGCTATGACGACGTTGCTCACTGGCGCTTCCCTCGGCATTAACGAAAACTGGGTGCCTGGGCTTTTCTATCGCGGAATTGAAGGACTTTCTGGGTCTTGGCGCTCGAAATCCGGTCCAAATGGAGCAACCGCTTCTGGTCGGCCATATTCAAATTCCGCACGCCGCCTGCCGTAAGGATCAAGGGGTAGCGCTCCCCCGCCTCACGACCATGGCGCGCGGCGCTTCCACCTCGGACGATCAGCCTCTAGACGAGCCGATGATGAGATCGGCGTCCTTTTCCCGTTCGTCGAATCCGAACGACGAGCCGTTGCACCGCCGTGCGCTAAGGCTGGCGGCGGTGCTCGGCATTCATCTGCTGCTGCTGGCCATGCTGCTGCGGCTCACGCCCCGGCCTGGCCCGCCCGCGGCCAGCTCCGAACCGATCACGGTGAGCCTGCTGCCCGCAAGCAGGACCCCCGCCGCCGCCACCGCGACGAAAGCCGCGCGGCGCCGTCGTGCGACGTCTCCCGCGTCCGCGGCGAAACCCCCTGCGGCACTGCCGCCCTCGCCGGCGGCGATCTGGTCGCAGGTCATTCCCTTGACACGTCGGGAGCTGGCGGCAGCCGATATCGCCCGGATCCGATCGACCGTTCCTCCCGCCGAGGGCCATGCGGACAGCGGCGCCGCGCCCGGCGACGCGCTCGCCGGCGCGTCCGGCGGAGGGCCGGGCGGGCAGCAGCTCTACGACGCCGACTGGTATCGCAAGCCGACCAATGCGGAACTGGCCACCTACCTTCCGGCCGGCGCTCCGCGCGCGGGATGGGGAATGGTCGCGTGCCAGACGGTCGCCGGCTACCGCGTCGAAGATTGCCGCGAGATCGCGCAATATCCTGCCGGCTCCGGGCTCGCCCGCGCCGTGCGCGAGGCGAGCTGGCAGTTCCGCGTGCTGCCGCCGCGGATCAACGGGCGGCCGATCATCGGCGCCTGGGTTCGCATCAGGATCGAATATTCCGAGCGGGGAGAGCTGCACGCCGGATAGCCCGGCCAATGCTCGGACAAGGGCTCGGCGGTCGGTCTGGTCGGCCGATCCGGCCGAGGCGAAGCGCTCTTGCCGGTTGAGCCTGGCGCCGGGACGGCCTAGTCGGGAACGGCGGGAAGCGGGGTCGTGAGGGACGGATGCAGGTCGAAGACATATCCGGTCCCGCGCCCGAGCGGCTCGGCGGGCGCCAGCTGGCGGTGCTGGGCTGCTGTCTGTGGCTGTCGCTGCTCGACGGCTTCGACGTCCAGTCGATCGGCTTTGTCGCTCCCATAATCTTGAAGGAGTGGCACATGGCGCCGGCGCAGCTGGGGCCGATCTTCAGCGCAGGGTTGCTGGGCGCATTGTTCGGCGCCGTCTTCTCGGGAAATCTCGGCGATCGCTACGGCAAGGCGCGGGTGCTTGCGCTGTTCGTGCTGCTGTTCTCCGCCGGAACGCTGGCCACCGCCTGGGTAGACGGCCGCGATCGTCTGCTGATCCTGCGCCTCGTCACCGGCGTCGGCCTGGGCGGCGCCCTGGTCAACCTGTTGACGCTGGCCGCCGCGCAAGCGCCGTTCCGCATCCGCTCGACCTGCGTCGCCATCGTCATGATCGGCGTGCCGCTCGGCGGAAGCCTTGGCGGCTTCGCGTCGGTGGCGGTGATCGAGGCCTATGGCTGGCCGGTGGTGTTCGTCGCCGGCGGAATTCTTCCGCTGCCGGCGTTGCTGCTGCTATGGTTGATCCTCCCGCCCGACGCGCTGCACGCCGAGCGTGTCGATCCGCGTCGCGTCCGCCCGAGCTTGGGAGCCGTGCTGACACCGCGGTATCGGACGGCGACCCTGCTGCTGTGGCTATCGACCTTCCTCAGCGTGATGCTGACCTACACGCTCGTCAATTGGCTGCCGACGCTGCTGACCGAGCGCGGCCTTTCGATCCACCAGGCAGTGCTTGCCACCGCGATCCTCAACATCGGCGCCATTCTCGGCGGAGTAAGCGCAGGGCGACTGAGCGACATGTTCGGCCCCTATCGGATACTCGCCGCTTTCTACGTCATCGGCGCCGTGGCGCTTGCGTCGATCGGGATGGTGACGGGCACGACCGCCCTGCTCGGCGTGATTTTCGCGGCCGGCCTGTTCGCGCTTGGCGGGCAGACTGGCATCGGCACCTTCTCGACGGTCTTTTACGAGACCTCGATCCGCGCCACCGGCCTGGGGATGGCGTTTGCGGTGGGCCGTTTGGGGGCGGTGCTGGGGCCTTTGGCGATCGGCATGCTCGTGGGACGCAGCGTCGGCATCCCGACGCTGTTCCTGCTCGCCGGCGCGGTCGCTCTGCTGATCGCCGGTGCCGTGACCGCGATGGGCCGACGGCCGGCGGCGCCCGACGCTTGATCGTGGCGGAAATGGCGGGACGGCGCGGATCGACGGCCGCTCGCGCTACGCTTCGAGCGGAACGTCCCAGTACAGCCAGTCGCGCCAGCTGTCGTGGAGGTGGTTGGGGGGAAAGCTGCGCCCATGCTCCTGGAGCTGCCAGCTGGTCGGGCGGATCGGGGCCACCGCGAGCGCCATCCCCGCCTGCTTCGGCGTGCGCCCGCCCTTCTTGAGATTGCACGGCGCGCAGGCGGTCGCGACATTTTCCCACGTCGTGCGGCCGCCCTGCGCGCGCGGGACGACATGATCGAACGTCAGGTCCTTGGGGCTGCCGCAATATTGGCAATGGAAGCGATCGCGCAGGAACAGGTTGAAGCGCGTAAACGCGGGATGCTGCGACGGGCGGACGAACTGGCGCAGCGCGATCACCGACGGCAGCTTCAAGCATGTCGTCGGGCTGTGCACCTCGCGCTCGTAATGCGCGACGATGTCGACCCGCTCGAGGAACACCGCCTTGACCGCGGTCTGCCACGGCCACAGGCTCAGCGGATAATAATTGAGCGGGGTATAGTCCGCGTTGAGCACCAATGTCGGGCAGGCCTCGGGATGGCGCAGGATATCGGGATGATACATGAACGCGTGCTCGGCCTCCGCTCGCAGCGAAGCCCGCCCCGGCCCTGTCGCACCCAGGGCGCAGCCGGGCCGGCCGCGCCACTCGTCGTCTTCGCCCTAAGCGGCGAAGCATGACGGCGCCATGACAGCATTGCCGACGACTCGCCGTCAAGAGCCGAAATGAGCAGGGAGGTCGTCACCCGCTTCGCGCCGAGCCCGACCGGTCGGCTGCACCTCGGCCATGCCTACTCGGCGATCCGCGCGCACGACCTGGCGCGCGCGGCGGGCGGGCGTTTCCTGCTGCGCATCGAGGATATCGACGGGACGCGCTCGCGGCCCGAACATGTCGCAGCGATCGTCGAGGATCTGCGCTGGCTCGGGCTCGAGCGGGACGGCGAGGTGCTGCTCCAGTCGCATCGATTGGAAACCTATGCCGCCGCGCTCGACGAGCTGCGCGGACGCGGGCTGCTTTACCCCTGCTTCTGCACGCGCGCGGATATCGCCGCAAGCATGGCCGCGCCGCACCGCGCGGGATCGATTTACCCGGGCACGTGCCGAGCCCTGTCCGACGCGCAACGCGAGCGGCGGCAGGCGCGGCCGCACGCCTGGCGGCTGGACGCGCGCAAGGCGATGGCGGCGCGCGCCGCTCTCGAATGGCACGATGCCGCTGCCGGCCGGATCGTCGCCGATCCCGCCGCGCACGGCGACGTCGTGCTCGCGCGCAAGGATGCCCCGGCCTCTTATCATCTCGCGGTCACGCTCGACGATGCGGCGCAGGGCG
>CAXTMX010000053.1:0-310 GCA_964245585.1 uncultured Sphingomonadaceae bacterium | reverse complement strand
GGCGGCGATCTGTGCGCCGCGACCGACGTCCATCGCCTGCTTCAGGCGCTGCTCGTCCTGCCGACCCCGCGTGACCCCCATCATCCGCTGCTGACCGACGCCAGCGGGCGCCGCCTCGCCAAACGCCACGGCGCGCCGAGCCTCGCCGATCTGCGCGCCGCCGGCGTCGACCCGGGCGCGATCGTCGCGGCGTTGCGCGCCGGGCGCATGCCCGTTGGCTTCGCCGTCCCACGCGCCTAGAGAGCGTCCATGAAAACCTTCCTGCTGATCCTGATCGTCCTCGCCGCCATCGGTGCGGTCGGTGCGCTCG
>CAXTMX010000052.1:4694-19003 GCA_964245585.1 uncultured Sphingomonadaceae bacterium | reverse complement strand
GCAGATGCTCCTCCAGCCCCATCACCAGCGGGTGGACCCAGGTGTCGAACAGCACGTTCGCGCCCTCGAATCCCATCTGCGGCGAAAAACGCGCCGGAAAATCCTGGACGTGGACCGGGGCCGAGATCACCGCGCACGGAATGCGCAGCCGCTTGGCGATGTGGCGCTCCATCTGCGTGCCGAGGACGAGCTCGGGCTGGAGCGCGGCGATCGCTTCCTCGACGACGAGATAGTCGTCGGTGATCAGCGGCTCGACGCCATAGAGCTTCGCCGCTTCGCGCAATTCGCGCGCGAACTCGCGGTTGTAGCAGCCGAGCCCGACCACCTCGAAGCCGAGCTCGTCGCGCGCCACCCGCGCGGCGGCGATCGCATGGGTCGCGTCGCCGAAGATGAAGACGCGCTTGCCGGTGAGATAGGTCGAGTCGACCGAGCGGCTCCACCACGGCATGCGCGAATCGTCGATTGCACGCGCCGGATCGACCCCGGCGAGCGCGGCCACCTCTTTGACGAAATCGCAGGTCGCGCCGTAGCCGATCGGAACGGTGCGTACCGTCTTTTGGCCGTGGGTCTTCTCGAGCCAGCGCGCGGCGGTGTCGCCGATCTCGGGATAGATCAGGATATTGAAATCCGCTTCGGGCAAGCGGCGAAGGTCGTCCGGGGTGGCGGTAAGCGGGGCGACGACGTTGATCCCGACGCCGAGCTGGTCGAGCAAGCCCGCAACCGCCATGACGTCGTCGCGGTGGCGGAAGCCGAGCGCCGTCGGGCCCAGGATGTTGGCCGAAGGCTTTCTTCGCGGATCACGCTGCGGCCGAGGCGCCGGCGGGCAAAGCCTGCGCACCATCTGGTAGAAGGTCTCGGCGGCACCCCAATTCTCGCGGCGCTGATAGCTCGGCAGCTCCAGCGCGACGACGGGCACAGGGAGGCGCATCGCCTCCGCGAGACCGGCGGGATCGTCCTGGATCAGCTCGGCGGTGCACGACGCGCCGACGAGCATCAAATCGGGCTTGAAGCGATCGAAGGCGTCGCGCGCGGCGCGCTGGAACAGCTCGGCGGTATCCTTGCCGAGGTCGCGCGCCTGGAAGGTCGTATAGGTCACCGGGGGACGGACGCCGTGGCGCTCGATCATCGTGAACAGCAGGTCCGCGTAGGTGTCGCCCTGCGGCGCGTGGAGGACGTAATGCACCCCCTCCATCGCGGCGGCGACGCGCATCGCCCCGACGTGCGGCGGGCCCTCGTAGGTCCAGACGGACAGCTGCATCGCGTCAGACCCTCAGCACGTCGCGGCGCCGCAGCGGACGCGCGAAGAGTTCGGCCAGGTCGCCCGCCTGGTCGAAGCCGTGGATCGGCGAGAAGACCAGCTCGATCGCCCACTTCGTCGTCAGCCCCTCGGACTCGAGCGGGTTGGCGAGGCCGAGGCCGCAGACGGTGAGGTCTGGACGCGCGGCGCGGACGCGATCGAGCTGGCGGTCGACGTCCTGGCCTTCGCTGATCACGGTCTCGGCCGGCAGCAGGGCGAGTTCGCGCGCGAGGTGGCGGCGGTGAAGGTAAGGCGTGCCGACCTCGACCGGGATCATATCCAACTCGGCGCTGAGGAAGCGCGCGAGGGGCACCTCGAGCTGCGAGTCGGGCAGGAAGAAGATGCGCTTGCCCGCCAGCCGCTCGGCGCAGTGCGCGATCGCCCGCTTGGCGCGCTCGCGGCCCGGGGCGATCACGCGGCGGAAGTGCATCTCTTCGATGCCGAACGCGCGTGCGGCGGCATGCAGCCAGTCGGTGGTGCCCTCCGCCCCGAGCGGGAACAAGGCGTCGATGCGCGTGGCGCCGCGATCCTCGAGCGCCTGTGCGGTCGCGCCGAGAAACGGCTGGGCCAACAGATAGCGCGTGTTAGGACCGACCGGCGGCAGGTCCCGGGCGCGGCGCGCGGGCAGGCAATGGACCGGCCCGACGCCGAGTTCGGCGAAGAGGCGCAGGAACTGGTCCTCGACGACGTCCGGCAAGGTCCCGACGATCAGCAGCGCCGGCGCCGCGGCCGGCGGCTCCGCCGGCAGCACCGGGACCAGGGCCGCGAGGCAGGCGTCCTCGCCCTCGGTGAAGGTGGTCTCGATGCCGCTGCCCGAATAATTGAGGACGCGCACCGCCGGATTGTGCTTGGCGGACAGACGCTGCGCGGCCCGCGACAGATCGAGCTTGATCACCTCCGACGGACAGGAGCCGACCAGAAACAGCAGCCTGATCTCGGGCCGCCGCGCGAGCAGCCGATCGACGACGCGGTCGAGCTCCTCGTTGCAATCGGCCAGGCCGGCCAGATCGCGCTCCTCGATGATCGCGGTGGCGAAGCGGGGCTCGGCGAAGATCATCACGCCGGCGGCCGACTGGAGCAGATGCGCGCAGGTGCGCGAGCCGACGACGAGGAAGAAGGCGTCCTGGACCTTGCGGTGCAGCCAGATGATGCCGGTGAGCCCGCAGAAGACCTCGCGCTGCCCGCGCTCGCGCAGCACCGGCACGCAATCGGCGCCGGCGGGTGCGGCAACCGGCAGCGCCGGGGTCATGTCGTCGCGCTCCGCAGCGGACGGGCGGGCGCAGCCTGCAGCCGCGCGGCGCGCAGCTTGAGGACGAACTGCGCCGCGTTGATCGCGTAGGCCGCATAAGCCGCGAGCGCGAGGAGCATGCGGCCGTGCTCGGTGCCGCTGCCGGTGACGAGCATGACGAGATAGGCGGTGTGCAACGCCAGCACCGCCATGCTGAACAGGTCTTCCCACCAGAAGGCGGCGGCGAAGAGCCAGCGGCCGAACACGACCTTTTCCCAGATCGAGCCGGTGATCATGATCGTGTAGAGCGCGATTGTCTTGACCACGATCGAGACGGTGGCCGCCGCCGCGCCCTCGCCGGTGGCGAGATAGCGCAGCACGAGCGCCACGCTGACGAGAAAGATCGCGAACTGGATCGGCGCCAATATGCCCTGAACGATCGTCCAGACGGAGCTGTCGCGCCGCCGCCGTTCCTCGGCCGTGTAGAGACCGGCCGGAACCTCGGCGCCTGCCCTGTTCGAAGAAGATTGGCTGACGCCCATCCGTTCCCCGCTTCCTCTGCCTTCCTGGAAACTAGGCCTCTGCGGGAGCGCGTGTCAACTCATCCTGACGTCCAAAAATATTTACACATCTCGGAAGAGCGAGCCGGTTTGCCGGATTGTATTGGTTACCGATTAGGCATACGCTCGAGTCGTCAGGGGGGTGACCGAATTCGGCGTCCTCGGAGGCGCGGGACAGCCCGCGCCGCGACCAGGCTGGGAGAGCCGGGGATGGCGTCAGTCGTTGGTTTCGGACCATTGTCGGTGGTGCGCGGCACCGGGACCGAACGATCCTCGAGCGAGGATTGCGGCGTCGAGACACCCGCCCTGCGAATTATCAGCCCGCCTCGCTCGGTCGCCGGCATGATCGAAGGCGAGATCATTCCTCGCCTGATGGCGGCGCATGGCGCCGGCCAGCTCGAGATCGTCGCGTCGGCCGGGGCGCCCGCGGCAGAGGCCGGCGCGACGATCGTCGATACGGACATCGCGGCGTTCGCCCCCTTAGCGCTGGATGCCGACGCCTGCGCGCTGATCGACCATGTCGATCGGCTGCTGGCGCGGGGCGTCTCCATCGACGGCATCCTCGTCGATCTGCTCGCGCCGGCTGCGCGCGAGCTCGGCGTCTGGTGGGAGGAGGACCGCTGCGACTTCGTCGACGTGACGATGGGGCTGTGGCGGCTGCAGGAAGTCGCTCGCGAGCTTTCGGGCCGCCTCTCGATCGATCACGGCATGGGTGATGCGCGTCGCGCGCTGTTTGCCGCTTTGCCGGGGGATCAGCACAGCTTCGGCACGGTCATCGTCGAGGAAATGTTCCGCCGCGACGGCTGGGATACCGAGGTCGCCCTCGATCCGGACACCCCGGAGCTGCTCGAGAAGGTATCGCGCGGATGGTATGACCTGGTCGGATTGACCGTGAGCTGCGACTGCAATATCGCGCCGCTGCCGTCGCTCATCCACGCGCTGCGCAGCGTGTCGCGCAATCCGCAGCTGTGTGTGATGGTCGGCGGCAGGGTATTTCTCCAGGATCCGACGCTTGCCAAGCGGGTCGGTGCGGACGGAACGGCGGCGGATGCACGACTCGCGCTCAGGACGGCAGCCGGCTTGGTGGGCGCGCTCGCGCTCGGAACCGCCCTCTGCGGCTGACATACTTCGTTCCGGGAGGCTCGACGGCTCGGCGATGAACGATCAGAGCGCATCCGACGGCCTGACCTCTTTCCGTCATCCTGCGAACAGCCCCGGGCCGCTGAGCGCGGGCACCGCGACCAAGCTGGTCCAGGCCGCGGGAGACATCGTCCTGATCCTCGACGGCGACGGCACGGTCAACGATGCCGCGATCAGCTCATCCCACGGCGAAGCGTCCTTCGGCAATTGGGTGGGCCTGCCCTGGATCGATACCGTGACGGTCGAGAGCAAGCCCAAGATCGAGGAAATGCTGGCCGCGGCGGCGGGGGGCGAGCCGGGGCGCTGGCGGCAGGTCAACCATCCTACCGAGCAGGGCGACGTGCCGGTGCGTTATCTCGTGATCGGGGCGGGCCCGGAGGGGCGGCTCATCGCGATCGGCCGCGACCTGCGCGAAACCGCGGCGATGCAGCAACGCCTCCTGCGGACGCAGCAATCGCTGGAGCGCGACTATCTGCGGTTGCGCCAGACCGAGTCGCGCTACCGCTTGCTGTTCGATCTCTCGGCCGAGGCGGTCCTGATCGTCGACGCGGCGGCCGGCGGGCGCATTCGCGAAGCCAATCCGGCGGCGCACGACATGTTGGCGGTAAAGCCGGGAACGCTCGCCAATCGGGCCGTCAGCACGCTCGTTTCGGCCGGGAGCCGCGACGCGCTCGACCGCTTCCTGGGCGATGCCGCGCGCGCCGACGGGATCGCGCCGCTCGACGTGCGGCTCGCGCACGACGGCAGCGAGGCGAAGGTCTCGGCCACCCTGTTCCGGCAGGAGCGCGTCACGCTGCTGATGGTCCGCCTGTCGCACGACGGCGCGACGCGGGGCGAAGCCGATCCCGATGCGCGCACCCGCGCCGTCGTCGAGCGGATGCCGGACGCCTTCGTGCTCGCGGATCGCAACCTGGCCATCACCGCCGCCAACGCGGCGTTCGTCGAGCTGGCGCAAGCGGCGTCGGCGGAGCGCCTGCGCGGCGCTTCGCTCGCGACCTGGCTCGGCCGGCCCGGCGTCGAGCTGGACCTGCTGATCGGCCAGATCCGCGAGCACGGCTCGATCCGCAACGTCGCGACGATCGTGCGCGGCTCGGGTGGATCGATCGAGGAGGTCGAGGTTTCCGGGGTGGTCGCGCCGGGCGACGACGGCGATTTCTACGGCTTCACCGTCCGCGGCGTCGCGCGCCGCATCAAGGACAGCCCGCCGGTCGCACGCGATCTGCCGCGTTCGGTCGAGCAATTGACCGAGCTGGTCGGGCGCATGTCGCTCAAGGAGATCGTGCGCGAGAGCACCGATCTGATCGAGCGGCTGTGCATCGAGGCCGCGCTCGCCTACACGTCCGACAATCGCGCGTCGGCCGCCGAAATCCTGGGCGTGAGCCGTCAAAGCCTTTACTCGAAGCTGCACCGGCATGGGCTTGGCAACCTCGTTCCGGACGAAGACGCCTGAGTGTCCAATTGGATTGACGCCGGAGTGTGTCCAGCATAGCTTCAACTCATGGCTCAGTGGACGACATTGCCGCGCCCTGCACCGGCCCCGGCGTTCCGAGATGTCCTCGAGCTGCTCAAGCCGATCACCTGGTTTCCGCCGATGTGGGCGTTCCTGTGCGGCGTGGTTTCGTCGGGCGTGCCGGTCGTCGAGCGCTGGCCGTTCCTCATCGCCGGCGTGGCGCTTACCGGGCCGCTGGTGTGCGGCACGAGCCAGGCGGTCAACGACTGGTTCGATCGCCATGTCGACGCGATCAACGAGCCGGGCCGCCCGATCCCGTCGGGCCGCATCGCCGGGCGCTGGGGGCTGTGGATCGCGGTCGCGGGATCGCTGCTGTCGCTGCTCGTGGCGGCGGGGACCGGGCCGTGGGTGCTTGCCGCGACCGGCCTCGGGCTGGTCTGCGCCTGGGCGTATAGCGCCCCGCCGCTGCGGCTCAAGGCGAGCGGCATCTGGGGCCCGGGCGTCGTCGCGCTGAGCTACGAGGGGCTGACCTGGTTCACCGGCGCGAGCGTGATGGCCGGCGCGCTGCCGCCGCCGGCGGTGCTCGCGGTGCTCGGGCTGTACAGCCTGGGCGCGCACGGGATCATGACGCTCAACGACTTCAAGGCGGTCGAGGGCGATCGCGCCACGGGGGTCGCATCGCTGCCGGTGCGGCTCGGCGTCGAGCGCGCGGCGCAGGTGGCCTGTGCGACGATGGCGGCGCCGCAGGTCGCGGTGATCGCCTTGCTGGCGCATTGGGGGCATCCGCTCGCCGCGGCGATCGTCGCGGCGCTGTTGATCGGGCAGCTGGCGCTGATGGCCCGGCTGCTGCGCGATCCCCGCAAGCTTACTCCGTGGTACAATGCCACGGGCACGACGCTTTACGTGCTGGGGATGCTCGCCGCCGCCTGCGGGCTCGCCGGGCCGATGCGGCCGTGAGCGCGCCGCCGCCGCTGGGGTGGCCGGGGATCGTGCGCCTCGGACTGGTCCAGAGCGCGATCGGCGCGATGACGATGCTGGCGACCTCGCTGCTGAACCGGGTGATGGTGGTCGAATATGCGCTGCCCGCGACGTTGCCCGCGGGGCTCGTCGCGTGGCACTATGCGGTGCAGCTGTCGCGCCCGCTCTGGGGCCATGGCTCCGACCGCGGGCGGTGGCGCACACCGTGGATCGTCGGCGGTCTCGCCCTGCTCGCGGCCGGCGTGCTGCTGGGGGTGAACGCAACCGCGCTGCTGTCGTCGCGCTATGCCGCGGGGCTGCTGCTGGCCGTGCTCGCCTTTGCGATGATCGGCGCCGGAGTGGGCGCGGCGGGTACGTCGCTGCTCGCGCTGCTCGCGGCGCGGGTCGCGCCGGCGCGCCGGGCCGCCGCGGCATCGATCACCTGGATCATGATGATCGCCGGCATCGTCGTCACGGCCGGGGTCGCGGGAAGCCTGATCGATCCCTTCTCGCCCCGGCGGCTGGCGACGGTCGTCGGCGGCGTCGCGGCGATCGCCTTCGTAACGGCGCTGGCGGCGCTGCGCGGGGTCGAGGGCCGGACGGCGGCTCCCGTCGCGCCCGCCGCGGCGACGCCGGGCTTCGTTCCGGCGCTGCGCGCGATGTGGGGCGACGCGGACGCGCGGCGGTTTACGGTGTTCGTGTTCGTTTCGATGCTCGCTTATTCGATGCAGGACATGATCCTCGAGCCGTTCGCGGGGCTGATGTTCGGGTTCACGCCCGGCGAGTCGACCCGCCTGTCGGGCGCGCAGCATGGCGGCGTGCTCGCGGGCATGATCCTCGTCGGCATCGGCGGCAGCGCGATCGGCGGACGCACGCCCGCGGGGATGAAGCGCTGGATCGTCGGCGGCTGCATCGGCTCGGCGCTGGCGCTGGCGGGTCTGGCGGGCGCCGCCACGATCGGGCGCGGCTGGCCGCTGACCGCCAATGTCGTGCTGCTCGGCTTCTCGAACGGCGTGTTCGCGGTCGCGGCGATCGGCGCGATGATGGGGCTCGCGGGCGCCGGCGGCGAGAGCACGGGCATCCGCATGGGGATATGGGGCGCGGCGCAAGCGATCGCCTTCGGCCTGGGCGGCCTGGTCGGCGCGGCCGGGGTGGATGCCGGGCGCGCGATCATCGGCGCGACGGGCGAGGCCTATAGCCTGGTGTTCGGCGTTGAGGCGGGGATGTTCCTGCTCGCGGCGTGGCTGGCGCTGCGTGCCGTCGGGGCGCGCGCGCCGCGATCGATCCGGGCCGTGGAGGCGTTGGCATGACCAGTGACGCGATCGAGCATGATGTGGTGGTGGTCGGCGGCGGCCCGTCGGGCGCGACCGCGGCGACCGATCTGGCGCGCGAAGGGCGGCGCGTGCTGCTGCTCGACCGGGCGGGGCGGATCAAGCCGTGCGGCGGCGCGATCCCGCCGCGGCTGATCCGCGACTTCGACATTCCCGACCATCTCATCGTCGGCCGCGCGAAATCGGCGCGGATGATCGCGCCCTCGTCGCGCGTGGTCGACATGCCGGTCGGGGACGGCTTCGTCGGCATGGTCGACCGCGACATGTTCGACGAGTGGCTGCGCGCACGCGCGGCGGCCGCCGGCGCGGAGCGGCGGACGGGGAGCTTCGAGCGGGTCGAGCGCGATCCCGACGGCTGCGCGGTCGTCGTCTATCGCGAGGGCCGTGGCGGCGAGGAGATCAGGCTGCGCGCGCGCGCGATCATCGGCGCCGACGGAGCGCGCTCGGCCGTCGCGCGCCAGACGCTCGAAGGGGCGGACCGCGTGCCCTGCGTCTTCGCCTATCACGAGGTGATCCGCTCGCCGGCGCCGTCGGATGCGCGGTTCGACCGCAGCCGCTGCGACGTCTTCTACCAGGGCCGGCTCTCGCCCGACTTCTACGCGTGGATCTTCCCGCATGGCGATACCGCCAGCGTCGGGGTGGGCAGCGCGCGCAAGGGCTTCACGCTGCGCGAGTCGGTGCGGGACCTGCGCCGCGACAGCGGCCTCGCGGAATGCGAGACGGTGCGCGGGGAGGGCGCGCCGATCCCGCTGAAACCGCTGAAGCGCTGGGACAACGGCCGCGACGTCGTCGTCGCGGGCGACGCCGCGGGCGTCGTCGCGCCGGCGTCGGGCGAGGGCATCTATTATGCGATGGTCGGCGGCCGTTGCGCCGCGCAAGCCGTGGAGGCGCTGCTGGCGACGGGCAAGCCCGCGGCGCTTCGTTCCGCGCGCAAGCGCTTCATGCGCGCGCACGGCCGGGTGTTCTGGATCCTCGGGATGATGCAGTATTTCTGGTATCGCAACGACAAACGGCGCGAGCGCTTCGTCGGCATCTGCGAGGACAAGGACGTGCAGGCGCTGACCTGGCAGGCCTATATGAACAAGGAGCTGGTGCGCGCCAAGCCGCTTGCGCATGTCCGCATCTTCTTCAAGGATCTGCGCCACCTGCTGGGCTCGGCGGCGTAGCGGCGGTGGCCTTGTCGTGGATCATGCCGATGTTCGTCGCGGCGATGGCCGCGCTGGTGACCGCGATCGTGGGCGCGACGATCACCGACCTCGGGCCCTGGTACCACAGCCTGATCCAGCCCGCATGGGCACCGCCCGATGCCCTCTACGGCGTCGCGTGGACGGCGATCTACGCGTTCACGGCGGTTGCCGCGGTCACCGGCTGGCGCGCCACTCCGGGCGCGCGGGCGGGGGACTGGCTCATCGGGCTGTTCGCGCTGAACGGGTTTCTCAACATCCTCTGGAGCCTGCTGTTCTTCCACTTCCGCCGGCCGGACTGGGCGCTGACGGAGGTGATCGCGCTGTGGCTGTCGATCGTCGCGCTGATGACGACCTGCGCGCGTCACTCGAAGTCGGCCGCCGCGCTGTTGCTGCCCTATCTGGCCTGGGTGACGTTCGCCGGCTTCCTCAATTTCATGATCGTCCGGCTGAATGCGCCGTTCGCATGATCGAGCGCCTGTTCGACAGCGGCCGCGCGGCCGATATCGTCCTGGCGGTCATGCTAGTCGAGGCGCTGTGGCTGGTGGCGCGGCGCGGCTGGCGGATCGCCGACGCGCTGACCCTGCTGCTGCCGGGCGCGCTGATCCTGCTCGCGTTGCGCGCGGCGCTTGCCGGGCTCGACTGGCGCTGGATCGCGCTGCCGCTGATGCTGTCCTTTCCGGCGCATCTGGCCGACGTGGCGCGGCGACGGCCGGCGGAGCCGCATTAGGCCGCAGATTGTCGCGCGCATGGTCTTGTGTCGGTTTGCCGGAGGCATATATTTCCGCTGAAAGCATTTTCCTGGCTTATAACAATGGAGTGGCTTGATGAGGTACGCACGGACGCCAGCTATCGTCGCTGGAATGATGATCGCATTTTCGGCGCAGTCGGCGGCGGCCAAGGATATCGTCGTCGCCATGAAGATGCAGGGCGCAGGGGGGATGTATGTCTTCGAACCGGCGCTGGTGAAGGCGGCCGTCGGCGACAAGATCCATTTCGTTCCCAAGGATCCGACCCACAACGCCGAGACGATCCCCGGGATGGTTCCAGCCGGCGTCGCGCAAACGAAGGGCGCGATGGGCAAGGAGTTCGTGCTGACCGTGTCCAAGCCGGGCATCTACGGCGTGAAATGTCTGCCCCACGTGTCGATGGGGATGGTGGGTCTCGTGCAGGCGGGCAAGGGACCGTCGGCGAACCTCGCGGCCGCCAAGGCCGTCAAACTGCCGCCGCTTGCCGCCAAGCGCATGACGCCGCTGCTGGCGAAGGTGAGCTAAGACCCGGTCATTTCCGGTCGAATCGGTCCCGGGTCCTCGGCACCGCCGCGGTGGTGCACGAGGTTTCCGAAGGCTGGGGGTTGGAAGGTCTCGATGACGAGCACGAAGCCCGTCGATCAAATCTGCCGACCGGCCCCGGCCTGCTCGGTGAACCGAGTGGTTCGATCGAGATGAGAGCAGCTGAAGCGGCCCATCGTGCTGCTCGCCATTACGTGGCGTTCAGCCGGCATGAGCGAGGGCGATGAGCCGCGGCGTTATCGACGGGATTGTGATACCGACCAACAGCGGGTGATCGCGGATGGGACAGACGCCGCTCGGCGGTAGCGAGGACGGGCCGATCGGCCCGGACGTCCTCGGGTTGGTGGCGCGAAGCCATCCGCTGCGCGGCTCGCTGTCCTACGAGATGCACCTGCGCAAGCTTCCGCGTTTTTTCGCGCCCTCTCGGCTGTTGCAGGTCGTGACTCTGCTAGGCGAAGGCGGCGCGCACACCAGCCGCGACCATGTCGGAGCGCTCTGCCTCGCCGCGGGCGACCTCCTGCCGACGGACGCACGCCATGCGGTGCTCAAATCGGCCGGAATGCAGCTGGTTTGGGAACAGCATACCGAATTTGCGACCTACACCTTCATTCGTCCCGGCGAGTTCGACCAGCCGTTCGATGCCGAAGCCTTTGCCGATGTCCGCGAAATCCTGGAGGGCATGCCGGGCCGGGTGATCCGTGCGACGCAGATCGCGCTGATCGGCACCGGCTCGCCCCTGCCCGATGCCGCCATGGTCTCCGCCAGCTTCGCGACGGAGGGGCTGGTGACGTGCGACGTCGCCGCCGGCAAGGCGCGGATCTGGTCCGATTTCCAGCTCCAACCCGACGGCACCGGCCGCTTGCTCATCGCCAACCGCGGGCTGGAGCGCGACGAGCCGGCGCAGCTGATCCAGCGCCTGCAAGAGCTCGGCAACTATCGCAACATGGCGCTGCTCGGCCTGCCGCTGGCGCAGAAGCTCGCGCCCGATGTCACGCGGCTCGAGCGGCGGCTGGCGACGCTGACGCAGGATATCTCCGAGCCGGTGGCCGAGGACGAGCGTTTGCTCGAGGAGGTGACGTTCCTGTCCGCCGAGCTGGCGCGTCTCGTCGCCGAGACGCGCTATCGGCTGAGCGCGACGCGCGCTTATGCGCAGATCGTCGCCGATCGGCTCGAGAATCTCGAGGTGGTGCCGCTGCCCGGATATCAGGCGCTCGCCGACTTCACCGAACGGCGGCTGATGCCGGCGGTGCGCACGTGCGATTCCTTCGCGGAGCGGCTGGACGACCTGTCGCGACGCACCTCCTGGACCAGCTCGCTGCTGCGCACCCGCATCGATACGGCGCTCGCGCGTCAGAACCGCGATCTGCTCGCGTCGATGGATCAGCGCACCCACCTCCAGCTGCGGCTGCAGCGCGCGGTCGAGGGCCTCTCCATCGTGGCGATCAGCTATTATCTCGTCGCGCTGATCGGCCATATGATCCGCGCCGTGCCGGGGCTGTCCTATGAATTGGGGATGGCCGCCGCGGTGCCGATCGTGGTGGTGCTGGTGGCGATCCTGCTCGCCCGCGTGCGGCGGGGCCTCGAATGATCCTTCCCGCATAAGTCATCGCCGCCGCGAGACGCCGGTCCTCTGCGCAAATTCCGAGGCCGGCCGAGCGAGATGCAGCAAAATGCGGTGTACGGCGTTGATGGCGCGCAGACGAGGAGACGCGCAATGACCAACAAACGCGAGCTGATCGATACCGGCACCGATAAGCGCTACGTGCGTCGCGATGATGAGGGGAAGTTCACGGAATCCGACGACGTCGGCAAGTCGCTGAGCCAGGACCAGCGGCAGCATGCCAAGACAGCGGCCAAGCCAGGGCAGGGGGACCGCGGCGATCGCAAGAAATCCTGACCGGCGCCGCTTGGCCGCGTGAAGATCGCGACGTTCAACGTCAACGGCATCAACGGCCGGCTCGCGCGACTGCTCGAGTGGCTCGACGAGGAAGCGCCCGATGTCGCCTGCTTGCAGGAGCTCAAGTCGCCGCAGGAGAATTTTCCCGAAAGCGCGATCCGCGCCGCCGGCTACGGCGCGATATGGCACGGCCAGAGCCGCTGGAACGGGGTCGCGATCCTGGCGCGGGGCGCCGATCCGGTCGAGACGCGGCGCGGCCTGCCGGGCGATCCCGACGATCTGCATAGCCGTTATATCGAAGCGGCGGTGAACGGCGTGCTGATCGGATGTCTCTATCTGCCCAACGGCAATCCCGCGCCGGGGCCCAAGTTCGACTATAAATTGCGCTGGTTCGCGCGGCTCGCCGAACATGCGCGCGAATTGCTCGCGACGGACATGCCGGTGGTGCTGGCGGGCGACTATAACGTGATGCCGACCGAGCTCGACGCCTATGCGCCCGAACGCTGGCGCGACGACGCCTTGTTCCGCCCCGAGGTGCGCGAGGCCTATCGCGCGCTGGTCGCGCAGGGCTGGACCGACGCGGTCCGGACGCTCCATCCGGACGAGCGAATCTACACCTTCTGGGATTATTGGCGCAACGCGTGGGGGCGCGACGCGGGCCTGCGCATCGACCATCTGCTGCTCAGCCCGTCGGCGGCGCCGCGGCTGACCGGGGCCGGCGTCGATCGCGCGGTGCGCGGGCGCGAGAAGGCCAGCGACCATGCGCCGACGTGGATCACGCTCGACGCAACGTAAAGGTCAGCGCGCGACCAGGCTGTCGACCTCGACCAGCTCCTCGCCGACATAGACGCCGGTAACGCGGACGTGCTTTTCGACATGATCGACCGGCACGCGATGCAGATCGAGCAGGATCCGCCCGCCGGCATCGCGCCGCAAGGCGAAGCCGCCGCCGTCGCGGACGAGCGTGCCGGTTTCGTCGATGCGCGTGCCGGTGTTCAGCGCGTCATGCCCGGATGCGGCGCGACAGGACGATCAGGACGAGGCCGACCACCGCTATGATCGCGCCGCGCACCATCCATGGCGATTGGGCGATCATGAAGCTCGATGCCGGATAGGGGAAGTACCCGCTCCCCTGACCGATCCAGAGCAAGCCGTTCAACGTCAGCAGAATGCCGAGAATCAGCAATGCGACGCGCGCGATTTTCATGGCAATCTCCTCGACGCAGCCCGATCGCCGCCAGGCACAGGATGTCACGTGCCGCGAGGCTTGTCGATGAGCGCTGGCGCGGGGCGGCGCGATCCGATCCGGGAGATTAGTGATATGATATGTTGTGTCATTGGCACAGTGGCGCTAGAGCGGCGTTTCAAAGCGATCTGAGCAATCGCAAAGGGTGTTATAACATGACGCGAAAAGGGAGTTTCGAGATGCGGCGTTCGGTCCTGCTCGCAAGCGGTGCATTGATCCTGGGAGCGGCGCCGGCCTGGGCGCAAACCCCGCCGCCGGCCCCCGAGGACGGCGGCGGCCGCTATCACGCGCTGCCTTCCGCCGACATCATCGTCACCGCGCCGTTCGCGCGCGACCGCAGCGACGTCCTGTCGGGCGTGTCGGTACTCCAAGGCACGCAGCTCACTCAGGCGCTGCGCCCGACGATCGGCGAGACCCTGGCGCGCACCCCCGGCGTGTCGGCGACGTCGTTCGGGCCGAACGCGTCGCGCCCGGTGCTGCGCGGCCTCCAAGGCGAGCGCGTGCGCGTGCTGACCGATGGGATCGGCTCGATCGACGTCTCGAACACCAGCGTCGACCATGCGGTGGTGATCGATCCGTTGCTGGCCGAGCGGGTCGAGGTGCTGCGCGGGCCCGAGGCGCTGCTCTACGGCTCGTCGGCGATCGGCGGCGTCGTCAACGTCATCGACCGGCGCATCCCGCGCGCGCTGCCGTACGAGCCGATCCACGTCGACGGGATCCTGACTTA
>CAXTMX010000052.1:0-4684 GCA_964245585.1 uncultured Sphingomonadaceae bacterium | reverse complement strand
CTATGCGCTCGACACCATCGTTACTTACGGCTCGGCCGCCGACGAACGCTCGGCGGCCGGATCGGTCGACGTGCCGACCGGCAGCGTGCTCGTCGTCAACGCCAACGGCAGCTACCGCCGGACCGACGACCTGCGGATCGGCGGCCATGTGCTCGCGCCGCAGGCGCGCCGGCAGGCGATCGCCAATGCCGGGCTGGAAGACGACGATCAGCTCGACGACGGTATCGATTTCGCCGCGAGCGCGGGCCTCAAGGGCAAGCTGCCCAATTCGGCGAGCAAGACGTGGACCGCCGGGGCGGGCGCCGCGATCGTCACCGACACCGGCAGCCTGGGCATCGCCTACAGCCATTACGACGGCCTCTATGGCGTTCCGGTCCGCTACGCGACGCAGCCGGGCGAGGAGCAGGAGGCGCCGCGGCTCGACCTCAAGCAGAACCGCTTCGACGGGCGCGCCGAGGTGCAGACCGGCGGCGGCCTGCTCGAGACGATCCGCGCGCGGGTCGCTTATGCGCGCTATCGCCATTTCGAGCTCGAGGAGGACGGCTCGATCGGTACCGCCTTCTACAACAAGGGCATGGAAGGCCGGGTCGAGCTGGTCCAGGCGCAGCACGGCGCGTGGCAGGGCGCGACCGGGGCGCAATTCTTCCTGCGCGACTTCAATGTCATCGGCGAAGAGGCGTTCCTGCCCAAGAACCAGACCGAACAGCTGGGCTTCTTCACGCTGCAGCAGCTCGATTTCGGCAAGTTGAAGGTGGAAGGCGGCGCGCGCTACGAGCGCGCCTCGCTCGAGGCGACGCCCTCGCCCGATCAGCCGCAATTCTTCACCGGATCGCGCAGGTTCGACGCCTTCTCCGCCTCCGCCGGCGCATCCTACGGTGTCGGCGCCGACTGGCGGATCGGCGCCAACGTCTCGCGCACCGTCCGCGCGCCGTCGGCGGAGGAATTGTTCGCCAACGGGCCGCACGCCGGCACCGAAGCGTTCGAGGTGGGCAATCCCGATTTCAAGACCGAGCGCTCGTGGGGGGTCGAAGCGGTGCTGCGGGCCAAGGGCGCCGGCTACAGCATCGAGGCGTCGGTCTATCACAATTGGTTCGACAATTTCATCTATGAGGACCGCACCGGCGCGCTCGAGGATGGCCTGCCGGTCTATCAGTTCAACCAGGCCAAGGCGCGCTACTACGGCGTCGAGTTCCAGGGATCGGTGACGTTGGCGAAGTTCGGCGAGATCGGCCTCGTCGCGGACGGGCTCGGCGATTATGTCCGCGCCACCATCGTCGGGGTCGGTCCGGCGCCGCGCATCCCGCCGCTGCGCCTGCTCGGCGGCCTCGGCCTGACGAGCCCGAAGGTGGACGGTCGCGTCGAAGTCGAGTGGAGCGACGATCAGGGACGGACCTCCGCGTTCGAGACGAGCACCGACGCGTTCATGCTGGTCAACGCCGAGATCAACTTCCGCCCCTGGGGCAAGGAGCGGCCGCTGAGCTTCGCGCTCTCGGCCAACAACATCTTCGACGTCGACGCGCGCCGGCATGCCTCGTTCCTCAAGGACTTCGCGCCGCTGTCCGGCCGCGATCTGCGGGTTTCGGCGCGGGTGAATTTTTGAATCTTGATAGCGATCCGTTCCCCCGCGAAGGTGGGGGTCCCGTCCTAAGCAGAATTCTTGTCTGGGCTGGCCCCCGCCTTCGCGGGGGGCACATCGCAGACGATAAGCGTATCATCACCGTTATTCGCTTGCCGTAATCCGCATTCGGCTTCATCGGAATTTCCGATGCTGTTGCGACATCTGCGCTATTTCGCCGCACTGGCGCGCGAGCGGCATTTCGCGCGCGCTGCCGCGGCGTGCCACATCTCGCAGCCGACGCTGTCGGGCGCGATCGTCACGCTGGAGACCGAGCTCGGCGTCCGCCTGGTGGTGCGCGGCCGCCGCTTTCTCGATCTCACGCCCGAAGGCCGGCTGGTGCTCGAGAAGGCGCATCTGCTGCTGGCGAACGAGGACGACCTGCGCCAGGGGCTGGAGAGCCTGCGCGGCGGGCTGACCGGCGTGCTGCGGCTCGGCGTGATCCCGGCGGCGATGCCCGTGGTCGGCATGCTGACCGCGCCGTTCAACGCGCTGCACCCCGGCGTGACGGTCGAGATCCGCTCGATCTCGTCGCAGGCGATCCAGGCGTCGCTCGACGCGTTCGAGCTCGACGCGGGGCTGACCTATCTCGACAACGAGCCGCTTTCGCATGTGCGCCGGTCGCCGCTGTATCTCGAACATTATCTGTTCGCCACCGCGGCCGCGGGGCCGCTCGGCGAGCGCAGCGAGATCGGCTGGCGCGAAGCCGCGGCCCATCGCTTGTGCCTGCTCAGCCCGGACATGCAGAACCGCCGCATCCTCGACGGCGTGTTCCGCCTCCTCGGCCTGACCGTGCAGCCGGCCGTCGTCAGCAATTCCTTCCTCGCCGTGCTGGCGCAGCTGCGCACCGGTTCTTCCTCGAGCATCGTGCCGCACACCTTCGCCCATCTGTTCGGCCGGCAACCGGACATCGCGCTGATCCCGCTGGTCGAGCCGCTTCATAGTCAGTCGATCGGGCTGGTCGTCAGCGACCGCGATCCGCCGCCGCCGATGGCGCGGGCGCTCGAGGCCTGTGTACGTAGCCTCGATCTGGCGAGCCGGCTCAGCCTCCCAGATTGATAGGAGACTCTTATCACGTCGTCGGAATCTCCCATTTGATTCGCGGGACGCAACGGAAGAGCGGGGCGGGAGACGATAAGAGGAGCTGGATCATGGCGAAGGTGGTTTGCGTTCTGTACGACGATCCGATCGACGGATTTCCAAAATCCTATGCGCGCGACGATCTGCCGCCGATCGACCATTATCCCGGCGGCCAGACGGTGCCCTCGCCCAAGGCGATCGATTTCACCCCAGGCCAGCTGCTCGGTTCGGTCTCGGGCGAGCTCGGCCTGCGCAAATATCTCGAAGGCCAGGGCCACACGCTGGTCGTGACTTCCGACAAGGATGGCCCCGACAGCCAGTTCGAGCGCGAGCTGGCCGACGCCGAGGTGGTGATCTCGCAGCCGTTCTGGCCGGCCTATCTGACCGCCGAACGCATCGCCAAGGCGCCCAAGCTCAAGCTCGCGCTGACCGCGGGCATCGGCTCGGACCATGTCGACCTGCAGGCGGCGATCGACCGCAACATCACCGTCGCCGAGGTGACCTACTGCAATTCGATCAGCGTCTCCGAGCATGTCGTGATGATGATCCTGGGGCTCGTGCGCAACTACATCCCGTCGCACGACTGGGTCACCAAAGGCGGCTGGAACATCGCCGACTGCGTCACGCGGTCCTACGACGTCGAGGGCATGCATGTCGGCACGGTCGCCGCGGGACGGATCGGGCTCGCGGTGCTGCGCCGGCTCAAGCCGTTCGACATGCCGCTGCATTATTTCGATCGGCACCGCCTTCCCGCCGAGGTCGAGCAGGAGCTCAACCTGACGTGGCACGACACCGTCGAGAGCATGGTCAAGGTGTGCGACGTTGTTACGATCAACTGCCCGCTGCACCCGGAAACCGAGAATCTGTTCGACGAGGCGATGCTCTCGAAGATGAAGCGCGGCGCCTATCTGGTGAACACCGCGCGCGGCAAGATCTGCGATCGCGACGCGATCGTGCGCGCGCTCGAGAGCGGCCAGCTCGCGGGCTATGCCGGCGACGTCTGGTTCCCGCAGCCGGCGCCCGCCGACCATCCCTGGCGCACGATGCCGCACGAGGGCATGACGCCGCACATCTCGGGCACCAGCCTGTCGGCGCAGGCGCGCTATGCCGCGGGTGTGCGCGAGATCCTCGAATGCTTCTTCGAGGGGCGGCCGATCCGCGACGAATATCTGATCGTCCAGGGCGGCGGCCTCGCCGGAACCGGGGCGCATTCGTACAGCGCGGGCGACGCCACCGGCGGGTCGGAAGAAGCCGCGCGGTTCAAGCAGGGGTGATCACGCCCGGCCTCCGAGCGCCGTCGCGGCCGCTGGCGATCGTGCTGGCGGGCGTCGGCGCGGGGCTGGCGATCTTCGTGCTGGCGAGCGTTCATTCGCGCAGCGGCTGGGCGATCCTGATCCCGTCGTTCGGATCGAGCTGCGCGCTGATCTTCGCGCACCCCGAAAGTCCGTTCTCCCGGCCGCTCAACGTCATCGGCGGCCACCTCGTCTCTTCCGCGATCGGCCTGATCACGCTGGTCATCTGCGGGAACGGACCGCTCGCGATGGGCGTCGGCGTGGGTTGCGCGATCGCGGGGATGATGGCGACGCGGACGATGCATCCGCCGGCGGGCGGCGATCCGCTGATCGTGATCGCGACCGCCGCGCCGGCGACTTTCCTGATCGCGCCGATCCTCGTCGGAACGATCGCGATCGTCCTGGGTGGTGTGGTATATCGTTCTTTCTCGGTGGGAGCCGCGCGGTTCGCGGCCCGCCGACACGACATGGAGTGACGCATGAAGACCCGTGCCGCCGTTGCGTTCGAAGCCAAGCGCCCGCTGGAGATCGTCGAGGTCGATCTCGAGGGGCCGCGCGCGGGCGAGGTGCTGGTCGAGATCATGGCGACCGGCATCTGCCACACCGACGCCTACACGCTCGACGGACTGGACAGCGAAGGGCTGTTTCCGAGCGTGCTGGGCCACGAGGGTGCAGGGATCGTGCGCGAGATCGGCGC
>CAXTMX010000051.1:11097-19239 GCA_964245585.1 uncultured Sphingomonadaceae bacterium | reverse complement strand
CCGCCAGACAGCCTCCGGACAGGGCGCCCCCGCCGCGGGGCGGGCCGCACCGGCGCGCCGGCCACGCCGCGTACGCCCGCGCCAACGGGCGGTCGCGAGCCGCAGCGCATCGCCAAGCTGCTCGCGCGCGCCGGGATCGCCTCGCGCCGCGAGATCGAGCGGATGATCGCCGACCGGCGGATCGCGATCGGCGGCGTGCCGATCGAGACGCCGGCGACGGTGCTGACCTCGCTTCATGGCGTCACGGTCGACGGCAAGGAGGTTCGTCCGCCGGCGCCGGCGCGGCTGTTCCGCTACCACAAGCCGGCCGGGCTGCTGACGACCGAGCGCGATCCCAAGGGCCGCCCGACGATCTACGACCGCCTGCCACCCGGCCTGCCGCGGGTGATGCCGGTCGGCCGGCTCGATCTCAGCACCGAGGGGCTGCTGCTGCTGACCAGCGACGGGGGATTCAAGCGCCAGCTCGAGCTGCCGGCGACAGGGGTGACGCGGACCTATCGCGCGCGTGCCTATGGCGCGGTGAGCCAGGCGCAGCTCGAGGATCTGATCGACGGGATCGAGATCGAGGGCGTGCGCTACGGCTCGATCGACGCCAATCTCGAGCGGCGCACGGGGCGCAACGTGTGGATCGAGATGAAGCTGACCGAGGGCAAGAACCGCGAGGTGCGGCGCGTGCTCGAATATCTCGGGCTGCAGATCTCGCGCCTGATCCGCACGGCTTATGGGCCGTTCGCGCTCGGAGATTTGCCCGCGGGCGATGTCGACGAGGTCAGGCAGCATGATCTCGTGGCGTTCCGGAAGACGCTCGAATGATCCTCCCCGTGCCGGGGAGGACCATCGGTGCGCATAATCGCGGGGGCTTGGCGCGGGCGTACCCTTGTCGCCCCGCCCGGCGCGACGACGCGGCCGACGGGCGAGCGGATGCGCGAGGCCTTGTTCTCGATGCTGATCAGCCGGATCGGAACATTCGAGGGCTTGCGCGTCGCCGACCTGTTCGCCGGGACCGGCGCGCTCGGGCTCGAGGCGCTGTCGCGCGGGGCGGCGCATTGCACGTTCGTCGAGCAGGATCGCGTGGCGCTCGAGGCGATCGAGGCCAATGTCGCCAAGCTCGGCGCCAGCGCGACAATCCTCGCGCAAGCGGCGGCGCGCTTCGCCGGCGGCCCGTTCGATCTGGTGCTGATCGATCCGCCCTATCGCACCGGACTCGGCCAACAGGCGCTGGCGAGCGTCACGCTGGCGCCGGGCGGCTGGGCGAGCATCGAGACGGCGAAGGACGAGCTGGTGACCGTGCCCGGCTTTGCGGTCGAGGCGCAACGCGTGCATGGCGTCGCGCGGATCACGCTGCTGCGGGCGGTCTGACGGTTGCTCTCGGCTTCGCCGTTCCCTAACTGTTCACCGGTGACCGAACCGCTGCCCGCCTCCGCGCCCGAGCCCTTTTACCTGCGCGGGCTCAATGCGCCGCAGCGCGAGGCGGTGCTGACCACCGAAGGGCCGGTGCTGGTGCTCGCCGGCGCGGGCACGGGCAAGACCGCGGCCTTGACCGCGCGCCTCGCCCACCTGATCGCGACGCGGCGCGCCTGGCCGTCCGAGATCCTGTCGGTGACCTTCACGAACAAGGCCGCGCGCGAGATGCGCGAGCGGGTGACGCGGATCGTCGGCGACGCGGTCGAGGGGATGCCGTGGCTCGGCACGTTCCATTCGGTCGCGGCGAAGATGCTGCGGCGGCATGCCGAGCTGGTCGGGCTGCAGGCGAACTTCACGATCCTCGACACCGACGACCAGCTGCGCCTGCTCAAGCAGATCGTCACCGCCGCCGACCTCGACGAGAAGCGCTGGCCCGCGCGCCAGCTCGCCGGGCTGATCGACAGATGGAAGAACCGCGGCTGGACCCCGGCCGAGGTCGACGCCGGCGAGAGCGAATTGTTCGCCAACGGCAAGGGCCAGGCGCTCTACGGCGCCTATCAGGAGCGGCTGAAGGCGGTGAACGCGTGCGATTTCGGTGACTTGCTGCTGCACATGCTGACGATCTTGAAGCGCGACCGCGAGGTGCTCAGCGCCTACCAGCAGCGCTTCAAATATATCCTCGTCGACGAATATCAGGACACCAATTCGAGCCAATATCTGTGGCTCCGCCTGCTCGCTCAGAGCTCCAAGAACATCTGCTGCGTCGGTGATGACGACCAGTCGATCTATTCGTGGCGCGGCGCGGAGGTGGCCAATATCCTGCGCTTCGAGAAGGACTTCCCGGGAGCTGCGATCATCCGGCTCGAACAGAATTACCGCTCGACCCCGCATATCCTCGCCGCCGCGTCGGGACTGATCGCCAACAATGGCGGGCGGCTCGGCAAGACGCTGTGGACCGACGAGGCCGCCGGCGAGAAGGTGTCGGTGATCGGCGTGTGGGACGGGCCCGAGGAGGCGCGCCGCGTCGGCGAGGAGATCGAGAGCTTCCAGCGCAAGGGCGGCAAGCTCGACGATGTCGCGATCCTGGTCCGCGCCCAATTCCAGACGCGCGAGTTCGAGGAGCGCTTCATCACGATCGGCCTGCCCTACCGCATCGTCGGGGGCTTTCGCTTCTACGAGCGCGCCGAGATCAGGGACGCGCTCGCCTATCTGCGCGTGATCGCGCAGCCGGCCGACGACCTCGCGTTCGAGCGGATCGTCAACGTGCCCAAGCGCGGGCTCGGCGACAAGGCGATCGCCAAGCTGCATATGCTCGCGCGTGCCGAGGGCATTCCGCTGACGCTCGCCGCCGCGCGCATCCTCGACAGCGACGAGCTGACCCCGCAGGCGCGCCGCGCGCTCGCCGGTCTGATCGGCGACATCGCCAGCTGGCGCGACCGATCGACCGGCCTCCCCCACCCCGAGCTCGCGCGCCAGATGCTCGACGAGAGCGGCTATACCGCGATGCTCCAGTCGGACCGTTCGGCCGAGGCGGCGGGACGGCTCGAAAACCTCGCCGAGCTGACCCGCGCGATGGAGGAATATGAGACGCTTGGGGGCTTCCTCGAGCATGTCAGCCTGGTGATGGACAACGATGCGGACCGCGACAGCGCCAAGGTCACGATCATGACGATCCACGCCGCGAAGGGCCTCGAGTTCGACACCGTGTTCCTCGCCGGCTGGGAGGAAGGCGTGTTCCCGTCGCAGCGCGCGTTGGACGAGGGCGGCATCGCCAGCCTCGAGGAGGAACGCCGGCTGGCCTATGTCGCGATCACGCGCGCACGCCGCCGCGCGATCATCATCCACGCTGCCAACCGCCGCATCTATGGCCAGTGGACCTCGTCGATCCCGTCGCGCTTCGTCGGCGAGCTGCCGGACGAGCATGTCGCCGCCGAGACGACGATGTCGGGCGGCGAATCGCTGTGGCGCGCGCAGTGGAGCGAGCGCGCCGATCCTTTCGCCGACGTGGGCCGCGGCACCGGACGCGGCCCCGGGTGGCAGCGCGCGGCGTTCCTCGGTACGCCAGAGGCGCGCTCGGGCAGCGGCGCGCGGGTGGTGGAGACGCGCGCGAGCGCGATCAGCTTCGCCGCCAAGCCGCGCTCGGACGTGGCCGAGGGCACCAGGGTGTTCCATACCAAGTTCGGCTATGGACTGGTGGCGGCGATCGACGGCAACAAGCTCGAGATCGACTTCGAACATGCCGGCAGGAAGCGCGTGCTCGACAGTTTCGTGACCGTGCCGGGATGACCAAGCCGTTTCCTCCGCCGACCGGACAGACCAGCGATTATGGCGTGGCCCCGGCGCCGAAAGAACCGCTGCTGATGCGTCTCGGCGACCGCTTCGTCCGGCCGCTGGTCGATCGCGCGGTGGTTCGTTCTTCGCGCGTCGGCGACCCGCCGGTCCATGATCCCCGCACCTTCCCCTGGATCGGGCGGCTCGAAGCGCGTTGGCGCGATATCGAGCGCGAGGCGGCGGCGATTCTGGGCGACCTCGACGCGATCCCGCCGCTCGCCGAGATTTCGCCCGATCACCGCCCGATCGCCCCCGCCGGCAAATGGCGCTCCTACTTTCTCTATGGCTATGGCTACCGCGACGCGGCGAACTGCCGCACTTGCCCGCGCACGACCGCGCTGGTCGAGAGCATTCCCGGACTCAACTCGGCCTTCTTCTCGATCCTCGCGCCAGGAACGCAAATCCCGCCGCACACCGGGGTGACCAAGGCGCTGCTGACCTGCCATCTGGGGATCCGCGTGCCGCGCGAGGCGGACAGCTGCCGGATGCGTGTCGCCGACCGCGTGGTCAGCTGGCGCGCCGGCGAGGCGCTGGTGTTCGACGACACCTATGAACATGAGGTCGCCAACGATACCGAGGACATGCGCGTCGTGCTGCTGGTCCAGTTCCGCCGCCCGGTCGGCGCGCTCGGGCGGATGGTCGGCGGGCTGTTCCTGTGGGCGGTCAGGCGATCTCGCTTCGTCCAGGATGCGCGACGCGGCTTGCGTGAGTGGGCGGAGCAGCGCTCACCCTGACGACTTTATAGCACCTTGGTATCGTGGGCGTGTTCGCCGCCTTCGTAACCCGCATAGCTTGGACCGATGCGATCCCGGTGACGCTCGACGCTCCCGTGCCGGCGTCACCGCTGCTGACGACGGCAGCTGCGCTGCCGCCGCAACGAGCAGAGCGACTTACAGCGTCACCTCGCCGACCTTGTCCTTCGCATCTTGCTTCGGATCGGCACCGAGCAGCATCTTGACGCCGGCGACGATGCTCGACGCGTCGAGCCAGATTTCGGCGCGCTCGGCGTCGAGCCGCAACAGCGCGAGCTTGGGATCGTCCTTGCCGCCCTCATACCAAGCGGCGACGTAACGGTTCCACAAGCGATCGATCGTGGCGCGATCATTGTCGACGGCGAGGCTGCCATGAACCGTCGCGAACAGATCATGGCCCTTTGACGAGAAGGTGGCGATCGCGCGATTGCCCTGGCCGAGCGACCTGACGATCTGATTGTCGGTCGCCGTGAAAAACCAGAGCGGGCTGCGATCGTCCTCGAATTGCGCGGTCATCGGCCGCGCATGGCCATCCTCGACGCCGTCGAGCCCGAGCATCATCGTCCGGTCCGACCCGAGCGCCTTCCAGAATTTCGCCTTCAGTTCCTCGGGGGTCGCCATGCCAAGTCTCCATTGTGAGTGTCTCGCTTGAACGGGCAGCCCTGCGACGGGTTCCCACCGTTCGGTGAGGGCAGCGTTAACCATTGGCAGCGCACGTTGCCTGCTTTGGAGGCGCATTCGTGACGATGGTTCTGGCCGATCCCGGCGCACGCGATTTCGTGATCGACGTCTTCCTGGAAGATTGGGAACGGGGACGCTCGACCGCGCTCGACGGGCGCCAGATCCTCGCCGAGCTCCGCCTGCTCGGCGACGTCGCGCGGCTCGAGCGGCTGTCGCGCCGGTTGAGCGCCGGCGAAGCGCAAACGGTCCGCGCAGCGACCCACTGAGCGATTGACGCGCGTGCCGCGGCCAACGATGAGGCCGCATGACGACCGACGGCCTGCCCACCCCCCGCCGCTTCTACGCCATCATGGCGATATCGCTCGGAACCGGTCTGGTGGCGATCGACGGCGCGATCGTGTCGGTCGCGCTGCCGACGATCGCGCGCGACCTCGGCGTCGACAATTCGTCGGCGGTGCTGGTGGTGACGATCTACCAGCTGGTGCTGGTGATGACGCTGCTGCCGTTCTCGACGCTGGGCGACCGCCTGGGTCATCGCCGGCTGTACCAGATCGGCCAGGGCGTGTTCGTCGTCGCGACAATATTGTGCTTCTTCGCCCGCAGCCTGCCGTTCCTGCTGGTCGTCCGCGCGGCGCAGTCGCTCGGCGCGGCGGCGGCGCTGAGCGTGTCCTCGGCATTGATCCGCGCGATCTATCCGGCGCGCCAATTGGGTCGCGGCATCGGCATCAACGGGCTGGTGGTGTCGAGCAGCGCCGCGCTCGCGCCGACGATCGGCGGCCTCGTGCTTGGGGTCGCGCCGTGGCCATGGGTGTTCGCTGTGGCGGTTCCGTTTGGGATCGGATCGTTGCTGCTCGGCCGGCTGCTGCCCGAGCCGCAGCAGCGCGACGAACCGTTCGACGTGTTCGGCGCGGTGCTCTGCGCGGCGATGTTCGGGCTGATCATTTCCGGAATGGAGAGCCTGGTGCACGGCGACTCGCCGGTGATCTCGGCCGCGATCATCGTCACTGGCGCGCTGGTCGGCCTGTTCTTCGTCCGGCGTGAGATCGGCGAGGTCCGCCCGATCCTGCCGATCGATCTGCTGGCGCAGCCGGCGCTCGCGCTCTCGGTGACCGCCGCGATCGCGGCCTTTGCCGGATCGATGACGCTGGTCCTGTCCCTGCCCTTCCGGCTTCAGCATGAGTTCGGCTTCTCGCCGAGCGAGGTCGGCGCGATCATCGCCCCCTGGCCACTCGCGGTGATGGTGATAGGGCCGATCGCCGGCGGCTTGTCCGATCGTGTTCCCGCGGGCCTGCTCGGCGGCATCGGCATGGCCGTCTCGACGGCCGCAATCGCGCTGATGGCCTTTCTCCCCGCCGAGCCGCATTTCCTCGACATCGCGTGGCGGATGGCGCTTTCGGGGCTCGGCTTCGGCATGTTCCTGCCACCCAATGCGCGGCTGGTGATCGGCTCCGCGCCGGTTGCGCGCGCCGCCGCCGCCGGCGGTCTGCTCTCGACCACGCGGCTGCTCGGCCAGACGCTGGGCGCGACCTTCGCCGCCGCGCTGCTGGCGCAGGGGCTCGGCAGCGGCAACGCCCCGGCGCTGTTCGCGGCGGCGCTCACGCTCGTCGCCGGACTGTGCAGCCTGAGCCGGCTGAGGCCATCGCTGCGCAACCCGCAAACGCGCGAGGCGGCCGACGTTCAGCCGGCGCCTCAGCTGCGCTAGGCCAGCTCAGCGGCTCGCCGCCACTGGCAGAACTTCGCGCGCCGGCGGGGAAACCGTTCTGCTGCAGCGCGTTACAGCGGGGCCACCAGCTTCAGGAGAGCCCCATGCCCTACGTCAAGACGCGCGACGACACCCAGCTTTATGTCAAGGATTGGGGCAGCGGACGCCCGGTCGTGCTGATCCACGGCTGGCCGCTGTCGGCCGACTCATGGGATGATCAATCGCTTGCACTGGCCGAAGCCGGATATCGCGTGATCGCCTACGACCGGCGCGGTTTCGGCCGATCGAGCCAGCCGTTCAGCGGCTACGACTATGACACGCTCGCCGACGATCTCGCGGCCGTGCTCGAGGCGACCGGCGCGCGCGAGGATGTCGCGCTGGTCGGCTTCTCGATGGGCGGCGGCGAGGTCGCACGCTATCTCGCGCGGCACGGGGCGACCGGCGTCCGCCGGGCGGCGCTGATCGCTTCGGTCGTGCCTTATCTGCTCAAGGACGACTGCCATCCCGACGGTGTCGACCCCGCTTTGTTCGAGACGATGAAGGGCCAGATCAGAAAGGATCGACCGGCGTTCCTCGCGACGTTCACCGAGCAGTTTTACGGCGTCGGCTGGATCAGCAGCCCGGTCAGCCAGGAAGTGCTCGACTGGTCGGTCGGGGTGGCGCTCCAGGCCGGGCTCAGGGGAACGCTCGAGTGCGTCGATTCCTTCTCGCGCACCGATTTCCGGCCCGATCTCGCGGCGTTCACGATGCCGACGCTGATCATCCACGGCACCGCCGACAAGACGGTGCCGATCGATACGACGGCGCGCGCCGCGGCGGCGGCGATCCCAAGCGCGACGCTGATCGAATATGACGGCGCGCCGCACGGGCTGCTGGCCACCGAGAAGGATCGCCTCAGCCGCGACCTGCTGGCGTTCCTGGCCTGACCGGCGGCGACGGCATCGTGGTTGGGCTGCCCCAAGCTTAGCTGCGTTGCCGCGTTGTCGCCATTTCGCCTAGACGCGGCTGATGACGCGCGCCCCCCACCCGTTCTCCATCGCCGGCTACCGTTTCTACTGGGCGGCGCGGCTCAGCGCGACCCTGGGGCAGATGGCGATGGTCATCGTGATCGGCTGGCAGGTCTACGACATCGCGCGCGGCACGCTCGGCATGTCGCAGCGCGAGGCGGCGCTCCAGCTCGGCTATGTCGGGATCGTCCAGTTCCTGCCGCTGCTGCTGCTGGTGCTCGTCGTCGGCTGGACCGCCGATCGCGTCGACCGGCGATGGATCGCG
>CAXTMX010000051.1:0-11087 GCA_964245585.1 uncultured Sphingomonadaceae bacterium | reverse complement strand
TGGTCAACCTGGTCACCGGGGCCAGCGTCGCCGACCGCGGCACCGTGCGGGTCCTCGGCCGCGACAATGCCGCGATCTCTGACGGCGAGGAGTGGCTGGCCTCGCTCGATCGCTTCGGGATCGTGAGCCCGCGCGCCGTGCTGCTCGAGGGGGCATGCGCCGCGGCGTTGGCGATCCTCGCCTGGCGCGGCACGACGACGCTGCCGCAATTGTTCGCAATCGCGGCGCTGCTCGGCGTGGCGCGAGCGTTCGCCGGGCCCGCGCTGCAAGGCATTGCTCCCAATCTGGTCCCGCTGCCTTCCCTCCCGACGGCGATCGCGCTGGGGGCGATCGCCTGGCAGATCGGATCGGTGCTCGGCCCGCCGCTGGGCGGCTATCTCTACGCATCGGCCCACTGGCTGCCTTATGCGGCGAGCGCCGGACTGTTCGCGCTGTCGTTCGTCGCGCTGTCGATGGTCGGGCCGATCCCCCGCGTCGCGATGGACGGATCGTCGCGTCCTTGGGCCCAGATGGTCGATGGCATGCGCTATGTCGCGCGCAATCGGCTCGTGCTCGGCGCAATCTCGCTCGATCTGTTCGCGGTGCTGCTCGGCGGCGCGACCGCGATGCTGCCGATCTACGCCCGCGACGTGCTGCAGATCGGCGCAGAAGGCCTTGGACACCTGCGCGCCGCGCCGGCGGCAGGCGCCGCGGTCGTCGCCATGATATTCGCGTTTCGCCCGCTGCGCAGCAACGTCGGGGTCAAGATGCTCATCGCAGTGATCGTTTTCGGCGTGGCGACCGTGGTGTTTGGCCTGTCGCGCAACGTGCCACTGTCGCTCGCCTGCCTGGCGCTGCTGGGCGCGGCCGACATGCTTTCGGTCTATGTGCGTCAATCACTGATCCAGCTGCACACCCCGAACGCGATGCGCGGGCGCGTCGGCGCGGTATCGAGCCTGTTCGTGTCGGGATCGAACGAGCTTGGCGAAGCCGAATCGGGGCTGCTCGCCGCGGCGATCGGGCCGGTCGCCGCAGTCGTCGTCGGGGGGATCGGCGCGGTGCTCGTCACTCTGCTATGGTGGCGCTGGTTCCCGGAACTGCGCGACGCGAAGACCTTCGATCCGCCGCAGACGTTCCAATTCGCCCCGCTTGAGGAGAAAGCGATATGAAGGCCGCGAACATTCTCGAGACGATCGGCCGCACGCCGCATGTCCGCCTCGCCCGACTGTTTCCCGACGCCGAAGTCTGGATCAAGTCCGAGCGCGCCAACCCCGGCGGCTCGATCAAGGACCGCATCGCGCTGGCGATGATCGAGGAGGCGGAGGCGTCGGGCAAGCTGAAGCCCGGCGGCACGATCGTCGAGCCGACCAGCGGCAACACCGGAATCGGGCTGGCGATGGTCGCCGCGGTCAAGGGCTACAAGCTCGTCCTGGTCATGCCCGAATCGATGTCGCTCGAGCGGCGGCGGCTGATGCTCGCTTACGGCGCATCGTTCGATCTCACCCCGCGCGAGAAAGGGATGAAGGGCGCGATCGAGCGCGGGCTCGAGATCGTCGGCCAGACGCCGGGCGCGTGGATGCCGCAGCAGTTCGAGAACCCGGCCAACGTCGAGGTCCACGTGCGCGAGACGGCGAACGAGATCCTGCCCGATTTCGCCGATACGCCGATCGACGCGCTGATCACCGGCGTCGGCACCGGTGGGCACATCACCGGCGTCGCCCGCGTGCTGCGCCAGCGCTGGCCGAACCTGAAAGTGTTCGCGGTCGAGCCGACGCTGTCGCCGGTGATCTCGGGCGGCCAGCCCGGGCCGCACGCGATCCAGGGCATCGGCGCGGGCTTCATTCCGGCCAATCTCGATACCCAGTTGCTCGACGGCGTGATCCAGGTCGATCCGGCCGAGGCCAAGAAGATGGCGCTGCGCTCGGCGGCGGAGGAAGGCATGCTGGTCGGCATCTCGTCGGGGGCGACCTTGCAGGCGATCGCGCAAAAGCTGCCCGAGCTCCCCGCCGGCAGCCGCGTGCTCGGCTTCAACTACGACACCGGCGAACGCTATCTGTCGGTTCCGGACTTCCTGCCGGAGAGCTAGGCGACCAAGCTCACGCGCCCGCCGGCGTGGCGTTCGAGCCGCCCGGCGAGCTCGAGCTCGAGCAGCACGGTCTGGACGATCGCGGGCGACCGGCCCGATTGGCGGACGAGCTCGTCGACCGGCACCGGGGTCGGGCCGAGCAGGCCGATCAGCGCGCGGCGATCCGCATCCTCGGCATCGGGCGACGCGGGCGCGGCATAGCTGCGTCCGGGCTCGGCGATCGGCCGGGCGCTGATCGGGCGCAGCATCTCGAGCACGTCCTCGGCCGACTGGATCAGGGTGGCGCCCTCGCGGATCAGCAGGTTGCAGCCCTGCGCGCGCGGATCGAGCGGCGAGCCGGGCACCGCCATCACCTCGCGGCCATATTCGGCGGCGTGGCGCGCCGTGATCAGCGATCCCGATCTCGGCGCGGCCTCGATCACCACCGTCGCCTGGGCGACGCCGGCGATGATCCGGTTGCGATAGGGGAAATGCCGCGCCCGCGGCTCGATACCGGGTGGCTGTTCGGCGATCACGAGCCCCTCGTCGCCGATCCGCCGCTGGAGCGCCTCGTTTTCCGGCGGATAGAAGATGTCGATCCCGCCGGCGACGACGCCGATCGCGCCGCTCTCGATCGAGCCCTGGTGCGCGGCGGTATCGATCCCGCGGGCGAGGCCCGAAACGATCGCGACGCCGTGGGCGCCGAGCTGCTGCGCGAGCTGACGCGCGAACCGGCACGCCGCGGCCGATGCATTGCGCGCGCCGACCATCGCCACCGTCGGGCGCTCGAGCAGCTGCGCCCGGCCGCGCACGATCAGCGCCGGCGGCGCGGCGGCAAGCTCCGCCAGCAGCGGCGGATAATCGGGCAGGCCGAGGAACAGATAGCGCGCGCCGGCGCGCTCGACCGCGGCGATCTCGGCTTCAACCGCGGCCCGTGTCGCGATCGCGGGGGGCTGCCCGCCGCCGCGCCGTGCAAGGTCCGGCACGGCGGCAAGCGCGCCCGCCGCCGTTCCGAACCGGGCGATCAGCTGGGCATAGGTCACCGGCCCGATCTTGGCCGTGCGCATCAATCGCAGGCGGGCAATGCGATCCTCGTAGACGCCGCCTGCGCGCTCGCCCTCAGCCACGCGAGCTAGACGTCGCTCGCTTCGACCAGCGCATCGCCGCGCCGGTCGCCGACGCGCGGCTCGGTCCCGGCGAGCAGCCGCTCGAGATTACCGCGGTGACGCCACAGGACGAGCAGGGCGAACACGATGAACACCAGGGCCAGATCGAAGCGATTGCTCCACGCCGCGACCACCGGGGCGACGATCGCGGCGGTCATCCCGGCCAGCGACGAGTAGCGCGTCAGGGCGAGCACGACGAGCCATGCGCCGGCGAATATCGCGCCGCACAGCAGGCTCAAGCCGAGCGCGACGCCGAGAAAGGTCGCCACGCCCTTGCCGCCGCGAAAGCGCAGCCAGACCGGAAAGAGGTGGCCGAAAAAGGCGGCCGCCCCGGCCAGCAGCGCCAGATCGGGCCACAGCAGGCCGACGATCTTGACCGCGCCCAAGCCTTTGCCGATGTCGAGCAGAAGGGTCAGCGCGGCAAGGCCCTTGTGGCCCGTGCGCAGCACGTTGGTCGCGCCGATATTGCCCGATCCGATCGCGCGCAGATCGCCCCGACCCGCGGCGCGGGTCACCAGCAGGCCGAAGGGGACCGAACCCAGAAGGTAGCCGAACACCAGCGCCAACGCCGGAACGACCCACTGATCAGCAACCACGAGGCACTTCCCCCAACGCGCGCTGAGTATCGCGATTATAGCGGCTCCGCAACAACCTGCATTAGTTATACTATATCAGCAGCATGGCTGCCCCGCGCGCAGCCTGCGTTGCGTGTTTGCGCGGCATCGCTACTAAGCGTCGCCATGGACGCGCGACCCCTGCTTTTCTTCGACTCCGGCGTGGGCGGCCTATCGGTGCTTCAGCCGACCCGCCTTGGCCTGCCCAACGCCCCGATCATCTATGTGTCGGATTCGGCGGGCTTTCCCTACGGCACGAAGAGCGAGCGCGAGATTGCGGAGCGCGTGCCCGCGCTGATCGGCGATCTGGTCGCGCGCCACGATCCCCGCCTGGTCGTCATCGCCTGCAACACCGCCTCGACCGTCGCGCTCGAGATGGTGCGCGAACGGCTCGCCATTCCCGTGGTCGGCACCGTCCCGGCGATCAAGCCGGCGGCGCTGATCTCGCGCAGCCGCGTGATCGGCGTGCTCGGCACCACCGCGACGGTGCGTCAGCCCTATGTCGACGATCTGTCCGCCCGCTTCGCCAGCGACTGCACGGTGCTGCGGCACGGCTCAGCGCGGCTGGTCGAGCTGGCCGAGGCGAAGCTGCGCGGCGAGGAAGGCGATCCGGCCGATTACGCGCGCGAGCTCGAAGGCCTGCTGCTGCAACCGCAGGGCGACCGGATGGATACGGTGGTGCTCGCCTGCACCCATTTCCCCCTGGTCCAGATCGAGCTCGGCGCCGCCGCGCCGCGTCCGCTGACATTCGTCCACGGCGGACGCGGCATCGCCCGGCGGGTCGCGAGCCTGCTCCAGGGACAGCAATGGCCCGACGCGCCGTCTCCGGGTCTCGCGCTGTTCACCGCGCCGTTCGAACCGAACCCCGCGCTGCGCGCGTCGTTGGCGCAATATGGGCTCGATACCATCGAATTCCTGTAGGCTTTGGCGCTCACTTGAGAACCGTTCGCGCTGGCGTTCGGCCGGGCCGCAGCGTATGGCAACGCGCGATTTCGCGGCGCCCGGAGTGTTCGACGTTGGACTATCAGCGGATTTTCGCCCAGGCGATCGACCGGCTGCACGCCGAGGGGCGTTACCGGGTCTTCATCGACATCCTGCGCGACAAGGGTAATTATCCCAACGCGCGCTGCTTCGCCGGGCATAACGGGCCCAAGCCGATCACGGTGTGGTGCTCGAACGATTATCTCGCGATGGGCCAGCATCCCGCGGTCATCGGGGCGATGGAAGAGGCGTTGCACGACGTCGGCGCCGGATCGGGCGGCACGCGCAACATCGGCGGCAACACGCATTACCACATCGACCTCGAAGCCGAGCTGGCCGATCTGCACGGCAAGGAAGGCGCGCTGCTGTTCACCTCCGGCTATGTCTCGAACGACGCGACGCTGACGACGCTCGGCAAGGTCCTGCCCGGTTGCGTCATCTTTTCGGACGAGCTCAACCACGCCTCGATGATCGCGGGCATCCGCAATTCGGGCTGCGCCAAGCAGGTGTTCCGCCACAACGACCTCGAGCATCTCGAGCAATTGCTCGCCGCCGCCGATCCCGACGCGCCCAAGCTGATCGCGTTCGAGAGCGTCTATTCGATGGACGGCGACGTCGCGCCGATCGCGGCGATCTGCGACCTCGCCGACCGCTACAACGCGCTGACCTATCTCGACGAGGTCCATGCCGTCGGCATGTACGGGCCGCGCGGCGGCGGCATCTCCGATCGTGACGGGGTGGCCGATCGGCTGACGATCATCGAGGGCACGCTGGGCAAGGCGTTCGGCGTGATGGGCGGCTACGTCGCCGCCGACCGCACGATCATCGACGTGATCAGGAGCTACGCGCCGGGCTTCATCTTCACCACCTCGCTGTCGCCGGTGCTGGTCGCGGGCGCGCTCGCCAGCGTGCGCCATCTCAAGGCCTCGTCGGTCGAGCGCGAGGCGCAGCAGGCCGCGGCTGCTCGGCTCAAGGCGCTGTTCACGCAAGCGCATCTGCCGGTGATGGCCTCGACCACCCACATCGTGCCGCTGATGGTCGGCGATCCGATCAAGGCCAAGCGGATCAGCGACATCCTGCTCGCCGAATATGGCGTCTACGTCCAGCCGATCAATTATCCGACCGTGCCGCGCGGCACCGAGCGGCTGCGCTTCACCCCCGGCCCGGCGCACACGCCCGCGATGATGCGCGAGCTCACCGACGCCGTGGTCGAGATCTGGAGCCGGATGGAGCTGCGCCTCGCGGCGTGATCAACCGCGCGGGGTGGCGCTCGGCGCCCGCCTCGCCTAGAGAACCGCCATCCGATTTCAGCCGAGCGAGATTCGCCCCGTGGCCGAGCGTATAGCCATTGCCTCCGATCATGCCGCCGTCGAGATGAAGGCTGCGCTGGCGGCCTTCCTGCGCGAAGCCGGGCACGAGGTCGAGGATCTCGGGCCGCACGATGCGACATCGGTCGACTATCCCGATTATGGCTACAGGCTCGCCGAAGCGATCGCCGATGGCCACGCCGACATGGGCGTCGCTTTGTGCGGATCGGGCATCGGCATCTCGATCGCGGTCAATCGCCACCCGGCCGCGCGCTGCGCGCTCGTGTCCGAGCCGCTTTCGGCACGTCTCGCGCGCGAGCATAATGACGCCAACGTCGTCGCTCTCGGTGCGCGCCTGATCGGCATCGAGATGGCCAAGGCCTGCGTCGCCGCATTCCTCGCCACGCCGTTCGGCGGCGACCGCCACCAGCGCCGCGTCGACAAATTGTCCCATCCCCGGTTCGCCAAGGAGCCCGTATGAGCACCAATCCGGCCACTCTCAGCGATGTCCAGCCCGACGGCTTCTTCACGCGCGGCCTCGCCGACGCCGACCCCGCGGTGTTCGCCGGCGTGCGTCACGAACTGGCGCGAGAGCAGCACCAGATCGAGCTGATCGCGTCGGAAAACATCGTTTCGCGTGCGGTGCTCGAGGCGCAGGGATCGGTGTTCACCAACAAATATGCCGAGGGCTATCCGGGCAAGCGCTACTACCAGGGCTGCGCGCCGTCCGACGAGGTCGAGCAGCTGGCGATCGACCGCGCCAAGCAGCTGTTCGGCTGCGGCTTCGCGAACGTCCAGCCGCATTCGGGCGCGCAGGCCAACAGCGCGGTGATGCTCGCGCTGACCAAGCCGGGCGACACGATCCTCGGCCTGTCGCTCGACGCCGGCGGGCACCTGACCCACGGCGCCAAGGCGTCGCTGTCGGGCAAATGGTTCAACGCCGTCCAATACGGCGTGCGCGAGGACGATCATCTGATCGATTTCGACCAGGTCGAGCGGCTCGCTAAGGAGCATCGCCCGACGTTGCTGATCGTCGGCGGATCGGCCTATCCGCGGATCCTCGACTTTGCGCGCTTCCGCGCGATCGCGGACGAGGTCGGCGCGCTGATGATGGTCGACATGGCGCATTTCGCCGGCCTCGTCGCCGGCGGCGTCCACCCGACCCCGTTCGGCCACGCCCATGTCGTCACCACCACGACGCACAAGACGCTGCGCGGCCCGCGCGGCGGCATGGTGCTGACCGACGACGAGGCGATCGCCAAGAAGATCAACTCGGCGGTGTTCCCCGGCCTGCAGGGCGGCCCGCTGATGCACGTCATCGCCGCCAAGGCGGTGGCGTTCGGCGAAGCGCTCGAGCCCGGCTTCAAATCCTATGCGAAAGCCGTCGTCGATAACGCCAAGGTGCTCAGCAGCCGCCTGAAGGAACGCGGCGCCGATCTCGTCGCGGGCGGCACCGACACGCATCTGGCGCTGGTCGACCTGCGCCCGCTCGGCATCACCGGGCGCGACGCCGACGAGGCGCTCGAGCGCAGCGGCATCACCTGCAACAAGAACGGCGTCCCGTTCGATCCGCTGCCCCCGGTCAAGACCAGCGGCATCCGCGTCGGCTCGCCCGCCGGCACGACGCGCGGCTTCGGGCCGGCGGAGTTCCGCGAGATCGGCGACATGATCGCCGACGTGCTCGACGGGCTGCGGGCGAAAGGCGAACAGGGCGACCCCGCGGTCGAGGGTGAAGTCAAGCAGCGCGTCCGCGCCCTGTGCGAGCGCTTCCCGATTTATCCGGAGCTCTGATTGCGCTGCCCCTTCTGTTCGCACGAGGACAGCCAGGTGAAGGACAGCCGTCCCTCCGAGGACGGCACGTCGATCCGCCGCCGCCGCCAGTGCGAGGAATGCGGCGCGCGCTTTACCACCTTCGAGCGGATCCAGCTGCGCGAGCTGACCGTGGTCAAGAGCGAGGGCCGGCGCGAAAGCTTCGACCGCACCAAGCTCGAGCGCTCGATCGCGATCGCCTGCCGCAAGCGCGCGATCGACCCGGCGCGGATCGACCGGCTGGTTTCCGGTATCCAGCGCCAGATCGAGATTTCGGGCGAGAGCGAGGTGCCCGCGGCGCGTGTCGGCGAGATGGTGATGCAGGGGCTGAAAGCGCTCGACAGCGTCGCGTACATCAGGTTCGCGAGCGTCTACAAGGCCTTGACCGAAGCGCGGCATTTCGAGGAGTTTGCGGGGGGATTGGGGGAAGCGGGAAGAGAAGAATGACCTTGCTTATTTCCCCAATCCGTTCGTGTCGAGCCAGCTTCCGAGCGAAGCCGAGAAGCGCCGTCGAGACAAGTTCGGTGACTTTTTGGACCTATGTCCTGCGGTGCGCAGACAACAGCTATTATACCGGCCACACCGATAACCTCGAGCGACGCACCGCCCAGCATCAGAGTGGCGAGATTCCCGGGTATACCCATGATCGGCGGCCCGTGACGCTGATGTGGTCGGAGACATTCGCCAGTCGCGAAGACGCGTTCGCCGCCGAGCGTCAGGTGAAAAATTGGTCGCGTGCGAAGAAAGAGGCGCTGTTTCGCTCGGACTGGGCGACGCTGAGCCAGGCGGCAAAACCGCCGGCCCGGCGGATCCCTCGACACGATGTCTCGACAAGCTCGACATCTGCTCGGGACGAGCGGAGTTTTCTCAATTCAGGAAGAGCGACCCGATCCCCCGCCATCGTCCTCGTTCGCCCGCAGCTCGGCGAGAACATCGGCAAGGCGGCGCGGGCGATGCTCAATTTCGGGCTGACCGATCTGCGCCTCGTCGCCCCGCGCGACGGCTGGCCGAATCCCACGGCCGGCCCGGCGGCCTCGGGCGCGGACAGCGTGATCGATCAGGCGCGCCTGTTCGACAGCGTCGCCGAGGCGGTGGCCGATTGCGCCCACGTCTATGCCACGACCGTGCGCAAGCGGGGCGTGACCAAGCCGGTCGTCACGCCGGAGCAGGCCGCCGTCGCGATCCGCGCGGAAGCGGGCGGCACCGCGATCCTGTTCGGCCCCGAGCGCTCGGGCCTGGAGACCGACGACGTCGCGCTCGCGCGCACGATCCTGACGGTCCCGATCAATCCGGCGTTCGGCAGCCTCAATCTCGCGCAAGCGGTGATCCTCGTCGCTTATGAATGGTCGAAAAGCGAGGCCCTCGCCTCGCCGCCGCGGGTCGACCTCGACCCGCCCGCGCCGCAGGAAGAACTCGACGGCATGATCGCGCAGCTCGACGCGATGCTCGTCGAGGCCGGCTTCTTTCATCCGCCCGACCGCACGCCCGTGACCCGGCGCACATTGCGCACGATGCTGACCAAGCCGGGCTGGAGCGCCCAGGAAGTGCGCACGCTGCGCGGCGTGCTGAGCGCGATCGCCAAGCCGCGGACGCGCTAGGCGCCCCGGTCGAACATCTCGAGCTCGTAGGCGATCGAGCCCTCGACCAGCCGGTCCCATAATTCGGCCGCGAGCGCTTCGGGCACGCCGTGCACCGGCGCCTGCGCGACTGCATTGGCGATCACCTCGGCCTTGCGCGCCTCGTCGCGGACCTGGCCGCGGTCGACCTTGATCCGCGCAGCCGCATCCATGTAGCGCATCCGCCGGCCGAGCAGCGCGACCAACGCGCGGTCGATCGCATCGACGCCGGCGCGCACCTCGGCCATCGTCGTGCACCGGGCGGCGGCAAGGGGCTCTTCGCTCATCGCCCGCGCCATAGCCGATCGCGTCGTCGCGTCCAGCTTGACTTTTGCCGCCTCCGCCGCCAGACGCCGACCCTTCGCAATTGGCTCCGCACCCCGGTGAAGCGGCGGCCCTGCCTCCCGAGCAAGTCGAGGGACCAGCAGCGCGGTTCCGGGCATCGAGACGAACGCAATTGAAGGACGGACAATGACCAAGCGCACCAGCGCCAAGTACAAGCTCGACCGCCGGATGGGCGAGAATATCTGGGGCCGCCCCAAGTCCCCGGTCAACAAGCGCGAATATGGCCCCGGCCAGCACGGCCAGCGGCGCAAGAGCAAGGTGTCGGACTACGGCATCCAGCTCAAGGCCAAGCAGAAGCTCAAGGGCTATTACGGCGACATCACCGAGAAGCAGTTCAAGCGTTCGTACACCGATGCCTCGCGGATCAAGGGCGACACCTCGCAGAACCTGATCGGCCTGCTCGAGCGCCGGCTCGACGCGGTGGTCTATCGCGCGAAGTTCGCGCCGACGATCTTCGCGGCGCGCCAGATCGTCAGCCATGGCCACATCCGCGTCAACGGCGTGAAGTGCAACATCGCCTCGCGCCGGATCAACGTCGGCGACGTCGTCGAGCTCGGCGCCAAGGCGCAGGAGATGGCGCTGGTGATCGAGGCGCAGGGCCTGAGCGAGCGCGAGATCCCCGAATATGTCTCGCCCGACGGCGCGTCGAAGGTGACCTTCACCCGCGTGCCGACGCTCGACGAGGTGCCCTATCCGGTCAAGATGGAGCCGAACCTGGTGGTCGAGTTCTACTCGCGCTGATTGGTTCTCATACTTTCATGCGCTCATCCTGAGTAGGGACTGAGCCTGTCGAAGTCCCGTATCGAACGACCCTCCTTCGATACGCCATTTCGACAAGCTCAATGGCTACTCAGGATGAGCGGTAGGCATGCACACTTATCAGATCATCGCCATCCCGCCGTTGACGTGCAGCGTCTGGCCGGTGACGTAGGCCGCCTCGCGGCTCGCGAGATAGGCCACCGCGGCGCCGATATCCGCGCCTTCGCCGAGCTTGCCCGCGGGGATCCGCCCGGCCAAAGCCTCTTTCTGCGCGTCGGGCAGCGCATCGGTCATCGGCGAGGCGATGAACCCCGGCGCGACGCAGTTGACAGTGATGCCGCGGCTCGCCAGCTCCTGCGCGAGCGCCTTCGACATGCCGATCAGCCCGGCCTTCGACGCGGCATAATTGGCCTGGCCGGGGTTGCCGGTGACGCCGACCACCGAGG
>CAXTMX010000050.1:0-19750 GCA_964245585.1 uncultured Sphingomonadaceae bacterium | reverse complement strand
GGCCGCGGCCGTCGTCCTCGTCATGGCGCTCGCCGCCGCGCGGCTGGCGCTCCTGGCGGGGCTCGCCTTCATCCACGGCCTCGGCCTCTTCCTCCTCGTCGATCTCGTCCTCGAGCGGCAGATCGTCGTCCTCGTCCCCGATCACGGGCAGCGCGGGGATGCGCGGCGCGTGCTCGGGCGGCGGGCCGCCGACGTCGACCGACATCCGCGCGCCGTCTTGGTGCCCGTCGGGCAGGATTTCGATATGGACGCCGTAGCGATCCTCGATCTCGGCGAGCTCGGCGCGCTTGCGGTTGAGCACGTAGATCGACGCCTCCTGGCTCGCGCGCAGGCACAGCTGGCTGCCGCGGCCGCGCGCCGCCTCGTCCTCGAGCAGGCGCAAGGCCGACAGACCCGCGGACGACGCGGTGCGGATGAAGCCGGTGCCCTCGCAGTGCGGGCAGACCCGGGTCGACGCCTCGAGCACGCCGGTGCGCAGCCGCTGGCGGCTCATCTCCATCAGCCCGAACGACGAGATGCGGCCGATCTGGATGCGCGCGCGATCGTTCTTGAGCGCCTCCTTCATCGCCTTCTCGACCTTGCGGACGTTCGAGCTGTTCTCCATGTCGATGAAGTCGATCACGACGAGCCCGGCCATGTCGCGCAGCCGCAGCTGGCGCGCGATCTCGGCGGCGGCCTCGAGGTTGGTCGCGGTCGCGGTCTGCTCGATATTATGCTCGCGCGTCGACCTGCCCGAGTTGATGTCGATCGAGACGAGCGCCTCGGTCGGGTTGATCACCAGATAACCGCCGGACCTGAGCTGGACGAGCGGCTGGTACATCGCCGACAGCTGATCCTCGACGCCGTAGCGCTGGTACAGCGGCACCGCGTCGGCATAGGCCTGGATCTTGCGGGCGTGGCTCGGCATCAGCAATTTCATGAACTCGCGCGCGGCGCGATAGCCGCGCTCGCCCTCGATGATGATCTCGTCGATCTCGCGGCTGTAGATGTCGCGGATCGCGCGCTTGATCAGATCGCTGTCGCCGTAGATCAGCGCCGGCGCGGCCGATTTGAGCGTGGTTTCGCGGATCCCGTCCCACAGCCGCGCGAGATAATCGAAATCGCGACGGATCTCGGCCTTGGTCCGCTGGAGCCCGGCGGTGCGCACGATGCAGCCCATCGACGGCGGCAGCTTCATTTCCGCCATGATCGACTTCAGGCGCTTGCGGTCCGCGCCGTTCGAGATCTTGCGGCTGATCCCGCCGCCGTGGGTGGTGTTGGGCATCAGCACGCAATAGCGGCCGGCGAGGCTGAGATAGGTCGTCAGCGCCGCGCCCTTGTTGCCGCGCTCCTCCTTGACGACCTGGACGAGCAGCACCTGTCGGCGGCGGATGACGTCCTGGATCTTGTAGCGCCGGCGCAGCGCGGTGCGGCGCTTGCGCAGCGCCTCGGCCGCACTCTCGTCGCCGCCGTTGCCGCTCGAACGGGGCGGCGGGGGGGCGCCATGTTCGTCGTCGCCATGATCGTCGTGATCGTGGTCGCCGTGATCGTCGTCGTCATGGTGATCGACGACGTCGGCGTCGTCGCCATGCGGTTCGTCGTGATCGTCCTCGTCGGCACGCAGCGCCTCTTCCTCGGCGGCGTGCGCGGCCTCCTCGCGCAGCAGCGCGTCGCGATCCTCCTTGGGGATCTGGTAATAATCGGGATGGATCTCGGAGAAAGCGAGGAAGCCGTGGCGATTGCCGCCGAAATCGATGAACGCCGCCTGCAGCGACGGCTCGACCCGGGTTACCTTGGCGAGATAGATATTGCCCTTGAGCTGCTTGCGCTCGGCGGATTCGAAATCAAATTCCTCGATCCGGTTTCCCTGGACCACGGCCACCCGGGTTTCTTCCTGGTGGCGCGCGTCGATGAGCATGCGCGTTGTCATTATAAAGTCTCCAAGCGCGCTCGCGAGCCCGTGAGGGGCGATGCGCGCCATAAAATAGGGGCGGAAAATAGCCGATCGATCGGCGTCGAGCCGCCCGGGTTGTCGTGGAAATCGCCTCTGCCGCAGCGGCACCCCCGGCGCGTCCGGCCGGGAAAAAGCCCCGTGCCCATGCAGCGCCGCCCTGACGGGGGCATTGCGGGGCGGGGATGGAATGCCTCATGCAGCGTCAACCTAGATGGCCGGCCAGCGAATGCGGGCCGGCAGCTTGCCGGGATCGGGGCCGCCGCTTGATCAAGCGGGTAAGGTGCCGCCCCCGGAACGATGCTGCTAGCATCTGCCCGAACGCCCGGCAACCCGGCGGCCCTGACCCCGGCTGCCTCCCGTGATAGATGGGGAAAGTAAAGCCGATATTAACCATGGGCGTCCAAGATCGCCGTGACGCTTACGCAGCGAAGGATGGCGGACGGTTGAGACGGTGGGGCGAGAACTGGCGGAGATCGCGGTGGGCGCTGGCGGCGCTCGCCGCGCTGACGTTCGCCGTATCGGCCGTCTCGATCCCGAGCGCGCCCTCGGCCAGCCGCGCGCAATCGGCCGGAGCCGCCCGCGGATCGGGCAAGGCCGGGGCGGCGGACCGCGCCGCCGCCCGCAATCGTCCGCTGGTGGTCATCGACGCCGGCCACGGCGGGTTCGATCCCGGCTCGATCGCCGCGGACGGCCATCGCGAGAAGGATGTCGCGCTGACGATGGCGCGCGCGATTCGCGACGCTCTGGCGGCGTCCGGCCGCGTCCGCGTCGCGATGACGCGCGACGACGACCGTTTCCTGATCTTGGCCGAGCGGCGCGAGATCGCGCGCCGGCTCAAGGCCGATCTGTTCATCTCGGTCCATGCCGACAGCGCGCCCAATCCGGGCGCGCGCGGCGCCACCGTCTATACCCTGTCGGAAGTCGCGTCGGACAAGGTCGCCGGCGAGCTTGCCGCCAAGGAGAACAAGGCCGACATCATCAACGGCGTCAATCTCGGCGCGGCCAATACCGACGTCTCCTCGATCCTGATCGATCTCGCGCAGCGCGAGACGATGACCGTATCCTCGTCGTTCGCGGCGCTGCTCCAGCGCGAGATGTCGCCGTTGATCGGCTTTCGCTCGACCTTCCATCAATTCGCCGGGTTCATAGTGCTCAAGGCGCCCGACGTGCCCTCGGTGCTGCTCGAGACCGGCTACATGTCCAACGACGGCGATCTCTCCTTGCTGTTCTCGGCCGACTATCAGCGCCGCATCGCTTTGGGCGTGCGCCGTGCGGTCGAGGCGCATTTGGCGCGGCAGAAGCGCTGACAGGGCTGCTCCGTTTCGCGACGACACCCCCCTCCGCCGTTCGTGCTGCGCTTGTCGAAGCGCTCCTTCTTTTGCGGCAGCAAGTAAGGGAGCCCTTCGACAGGCTCAGGGCGAACGGTGAGAGGAGACTGTCCTCGTCGCACGAGATCTGATCCGCTGCGACACGCTGGCCAAGCTCCGGCAAACCTCTTAGACCGCGCCCGAGATGGTCGAGGCGGTGGGCACCGGAAAGAAACGCGTGAGGCGCGATGCGGCCGGCGTCGTGGCGGCGTTGCGGCGGCTGTGGCAGCGCAGGCTTGTCCGCCTCGCGCTGGCGCTGGCGGGCGTGGCGATCGTCGGCTGGCTGCTGATCCTGCTGATCTTCGCGCGCGGCCTGCCCTCGGCCGAGACGCTGCTGACCTACGAGCCGCCGCTGCCGACCAACGTCCGCGCGATCGACGGCCAGCCGATCCAGTCGTTCGCGCGCGAGCGGCGCGTCGAGCTCGCCTATGACGAATATCCGCCGCAGCTGATCCACGCGTTCATTTCGGCCGAGGACAAGACCTTCTTCAGCCATCGCGGCATCGATTATCCGGGCCTCGCCGGCGCGATCTTCGACTATGTCTCGAAGATGGGCTCGGGGCAGCGCGCCAAGGGCGGCTCGACGATCACCCAGCAGGTCGCCAAGAACCTGCTCGTCGGCGACGAATATTCGATCGCGCGCAAGGTGCGCGAGGCGATCCTCGCGCGGCGCATCGAGGGCGCGCTGACCAAGCAGCAGATCCTCGAGATCTATCTCAACCAGATCTTCCTCGGCCGCAACGCCTATGGCGTGCAATCGGCGTCGCGCGCCTATTTCGACAAGGACGTCATCGACCTTACGCTGCCCGAGATGGCGTTCCTGGCGATCCTGCCCAAGGCCCCGGCCAATTACAGCCCGGAGCGCCACGCCGAAAAAGCGTTGATCCGGCGCGACTATGTGCTGCGCGAGATGGAGGCCAACGGCTACATCACGGCGGCGCAACGCGCCGGGGCGTCGGCCGCGCCGCTCGGCGCGATCTCGCGCGCGGCGCCGCGCAAGGAGATCCCCGGCGGCTACTTCACCGAGGAGGTCCGCCGCGAGCTGATCGACAAGTTCGGCGAGAACGCCAAGGACGGCCCCTACAGCGTCTATTCGGGCGGGCTGTGGGTGCGCACCTCGTTCGATCCGGCGGTGCAGAAGGCGGCCGAGACCGCGCTGCGCGACGGATTGACGCGTTACGATCGCGGCAAGGGCTGGACCGGCCCGATCGCGACGATCGACCCGGGCGAAGGCTGGCAGCTGCGCCTCGCCACCACCCCGGTCGGCGTCGGCTACGCCAATTGGCGCGCGGCGGCGGTGCTCGAAAAAAGCGGCGGCGTTCTCACGCTCGGCTTCCCGAACGGCGAGACCGCGGCGATGCCCGCCTATGCCGCGGCGCTGCCCAAGCGCGGCGTCGGCGGCACCGCGTTCGCCTTCTTGAAGCCCGGCGACGTGATCGCGGTCAAGAACGAGGGCGGCGTGTGGAGCCTGCGCAACATCCCCGAGGTATCGGGCGGGATGGTGGTCGAGAATCCGCATTCGGGGCGCATCCTGGCGATGCAGGGCGGCTTCGACGCGCGCGGCGCCTCGTTCAACCGCGCGACGCAGGCGCTGCGCCAGCCGGGATCGAGCTTCAAGCCGTTCGTCTACGCCACCGCGCTGGACAACGGCATGACGCCGGCCTCGATCGTCGTCGACGGGCCGTTCTGCGTGTTCCAGTCGGTGCGCTTGGGCAACAAATGCTTCCGCAACTTCTCCGGCGCCAACGCCGGCCCGCAGACGATGCGCTGGGGCGTCGAGCAGTCGCGCAACCTGATGACGGTGCGCGTCGCGAGCCAGACCGGCATGGACAAGGTCGTCAAGACCGCGGCGCGGATGGGCATCGGCGATTATCCCGCGGTGCTGTCGATCGCGCTCGGCGCCGGCGAGACGACCGTGCTCAAGCTGACCAACGCCTTCTCGATGCTCGCCAATGGCGGCAAGGAATTGACGCCGACGCTGATCGACTATGTCCAGGACCGCAAGGGCAAGGTCATCTTCCGCGCCGACACGCGGCCGTGCGAGCGCTGCAACATGCGCGATTGGGACGGCCAGCCGATGCCGCGCCCGACGCTGCGCCGCCGCCAGCTAATGGACCCGCTGACCGCCTATCAGGTCGTCCATATCCTCGAGGGCGTCGTCCAGCGCGGCACTGCGCAGACGCTGCGCGATCTCAATCGGCCGCTGTTCGGCAAGACGGGCACGACGAGCGGGCCGACCAACGTGTGGTTCGTCGGCGGCTCGGCCGATCTCGTGGCCGGCGTCTACATGGGCTATGATCAGCCGCGCTCGCTCGGCGGCTACGCCCAGGGCGGCACCGTCGCCGCGCCGATCTTCAAGCAGTTCGCGCAGGTGGTGATGAAGGACATGCCGGTCGTCCCGTTCCGCGCGCCGGCGGGCATCCGCATGGTGCGGATCGACCGCCGCTCGGGCCGCCGGGTCTATGGCGCCTGGCCGTCGGACGAACCCAAGGCGGCGGTGATCTGGGAGGCGTTCAAGCCGGAGAGCGAGCCGCGCCGCTCGATCCGCCGTGACGAAATCGTCGCCAAGCCGACGACGGCGGCCCCGGCGCGGGCCTCGGCCGACAGCGATTTCCTGCAACAGCAAGGTGGGATTTACTAATGCGTGCCGAGGCGCAGGCCCATGTCGACCGGATCGAGGCGGCGCTGGCGCTGGTGCGCCGCTTCCTCGATTGGGACCGCGCGCTGCGCCGGCTCGACGAGCTCAACGCGCGCGTCGAGGATGCGACGCTGTGGGACGATCCCAAGGGCGCGCAGGAGGTGATGCGCGAGCGCCGCCGCCTCGATGAGGCGACCTCGGCGGTGCGCACGATCGAGAGCGAGCTCGCCGACACCGTCGAGCTGACCGAGATGGCCGAGGCCGAGGGCGACGCCGCGATGGTCGACGACGGGGTCGCGTCGCTAGCGGCGCTCGCCGAACGCGCCGAGCGCGACAAGATCGCCGCGCTGCTCGCCGGCGAGGCCGATGCGAGCAATTCCTATATCGAGGTCAACGCGGGCGCCGGCGGCACCGAGAGCCAGGACTGGGCTGAGATGCTCAGCCGCATGTACAGCCGCTGGGCCGAGCGGCGCGGCATGAAGGTCGAGCTGATCGATCATCACGCCGGCGAGCAGGCCGGGATCAAGTCGGCGACGCTGCTGGTCAAGGGCGAGAACGCCTACGGCTATGCCAAGACCGAGAGCGGGGTGCACCGCCTCGTGCGCATCAGCCCCTACGACAGCGCGGCGCGGCGCCACACCAGCTTCGCCAGCGTGTGGGTCTATCCCGAGGTCGACGACGACATCGACATCGAGGTGCTCGACAAGGACCTCAAGATCGACACCTATCGCTCGTCGGGCGCCGGCGGCCAGCACGTCAACACGACCGATTCGGCGGTGCGCATCACGCATGTCCCGACCGGGATCATCGTCGCCTGCCAGAACCAGCGCTCGCAGCACAAGAACAAGGCCGAGGCGATGAAGCAGCTCAAGGCCAAGCTCTACGAGGCCGAGCTGCAGAAGCGCGAGGCCGAGGCGACCGCCGGCTATGCCGCCAAGACCGAGATCGGCTGGGGCCACCAGATCAGAAGCTACGTCCTCCAGCCCTATCAGCTGGTCAAGGACCTGCGCACCGGCGTCACCTCGACCGCGCCGTCGGATGTGCTCGACGGCGATCTCGATCCGTTCATGGCCGCCGCGCTGTCGCAACGCGTCAGCGGCGAGACGATCGAGGTCGAGGATGTGGACTGACGTGCACGCGTTCCCAAGTCCGTTCGGCCTGAGCCTGTCGAAGGCCCTTCCCTGCTTTTGCGCAAGGAGAAGGAAAGCGCTTCGCCAAGCTCAGTGCGAACGGCTGTTGATGATAGGCCTTGTCGCGCTTGCGGCCTGCGACGCGGGCCCCGCGCAGCGCCCCGACCAGCCGGTCAGCAGCGAGGCCTTCCCCGCCGCGCATCGCCCGGTCGCGCCGATCGTTAGCCCACGCTGGTCGACCGAGGAGGCGCGCGACCGGCTTAACGAGGCGAGCGAGGTGATGGACCGCGCCGGCATCGCGCCGGGCATGACCATCGCCGACATCGGCGCGGGCGAGGGCTATTACACGATCCGCCTCGCCGAGCGCGTGGGACCGCGCGGGCGCGTGCTGGCGCAGGACATCGTGCCGGCGGTGCGCGACAAATTGGCCGAGCGGGTCGAGCGCGAGCGGCTCGACAATGTCAGCGTCAAGCTCGGCGCGGCGACCGATCCGATGCTGCCGGCGAACAGCTTCGATCGCATCCTGCTGGTCCACATGTACCACGAGATCGCGCAGCCCTACGAATTCCTCTGGCGGTTGCGCCCGGCGCTGCGCGCCGGCGGACGCGTCGTGGTGGTCGATGCCGATCGCCCGACCAATGCGCACGGCACGCCGCCCGCGCTGCTCGATTGCGAGCTGGCCGCGGTCGGCTACGCCCGCGTGTCGCGGGTGATGATGCCGTCGGCGGGCGGCTATCTCGCGATGTTCGAGGTCCGCGGCGCGCGGCCCGCGCCGGAGACGATCCGTCCGTGCGGCCCCGCCTGAGCGATCGATCGGCAAGTTAAGTCCCGGTTCAGCGTGACTTAGCGAAATTGAGCCGGCGACTCAGATCGGCCGGACGATGGATCGTATCGCCGGGATCGGGCATCGCGACGGAGGTCTGACATGCACAAAGGTCTCAAGATCGTCACCGGCATCGCGGCGGCGGCGAGCAGTCTGGTAGCAGCCGCCACGCCGGCGCTCGCCCGCCCTTATGGCTGGCACGGTCACGGCGGCGGCTATGGGCGCGGCTGGCACGGCGGATATCGTCACTACGGCGACGGCGGGCTCGCGCTCGGGGCCGGCGTCCTGGGTTTCGCGCTTGGTGCCGCGGTCGCGAGCGACCGCCCGTATCGCGACCGAGCCTATTACGAGCCGCGTCCCTACGGCTATTATGGTCCGCCTCGCGGCTATTATTACGGCGGCGGCTATTATGGTCGGCCGACCTGCTGGACCCGCTGGGCATGGGATCCCTATTACGGCGGCCGCGTACCAGTACAGGTCTGTCGCTGAGCCTCGATCGACGCGCCCGGCAGGATGAGCCTGGACCGAACAGGCTCTAACGAGCGAGCAGCGCCCATCCATGCCAGGCGCCGATCAGCAGCAGCACAGCGACGGTCGTGAGCGTGAGCGCCCGCAGCCGACCGAACCAGATCGATCGGCGCGAGCGCTGCGCCATCGGCTGAATCTTCGCGGCCCGCGCCGCTCCGCCGGAGCCTCTCCGCGCGGTAGGCATAAGCGAGTTGTTACTTCCGATCAGGCGGATGCTGGCGCGGCTTCGGTAGGACATGGCGTGTCGGTCCGAGCATTCGAATCAGAGGGAATTTTATGATTAATGAGCGTCGAGCGCCAGCGCCGAGTGACATGAAGATGACCGATTCGGTGCCTCTACAGCAGACCTAGAGCGCGAAAGCTGAGGCAGCACTCGCCGGCGAACACGAGATGGTCGTAGATGCAGAGATCGAGGTCGCGCGCCGTCTCGACCAGCCGGCGCGTCGTGGCGATGTCGGCGGCGCTGGGGGTCGGATCGCCGCTCGGATGGTTGTGCGCGAGCATCAGCCCACTCGCGTCGAGCATCACCGCGCGCCGCAGGATACGCGCGATCGGCAGCTCGACGCTCGATGGATCGCCCGCGCTCGTGGTGATCTCGATAACGCGCCGAGTCGCATCGAGATAGACGACCTGGACGAGCTCGTGCGCCGCCGCCGCCATCGCCGGCCGCAGCAGCTGATAGGCATCCTGGGCGCTGCGCAACCGGAACGCAGCGGCGATCGACTTCTCTGCTGACATGATCCCGCCTGACGCTCCGTCTTTCCTGCCCGATCGAGACCGCCTTGCCACCTGCGATCGGATCGCAAATGGCGCGACGGTTCCTCCGAAATGGACCGAAATGTGCGCGGGCTTGGCGCGCCCGCCGCGGGCCGGCATAAGCGCGGCGTGACACCCTATCTCCAGCTGATCCGCCGCATTCTCGACGAGGGCGTGCCGCAGGCCGACCGCACCGGCGTCGGCACGCTCTCGGTGTTCGGTCATCAGATGCGCTTCGATCTCGCCGCCGGTTTCCCGCTGGTGACGACCAAGAAGCTCCATTTGCGCTCGATCATCGTCGAACTGCTGTGGTTCCTGAAGGGCGACACCAACATCGCCTTCTTGCACGACAATCGCGTCGGCATCTGGGACGAATGGGCCGACGAGGCCGGCGATCTCGGCCCGGTCTACGGCAAGCAATGGCGCGACTGGGAGGCGCCCGACGGCCGCCATATCGACCAGATCGCGCTGCTGATCGACCAGATCAACGCCAACCCGGCCTCGCGCCGCCAGATCGTGACCGCGTGGAACCCGGCGGACAACGACCGCATGGCGCTCGCGCCGTGCCACTGCCTGTTCCAGACGCATGTCGCGGACGGCCGGCTGAGCCTCCAGCTCTACCAGCGCTCGGCGGACGTGTTCCTCGGCGTGCCGTTCAACATCGCCAGCTATGCGCTGCTGACGCACCTGCTCGCGCAGCAATGCGGGCTCGCGCCGGGCGAGTTCGTGTGGACCGGCGGCGACTGCCATCTTTATGCCAACCACCTCGAGCAGGCGCGGCTCCAGCTGACGCGCGAGCCCAAGCCGCTGCCGCAGCTGACGATCACGCGCCGCGCGCCGACGATCGACGGCTATGCGCTCGAGGATTTCGTCATCGAAGGCTATGACGCACACCCGCACATCGCCGCGCCGGTGGCGGTGTGACCCGGCCCGAGATCGTGTTCTATGTCGCGCGCGCCGACAACGGCGTGATCGGGCACGGCGGCGGCATCCCGTGGCGGCTGCCGGGCGAGCAGAAGCGCTTCAAGGCGATGACGATGGGCAAGCCGATGGTGATGGGCCGGCGCACCTTCGAGAGCTTCCCCCGGCCGCTGCCGGGACGGCGCCACATCGTGCTCACCCGCGACGCCGGCTGGACGCGTGACGGCGCGGAGGTCGCGGCCGACGCCGAGGCGGCGGTGGCGCTGGCCGGCGACGTTGCGGAGATCGCGGTGATCGGCGGCGCGCAGGTCTATGCCGCCTTCCTCGACCGGGCCGACCGGATCGAGCTGACCGAGGTCCATTTGTCGCCCACCGGCGACACGCGGATGCCCGCGCTCGGGCCCGGCTGGGCGGCCCGCAGCCGCGAGCTGGGCGGGCCCGACTGGGACTATGTCACGCTCGTCCGCAGCCGCTGATTGCCCGCACGGCGCAGCCTACCTATAGCCGCGACGATGGAGCGGCTGGAAGGCAATGCGTGCGCCCCGCCGGCATTGCGCGGCGGCGTGGTCGCGCTGGGCAATTTCGACGGATTTCACCGCGGCCACCAGGCGGTGGTCGGCCGCGCCACCGCGCGCGCGCGCGCCGAGGGCCGGCCGGTAATCGCGGCGACGTTCGATCCGCACCCGGCGCGGCTGTTCCGCCCCGAGGCGCCGCCGTTCCTGCTGACCACGATCGACCAGCGGCTGCGGCTGTTCGCCGGCGCCGGGATCGATGCGACGCTGGTGATCGGGTTCGATCGTGCGGTCGCCGCCGTGACGCCCGAGGCGTTCGTCAGCGAGTGGCTCGTCCGCCGGCTCGGCGCCGCGGCGGTGGTGACGGGCGAGGATTTCACCTTCGGCCGCGCCCGCGCCGGCACGACCGCGACGCTGGCCGACCTGTGCGGCGCGCACGGGGTATCGGCTGAGACGGTCGGCCCGGTCACCGACGACGGCGGCGCGATCTCCTCGTCGCGGATCCGCGCCGCGCTGAGCGCGGGCGATCCCGGCGAGGCGGCGCGGCTGCTGACGCGGCCGTTCACGATCGAGGGCGTGGTCCAGCCCGGCGACCAGCTCGGGCGCACGATCGGCTACCCGACCGCGAACCTGGCGCTCGGCGGCTACCTGCGCCCGGCCTACGGCATCTATGCGGTGCGCGGGGCCCTGCCCGACGGGCGCGTGCTCGACGGCGCGGCCAATCTCGGCATCCGCCCGAGCTTCGATCCGCCCAAGGAACTGCTCGAGCCTTATTTCTTCGATTTCGACGGCGATCTCTACGGCCAGACGATCGCGGTCGCGCTGATCGCGTTCCTGCGCCCCGAGGCGAAGTTCGCCACCCTCGACGCGCTGACCGCGCAGATGGCGCGCGATTGCGACGAGGCGCGGCGCATCCTTGCCGCTTGAGCTGCCCCCTTTTCCGTTCGTCCCGGGCCAAGTCGAGGGACGTTGCGCGACGTGTCTCGACTTCGCTCGACACGGACGGCGGTTTTTGAGCTAGACGCCACACTGATGACCGACACGCCCGAAACCCCGCGCGACTGGCGCGACACCGTCTTCCTGCCGAAGACCGACTTTCCGATGAAGGCGGGGCTCGCCGCGAAGGAGCCGGCGATCCTCGCCAAGTGGGCGGCGGACGACCTCTACGGGCAATTGCGCGCGGCGCGTGCCGGGGCCGAGCGCTTCATCCTCCACGACGGACCGCCCTACGCCAATGGCGACATCCACATGGGCCATGCGATGAACAAGGTGTTGAAGGACATCATCGTCCGCGCGCAATCCTTGCTCGGCAAGGACGCGCCCTACGTGCCCGGCTGGGACTGCCACGGGCTGCCGATCGAGTGGCGCGTCGAGGAGCAGTATCGCGCCAAGAAGCTCGACAAGGACCAGGTGCCGATCGCGCAGTTCCGCGCCGAATGCCGCGACTATGCGGCGAAATGGGTCGCGGTGCAGCGCGCGCAGTTCGAGCGGCTCGGGGTGATGGGCGACTGGGACGACCCCTATCTGACGATGGATTTCGCGGCGGAGGCGGCGATCGTCGCCGAGCTGCTCAAGTTCGCGGAGAGCGGACAGCTGTACCGGGGCGCCAAGCCGGTGATGTGGAGCCCGGTCGAGAAGACCGCGCTGGCCGAGGCCGAGGTCGAATATGAGGACATCGTCTCGACGCAGGTCGATGTAGCGTTTGAGATCGTCGAGAGCCCGATCAAGGAGCTGATCGGCGCGCTTGCGGTGATCTGGACGACGACACCGTGGACGATCCCGGTCAACCAGGCGATCGCTTATGGGCCAGAGGTGGAATATTGGGCTTTCGCTAGCTGGCAAACCGAATTGATTCCCGTCACGAAGAGGGGTGATCCAGACACACCCGTGAATAGATGGCGAGGCGTGGTCCTGATAGCTAAAGATCGGATTCCCGAGTTTCGGGAGCGGACGCGTATCAATTCAGAAACAGATAAGCCGATTTGGATTGGTAAAGGTTCCGATCTTGCTGGATCAAGCGCCCGCCACCCGATACACCACCTCGGCGGTTTCTTCGCCAAGCCGCGCCCGTTCCTCCCCGGCGACTTCGTCACCACCGATGCCGGCACGGGTCTCGTCCACATGGCGCCCGACCATGGCGAGGACGATTTCGCGCTGTGCAGGGCACATGGCATCGATCCGGTGTTCGCCATCGAGGGCGATGGGAAGTACCGCGCCGACTGGGCGTGGCTCGGCGGGCAGGGTTCGGTGATCGCGCCCAAGTTCAACGCGCCCGACGGGCCGATCTGCTCCGACCTGCGCGCGGCCGGCGCGCTGCTCGCCGCGAGTGCCGACTACAAGCACAGCTATCCGCATTCGTGGCGCTCGAAGGCGAAGGTGATCTTCCGCGCGACGCCGCAATGGTTCATCGCGATGGATCGGCCGCTGGAACGTGTCTCGACTTCGCTCGACACGAATGGACCGGGGGAAACTTCTCAAACACCGCCGTTCGTCCCGAGCGCAGTCGAGGGACGTTCCGCCGCTCAGACCCTGCGCCGGACCGCGCTGGCCGCGATCGCCGAGACGCGCTGGGTGCCGGAGCGCGCCGAGAACCGCATCACCGCAATGGTCGAGGGGCGCCCGGACTGGGTGATCTCGCGCCAGCGCGCGTGGGGCGTGCCGATCGCGCTCTATGTGGATCGCGCGACCGGGGAGTATCTGGCCGATCCCGCGGTCAACGCGCGGATCGTCGCGGCCTTCCGCGCGGGCGGGGCGGACGCCTGGTTCGGTGCCGACCATCAGGCGCTGCTCGGCCACGACCATGCCGCGGCCGATTACGAGCCGGTCGGCGACATCCTCGACGTGTGGTTCGATTCGGGCTCGAGCCATGCGTTCGTGATCGAGGCGCGCTACGGCGCGGGCACGCGCGCCGACCTCTATCTCGAAGGATCGGACCAGCACCGCGGCTGGTTCCAGTCGTCGCTGCTCGAGAGTTCGGGCACGCGCGGCCGCGCGCCGTACGAGGCGGTGCTGACCCACGGCTTCGCGCTCGACGGGCAAGGGCGCAAGATGTCCAAATCGAGCGGCAATGTCGTCGATCCGCTCAAGGTGATCGGCGAGAGCGGCGCGGACATATTGCGGCTGTGGGTCGCCTCGACCGATTATTTCGAGGACGTGCGCATCGGCAAGGAAGCGCTCGGCACCACTGCCGACGCCTATCGCAAGCTGCGCAACAGCTTCCGCTATCTGCTCGGCGCGCTCGACGGGTTCGCGGAGGACGAGCGCGTCGCGGTTGCCGAGATGCCCGAGCTCGAGCGCTACGTGCTCCACCTGCTCGCGACGCTCGACGCCGAGCTGCGCGAGGCGACCGCGGCGTTCGAGTTCAACCGCTATGCGCGCGCGCTCAGCGATTTCGCCAACAACGATCTGTCGGCCTTCTTCTTCGATATCCGCAAGGACAGCCTCTATTGCGACGCGCCCGGCGATCCGAAGCGCCGCGCCTACCGCACCGTGCTCGACGTCCTGTTCCATGCCCTGGTGCGCTGGGCCGCGCCGATCCTGTGCTTCACCGCCGAGGAAGCGTGGGGGACGCGCTTTCCCGAGGCCGGATCGATCCATCTTCAGACCTGGCCGGAGATCGACCCGGCGTGGGAGGATGACGACCTGCGCATGAAATGGGAGACGCTGCGCGCGATGCGTGCGCGGCTGACCGGCGAGATCGAGCCCTTGCGGCGCGACAAGAGCCTCGGATCGAGCCTCGAAGCCGAGGTGACCGCGCTGAGCTATGGCGCGGCGGAGGCGGCGCTGCTGCGTTCGGTCGATTTCGCCGAGATCGCGATCACCGCACCGGTCGAGGTGTGCGACGGCGATCGGGACATCGCGGCAGACGCCGAGGGGGCGCTTGCGGGCTCCGACCTGGTGCGATTCGAGGTGCACAAGACCGAATATGAGAAATGCGGCCGCTGCTGGCGCCATCTGCCCGAAGTGACGGGCGACGGAGCGCTGTGCGATCGCTGCGCGACGGTGGTCGATGGCTGAAGTCCATCGCATCCCAGGCCTGACCGCGGCCGCCGCGGTGTTCGCCGCCGATCAGCTGACCAAATGGGCGGTGGCGCATCCGCTTGCGCTGCCCGCGCGCGGGACGATCGAGCTCTTGCCCTTCTTCGATCTCAAATGGGTCGAGAATTACGGCGTGTCGATGGGCTTTCTCGTCGCCGACGGCGCGCTCGGGCGGTGGCTGCTGGTCGCGCTGACCGGCGCGATCGCGCTCGGCGTGGCGGCGTGGCTGTGGCGCGAGAAGCTGCGCCCCGATGCGATCGCGCTGGGGCTCGTGCTCGGCGGCGCGCTGGGCAATATCCTCGACCGGGTGCGCTTCGGCCACGTCGTCGATTTCGCCGATCTGCATTTCGGCACGTGGCATCCTTTCCTAGTGTTCAACGTCGCCGATGCGGCTATTACGATCGGCGTGCTGCTCCTGCTGCTGCGCGCATTGTTCGCGCGCGGCCCGCGCGAGCCGACGGAGGATGTGAATGCGTAAGCTGATCTTGGCGACGTGCGGCGCGGCCGCGGTGCTGGCGCTGGCGGGATGCGGCAAGACCGGCCGCGGGGTCTTCGCTTCGAAAGGCCCGAACGAGTTCGCGGTGCAGCGTCAGCAGCCGCTGGTGATTCCTCCCGATTTCACGCTGACCCCGCCGCGCCCCGGCGCGCCGCGCCCGCAGGAAGCCGACGCGAGCACGCAGGCGCTCCGGGCGATGTTCGGCGGCGATGCCAAGGCCAGCCCGGTCGAGGCGGCGGTCGTCGGCAGCGCCGGCGGGGCGCGCAGCGAGGCGGGCATCCGCTCGGCCGCGGGCGATCCCGCGACGACCGTGGTCGACAAGGGCGCTACGACGCGCGACATCATCGCGGCGCCCGAAGGCAGCGGCGCGGAAGCGAACGCCTCGACCCCGCAATAGGCGCAGCACCTTAAAAGGGGTGTCCGCCGGTATTTTCGCTGAACAAAAAAAGGGCCGCAGCTTTTCGCCGCGGCCCCTTTCCTTCGGGACGATCGCTTAGAAGCTGACGCCGACCGAGCCGACGACGCCGGCCTTCGAGATGTTGCGATTGCTTCCCAAACCACTGAAGATGCTGCGGTTGGTGTCGACATAGCTGACACCAAAGGTCAGATGGTTCCAGGTGTAGCTCGCGGCAACGCTCCAATCGGTGTATTTCGTGTTGTAGCTGAGGAAGCTACGCTCGAAATTGTGGCCAAGGTGGCCCGTGACCGACACACCGGTTCCGGGAACCGCGCCCGAGAGCTCGCCGTAGACGTACAGATTGTCTTCCCGGCCATTACCCAGCGAGAGGGCGTTCTGCTTGGGCGCATAGGCGGCGCCGACCTTCGCGCTCACCGGGCCCACCGTCCCCGAGATCGAGGCGTAAGGCTCGAAGAAGTCGCTGTTGGTGTCGGGGAAAATTTCGCTCGAACCCGGATAGTAATAATACAGCACGCCGACGTCGACCGTGGCGGCGCCAAAGGTCCTCTTATAACCGCCGTAGATGTCGATCTCTGCGTCTCCCGCAGCGGCGACATAATCGTCGATCGACGAGCCCCAGGTGCCGACGTAGAAGCCCGAGCTGTGGGCGAGGCCCACGGTGCCCTGGACCGCGAAACGCTTGTTGGTCTGCGAAATGCCGCGGAAGCGGTAGTCGCTGACGATCGTCGCGCCGCCGGTGACGGTGAATTCGCTCGCGGGCGCCGCATCGTCGGCGAGCGCCGGAGTGGCGACAGCGAGAAGAGAAACGGCCGACAGGCCGAGGAGAATATTACGCATCGAAGATCCCTTTTTCTTGCCAGGATAGCACCGCTCAACCTGCGCCCTGGTGACGTCCTCTCGCTCGCAAAAGCCGGGAAGTCTTCCGTCGGGCCCGGCTTCCCTGCCTCACGATCGCGCATCGCACAATCTCTGTCGGCCACGTCGGCATGTGATAAATCGACGACTGTTGCTGCACCGCAACAGTCGCTTCAGCGTCGCGCGGCGAAGCGTTCCAGCCCGGCGGCGAGATCGGCGATCAGCTCGTCGGGGTCTTCGAGCCCGATGTGGAGACGGACCAGCGGACCCTCCGCCTGCCAGCGCGTGGCGCTGCGCAGCGGAGCCGGGTCGACCGGCAAGGCCAGGCTTTCGAACCCGCCCCACGAAAAGCCGATGCCGAACAGTTCGAGCCCGTCGATCAAGGCGGTGCGCGCCGCATCGTCGCCGCCGGCGAGGACGAAGGCGAACAGCCCCGAAGCGCCGGCGAAGTCCCGCGCGAACAGCGCGTGGCCGGGGCAGGAGGCCAGCGCCGGATGAAGCACGCGGGCGACCTCGGGCCGGTCCGCCAGCCAGCGCGCGACGCGCAGCGCCGCCGCGCCCTGCGCCTTGAGCCGGACCCCCATGGTGCGCAGCCCGCGGCTGGCGAGGAAGGCGTCGTCGGGGCTGACGCACTGGCCGAGCGCCTGGCTGAACCTGCGCAGCCGCTGCCACTGGCCCGGCGCCGCGGTGACCGATCCGAGCATCGCATCGGCATGGCCGACGACATATTTGGTGCAGGCGAGGATGCTGAGGTCGACGCCATGGCCGATCGCGGGGAACAGCAAGGGCGTCGCCCAGGTGTTGTCGAGCAGCGTTACGACGTCGCGCGCCTTGGCCGCAGCGCAGATCGCCGGCACGTCCTGCACCTCGAAGGTCAGGCTGCCGGGACTCTCCATCAGGATCGCGCGGGTCTTGTCGCCGATCAGGTCGGCGATGCCGCCGCCGATCAGCGGATCGTAGAAACGCGCCGTCACCCCGATGGGCGCCAGCACGTTGCGCGCGAACGCACGGGTCGGGTCGTAGGCGCTGTCGACCAGCAGCAGCTCGTCGCCCGGCGCGAGCACCGCCAGCAGGGCCGCGGCGACCGCGGCGACGCCCGAAGGATAGAGCATCGTGCCGGCCGCCCCAGGCTCGAGCGCGGTCAGCGCCTCGGCCAGCGCCCATTGCGTCGGCGTGCCGCGGCGGCCGTAGTAAAGCGCGCCGTCGGCATTGCCGCCGCTCGCCGCGCGCAGATCGGCGACGCTGTCGAACAGGATGGTCGATGCGCGCCATACGGCGGGGTTGACGATCCCCTGCGTCCACTCGGGGCGCCGGCCGCCGGTCACCAGGCGCGTCGCGGGAGTCCGATCGTCGTCATTCGCGGCCATGGGCCCTCATAACGATGCCGGCGCGTCGTGCCACCCGCCATTGCGCGCTCACGCGCCGCTGCCTAGGTTCGCGCCCATGTCCCTCACCCATCTCGGCCAGACCAGCGCTTTGCCCGCCTCGCCCGAGGCGGCGACGCTCGAGTTCGTCGCCAATCCGCGCCCCGGCCGGCCCTATCTGGTCCGCTTCACCGCGCCCGAATTCACCTCGCTGTGCCCGGTCACCGGCCAGCCCGATTTCGCCCATCTGGTGATCGACTATGCGCCGGGCGAGACGATCGTCGAATCGAAATCGCTCAAGCTGTTCCTGGGCGCGCACCGCAACCACGCCGCGTTCCACGAGGATTGCACGGTCGGCATCGCCGAGCGGCTGGTGGCGGAGATGGAGCCGCTGTGGCTGCGCATCGGCGGCTATTGGTATCCGCGCGGCGGCATTCCGATCGACGTGTTCTGGCAATCGGGCGAGCCGCCGGGCGGCTTGTGGCTGCCGCCGCAGGATGTTCCTGGCTATCGCGGACGCGGATGATTGCGGCAGAGCACCGGCGCGCCTAGATCACGTCGACCTTTCGTCGCTGGAGATTTCCATGTCCGCACGCCGCCTCGCCTTGCTTGCCCCCGTCGCCGCGCTGTCGCTGGCCGGCTGCGGGATCAACAGCATCCCGACCGCCGAGGAGACCGCCAAGGCGCGCTGGGCCGACGTGCAGAACGAATATCAGCGCCGCGCCGATCTGGTGCCCAACCTGGTCAGCACGGTAAAGGGCTATGCCGCGCAGGAGAAGGACGTGCTGATCGGCGTGACGCAGGCGCGCGCCCGCGCCGGATCGATCCAGCTCGCGCCGGGCGACCTGACCGACCCGGCGAAGATGCAGCAATATGCCAATGCGCAAAACGGGCTGACCGTCGCGCTGCAGCAGTTCCGCCCGCTCCAGGAAGCCTATCCCGACCTCAAGTCCAACGCCAATTTCATGGCGCTGCAATCGCAGCTCGAAGGCACCGAGAACCGCATCACGATCGCGCGCAAGGACTATAACGAGAGCGTCCAGGCCTATAACACGCGCATCCGCACCTTCCCCGACGCGATCGGCGCGAAGATCTTCTACGGGGCCAAGCCGATGGTGCCGTTCGCCGCGACCGTGCCGGGCGCGGATCGCGCGCCGACGGTCGATTTCGGGGGCAAAGGCTGATCTCGTGCCTCCACAACCGTTCGCACTGAGCTTGTCGAAGTGCTTTTCTTTGTCGGACGGAAGAAGAAACGGGCTTCGACAGGCTCAGCCCGAACGGTGGTGGGGGGTGCTTGCCCTTCTTCTCCTGCTTGCTGCGCCGGCGCACGCCCAGAGTTTCCCCGCGTTCAGCGGCTTCGTCGTCGATGCCGCGAACGTCCTCGCGCCGGCCGACGAGGCGGCGCTGACCGCGCGGCTCGACACGCTCCAGAAGACCACCGGCCGCCAGCTGGTCGTCGCCACCATCCCCGATCTGCAAGGCTATGCGATCGAGGATTACGGCTATCGCCTGGGCCGCGCCTGGGCGGTCGGGCTCAAGGGGATGAACAACGGCGCGCTGCTGATCGTCGCGCCCAACGAGCGCAAGGTGCGGATCGAGGTCGGCTACGGGCTCGAGCCGGTGCTGACCGACGCGCTGTCGAGCGTGATCGTCAACAGCGCGATCCTGCCTGCGTTCAAGGCCGGCGACATGCCCGGCGGGATCCGCGCGGGAACCGACGCGATCGCGACGCAGCTCAGCCTGCCCGATGCCGAGGCCAAGGCGAAGCTCGCCGCCGCGGTGGCCGAATATGACAAGGCGCATCGTTCCGCCGGAAAGCAGGAGGGCGTGCCGTTCAGCCTGATCTTCTGGGGCATCATCCTGCTGTTCGTGCTGCTGTCGCGCCTGCGCCGCAGCGGCGGGCGCCGTTACCGCAGCGGGCTGTGGCCGGTGGTGCTGTGGGGCCCCGGGCTCGGCGGCGGCGGCTGGGGC
>CAXTMX010000049.1:0-19933 GCA_964245585.1 uncultured Sphingomonadaceae bacterium | reverse complement strand
TCGACCTCATCACGATCATGCGACTCGGCGGATGGAAGTCGCTGCGCATGGTCCAACGCTACGCCGCCGTCGATACCAACCATATGAACGAAGCCGTCAGGAAGCTCAGATAGAAATTTGCCTTCCTCGCTCGCTATTGACATCGCCATTAGAAGTGCAGAATCTCGTACCCGTGGCACTGAACAAGCACCTGTAGATAAATGGGCAAGTTTGGGGCATGAGATTTAGAGCGGAAGGAAAAATCTTGTCTTGTAAACATCTTGCGACAGCGGACGGCTGCATTGACATCGCAGGGGTCGCAAGTTCAATCCTTGCCACGCCCACCAGATCAAGCCTCGGAAAACATTGCGTTTTCCGAGGCTTTTCAACGCCCGCACCGACGCTTGCGATTAGCCCGTTTGGGCACGAAATGGGCACAAGTCGCCCGCTTTCAACAGCTGGTTGGGCATATATTGGGCACGGCGTGTGACGCGGCGTCGGCTGTGCGAGCGCAAAGGTGACTCGTCGACCTCTCGTGGCGCAGGCGGACCCGCCGACATCTCCAAGCCAGATTCCTCTCCGCCGTTCCGGACTCCGACCGTTGGTTATCGCGTGTTTGTGTTCGTCACGGGGTGGCGTTTTTGCGGGTGGGGGGTCGGGTACGGCTTAGCGAGGAGCAATACGGTCTTTTGGTGGAGGCGCTGACATGCTCACCATGCGCCGGCGCGGCAAAGCGCAGAACTTTTCTATCCGCGGCACGGTCACGCTCGGCGATCGATCCATCGTCGTTGCAGAATATGGTACGGGCACGCGTGACAAGGATGCGGCGTCGCACCTGATGGCCGAGCGCGAGCGCGAGCGGGAGCTTCGCGAGCAGCTGATGTTCGGGCCGCGCGCGGTTGCGGCCAAGGCGACGCTGGCGGATGCGTTCGACGCCTATCTGGGCAAGCCCAAGCCGCCGCACTCGACCGACGTCGTGCGGGTGGGCGTGTTGAACGAGCATGTCGGGGCGATGAGCCTCGCCGATCCCAAGGCCGCCTGGCACAGCTTCCGCGAGGCCTATCTGCTAAGGCATGCGCCCGCCGGCCAGGACCGCTACTGCTCGCTGCTCCAGGCGTGCGTCAACGTCTATAACGAGCGCCACGGGCTGGCGCCGTTCAAGCTCAGGGCGATCCCGTTCGACAACCAGCGGATCCGCTTCCTGAGCCACGCCGACCGCGACCGGCTGATCGCAAGCTATGCCGCGCATGTGCGCCCGATCGCGACGATGTTCGCCTTCCAGGGGCCACGAACGCAAGAGGCGCGGCAGCTGCGCTGGGGCAGGGGGCGTCGACATGGGGCAGGGCTCGATCTACTTCGCGCGCACCAAGACAGGCAACCCGCGCGCGGTCGAGATGCACCCTCGCGTCGAGGCCGTGCTGCGCTTGCTCTGGATGGAGCGCGGACGGCCGGAGGCCGGGCATGTGTTCCTCAACCGGCTCGGCAAGCCCTACACCGACACCCGCGACCTCGCCGTGCAGGGGGGCAATCCGCTCTCCAGCGCGCACGAATCGGCCTGTACGCGCGCCGGCATCGCCGCCTTCACCGTCCACGACTGGCGCCACCACTGGGCCAGCCACTGCGTCATGGCCGGCATCGACCTCATCACCATCATGCGCCTCGGCGGATGGAAGTCGCTCCGCATGGTCCAGCGCTACGCTGCACTCGATACCACCCACATGAAACAAGCCGTCAGAAAACTACGATGAAAAGGGGAGGCGGGTGGGGGTGTTAAATATTAATGATGACATTTAGGCTATTGCAGCGTACAACTTGCACATAAGCTGATTAACTGGGCATAGATTTGGCATGAGGATAGCACGAATGTCTCAAGTCGATCAAATTACAGGACTTCTTTTGTTTCGTAACTGCCTTGACATCGCGGGGGTCGCAAGTTCAATCCTTGCCACGCCCACCATTTCCTCCCGCGAGCCGCGCCAGGCGGCGGCTGCTACGCAGGCGATACCATCAGCACCGGACGCATCGCGCTCGTTTCCGCGGCCGCCCACGCCCGCTTGACCTGATCGAGATCGAAGCGCTCGATCTCCATCGTCAGCTCGCCGGCGGCGGCGCGCGAAAGAATGTCCCCGACGATCGACGCCATCCGCTCGGGCGGCGGAAAATTGCCGGTGCCGCTGCCGAGCAGCTCGAGAGGCAATGAGCGGAGCGGCGTCGAGGGCAAAGTGATCGTGCGGCCGGCCATCGTTCCGACCGATACCAGCCGGGCGCGGGCGCTCGATCCCCCGGCCGGGGAGTCCGCTTTGCCGAGATTGGCGAGCAGCGCTTCGACCGGCGCGCCCCAGACATAGTCGACGATAACGTGGATCCCATGCGCGGCTTCCTCGGCGAACGCCTGCCCCAGTTCCTCCGGAGAAAGGCGCAGGTCAATCGTCGCGTCGGCATCGAGCTCGGCGAGGACATCCTGCCGCCGCCCCGCCGCTACCACCCGGCGCGCGCCGAGCAGCCGCGCTGCCTTGACCGCGAGCCGTCCCGCCGCGCCGGTCGCGCCGAGCACCATGACGTTTTCCCCTTGGGCAAGCCGGCCGCGCCAGACGAGCGGCAGCCAGGCCGCCAGCGCCGGATTCACCACCGCCGCCGCAAGCGCCTCATCCATTCCGTCGGGCAGCGGCACGGTCAACGTCGCGGGCGCGCGCTCCGCCATCGCGCCGAACGGCTGACGGGTAGCCATGAAATAGACGCGGCTCCCGTCGTCGAGCCGCCCGACGCCATCGATGCCGCACGCCACCGGTACGCTCCTGGGGCTGCTGTAGTGCGTTCCGGCGGCGATCGCGCGGTCGATCGGCTTGATGGCGGCGGCAATCGCGTGGACGATCGTCTCGCCCGGTGCCGCGGAAGGCTCGGTGAAGTCGCCGTAGCGCGGGGCGGCGCCCAGCGCGTCGAGGACGGCGGCCTTCAACGCGCGATCTCCGCCCGAGCAGGCTGCATCAGCTTTGCCATTGCATCTTTCTCATTTCCGTCGATCGCCGCGTACAAGGAAATTGCAGATTGTCCAATGGTCGACAATTAATTGGCGAGCCGCGGATCCGTCGAAGCTCCTGCGGTCATGAGCAGTTTCGCAACGACGATCTTGGCGGAAAGCGAATGACGGCGAAGCGCAGCATCGGCTCTTGGGTAGGTTGCGCCGATCGGCCTCGGCTGCGTGCCCGCCCGGGTTAACGGGTCGCAGCGGTCATCGCGTCGGCCAACAGGCCATACGCTTCGGCCCATGCCGCGCGCACGGCCGGGGTAAAGCGTGGCCCCAATCCCTGCTCCAGCGTCCATAGCAAAGCGTCACCGACGAGCGGATAATGCGCGTCGATCACGCCATATTGGACGTGGCGCCGCGCGAGGTCTTGCGCTGCCGGGACCAGCCGGTCGAGCTTGTCGAGGTCGTGAACGATCGTCGCCAGCGTCAGCATCAGCACGCGACCCTGCTCCTGCATGTCGCGGGTGAACAGGGCGCGCAGTTCGGGCGAGATCGAGAACAGCCGATCGTAGAACAGGCGCGAGGCCTCGCCGCTGATCGGGATGACATAAGCGAAGCTGGTTTTGACCAGGCGAATTGCTTCGGGCGACACGCTGTTCTCCATCCCGCTCGACGCGGCCGGGCACGCCTATCAACATTCGCGGCCGGAGGCTAAGGCGATTTGACGCCGCCGGCCGGTCGTGCGCCTCCCGCTTGACGGCCGCAGATGCCGTCCATAAGGGACGCGCCTCGCGCCATCGCACGGCCCCTTCGTCTAGCGGTCCAGGACGTCGCCCTCTCACGGCGAAAACACGGGTTCGATTCCCGTAGGGGTCACCAGTCAAATGCTTATGCATTGACTTGTAACACAAATTTGCATCTATGACGGCAGGGCGCTAGCCGTGCGCTACCTTACCATGATCCAGGAGACCATCCGCGGTCGTTCGGCGGCCCGCAGCCGCTTGTGGTAGTTCAGCCATCCCCACGGCTGGCAAAATTCGACGCACAGACGACATATTATTGCGGAGGGGTTGTTGAGGTGGCCGGTGCCCGACGGCGCGAGCCGGGCTTCCTCAAAACGATGATGTTTGGCCTTTTCGCTCTACGTGCCGGTCGCAGGGCTTGCTAGTCTTCGGCCCTCGCAGCAGGTGTGGCGCATGGACCTCAGGCGATGAATCGACCGGCCGCACGCCTCGCCGCGCTAGGTGCGCTGCTACTCTCCGTCGTTCTAGCGAACCCGGTGACGCATGCCGCCGCGCCGCGCCGCGGCGATAGCCCCGCCGGCGGCCCAGGCCACGGTCCCCACCGCGATGCCGACCCTGGTCCCGCTCTCCGGCGCTATCCCGACGATCCTTATCCCAGCACCTATCGCCCTCGGCCTAGCTCGCCCGTGCTGCTGACGGGCGCGACGATCCTCGACGGGACCGGCGGGCGCATCGATGATGGCGAGGTGATGCTGGCCGATGGCAAGGTCGTGGCCGTCGGCCGTACGCTTCCGCGCTCACCGGCGGCGAGGATCGTCGATGCACGCGGGAAGTGGATCACGCCCGGCCTGATCGACATCCATACGCATCTGGGTGTCTACACGCTTCCGCAGACTTCGCTCGATGCCGAAGCGAGCGACGTGACCGAGATGCACGATCCAGACGCTTCCGAGACCTGGATCGAGCACGCTGTCCGCTCCGTCGATCCCGCGTTCGGCCGGACGCTCGCCGCGGGCGTGACCACGCTTCAGATCCTGCCCGGATCCTCGGTGCTGTTCGGCGGCCGGTCGGTCGTGGTGAAGCCGCTCGCCGCGCCGACGGTGGCCGCGATGAAGTTTCCCGATGCGCCGCAGGGGCTCAAGATGGCCTGTGGCGCCAATCCGAAACAGACATTGGCGAGCCGCAACCTGCTCAACAGCCGCCAGGGCGAGATCGCCGAAATGCGCGGGGCGTTCCTCGAGGCCGATGACTATCGCCACGAACGCGATCATCGGGGCCACGGCGGCAAGGGGAAACCACCAGAGCGAAAGCTCGACGAGGAGACCCTCGCGGCCGTGCTCGACGGCAAGATGCCCGTCCACATTCATTGTTATCGATCGGACGACATGGCGCGGATGATCGATCTCTCGCGCGAGTTCGGGTTCCACATCAGCGCCTTCCACCACGCCACCGAGGCGTACAAAATCGCGCCCCTGCTCGCCGCGGCGGGGATATGCGTTGCGGCCTGGCCGGATTGGTGGGGGTTCAAGCCGGAAGCGGAGGATGCAATCCGGGAGAATATCGCCTTCGTCGACGCTGCCGGCGGCTGCGCGATGGTGCACAGCGACATCCCCGTGCTGGGCGTGCATCTCAACCTCGAGGCGGCAAAGGCCGCCGCCGCCGGGCGTCGGGCCGGGTTAGCGCTGCCTCCCGAGCGGGTGATCCGCTGGATCACCGCCAATCCGGCGAGGGCGCTGGCGCTCGACGACAGAATCGGCCGTCTTGCGCCGGGCTATAACGGAGACCTCGTGCTGTGGTCCGGCGATCCGTTCAGCGTCTACAGCCATCCGGAACAAGTCTATATCGATGGCGCGCTCGTCTTCGATCGCAGCGCGCCGCCCCTGCCGTCCGATTTCGAGCTCGGCCGCAGCATCGTGAGTGACCGGCGATGAGATTGCTCGCGGTCGTGGCGCTGCTGTGCTGCGCCCCCGCCGGCGCGCAGACCGTGGCCATCACCGGTGCGGCCGTGTGGACGATGACCGCACCCGTTCCGGTGGAGAACGCCACCATCGTCGTTACGGACGGGCGCATCGCCTCGATCACGGCTGGCGGCGCCGTGCCCGCGGGCGCGCGGATAATTGCCGCTGCCGGGAAGGTCGTCACCCCCGCGTTGATCGACGCCGCGACGCAGATCGGGCTTGGCGAGGTGGGGGCGATCGCCGAAGAGCAAAGTGCACGCGTCGGGAAGGGGCCGCTCGGCGCCTCGTTCGACATCGCCTACGCCATCGATCCCGACAACCAGACCCTGCGCCAGGCCCGCGCTGACGGTCTGGCGTGGGCGCTTGTCTATCCCGACGGCTCGAGCGGTGCCCCGTTCGATGGAAGAGGCGCGGTCGTCCGCCTCACGGCGGTCGGCACGACCGTCGAGCGTCCGCGCGCCGCGATGTTCGCTACGGTGGGCGGAGCGACCGCGGGAGACGTCGGCGGCTCGCGCGCCGCGGCATGGCAGCTGCTGCGCAACGCGCTGGACGAGGCGCGAGCCTATCGGCCACTCCGGCATGACGGAGGGCCGCGCGACCGGCTGCTCAACCATCTCGACGCTGAGGCGCTCAAGCCGGTGCTCGCCGGTGCCCTTCCCCTGGTGGTGCAAAGCGATCGGCTGGCGGATATTCGCCAGGCGATCGCTCTCGCGCGCGATTATCGGCTCAGGCTGATCCTGTTCGGCGGGGCTGAGGCGTGGGCGGCGGCGGACGAGCTTGCCGCCGCGCGCGTTCCCGTCATCCTCGATCCGCTGTCCGATCTGCCGGATACCTACGACCGGATCGGCGGCCGTCCCGACAATGCCGCTTTGCTTGCCAAGGCCGGCGTCACCGTCGCGTTCAGCGTCTCGGCGCAGGGGATTTATCGCAGCTGGAATGCCGCGCCGGCAATGCGCGAGGGAGCAGGGCTCGCGGTGGCATCGGGGCTGCCTTACGTGACGGCGCTCGGTGCGATCACCTCCGCCGCGGCGCGCGTGCTCGATCTCGGTTCCCACGCCGGAACATTGACGGCCGGCGCAGACGCCGATCTCGTGATCTGGGACGGAGATCCGCTCGAGCCGGCGAGCGCGCCTCGCCTTGTCATGCTCGGAGGGCGCGAGGTCTCGCCGGTCACCCGCCAAACGCTGTTGCGCGATCGCTACGCGCCCCGCCGCTGATGACTCGGTCGAAACCTGACATGCTCCCGTGGACGGCGCTCTTCCTCCTCGCTCAGGCGTTGCTGGTGAGCGCGACCATCGCTCAGCCGGCGGCGTCGCCCCCCGATAACGAAGTTCCGGTGGCCGCGCCGAGCGCGCCTGCGACGCGTGCTCGGCCCGCGCGCACGCCGCGCGCGTCGGGCTTGCCGCTCCGGGCAACCCGCACCATTGCGTTCACCACCGCCGAGGGAACGTGGCTCTCGCCGGATATCTCGCCCGACGGCCGGCGCATCGTCTTCGAGCTTCTCGGCGATCTCTACGCGCTCGACGCCGGTGGCGGCAAAGCGCGGCCGATCGCAACCGGCCTGCCGTTCGACTCGCAGCCCGCCTTTTCCCCCGACGGAAAGCGCGTCGCCTTCCTCAGTGATCGCTCGGGCGCGGAAAATGTCTGGATCATGAGCCCCGATGGCCGCGATCCAAGGCCGGTGACGCGGCTCGATGAGGACGCGATCTTCACCTCGCCCGCCTGGAGCGCGGACGGCAGGACGATCTTCGTGTCGCGCTTCCGCACGGATCATGCTGCGTTCGAGCTGCTGAGTGTCGATGCCGCCACGGGTCATTCCACGGTGCTCGTGCCGATCACGGGCGATCCGGAGAGCAGCACGGTCGGCGCGGCCGCATCGCGCGACGGGCGCTGGCTGTATTATGCTTCGCAGGTCGGCCCGCACGATGCGGAGCCGCCCGGCTGGGTGATCCGCCGCCGCGATCTCGCCACCGGCAAGGAGGAGACGCTGGTCGAGCCGCCGCGCAGCTATCGGCCCGATCTCGTACTCGGCACCTTCTTTCGCCCGCTTCCCTCGCCCGATGGGAGGCTGCTTGTCTATGCCACACGCTATGGCTCCGAGATGTGGCTACGCGTGCTCGACCTGGCGACGCATGCCGACCGTTGGCTGTTCCGCCTCGCGCAGCATGACGAGCTGGAGAGTGCGCCCTGGCGCGACCTCGCGCCGCATTACGCCTTCACGCCGGACAGCCGCTCGCTGATCGTCAACGACGGCGGCAAGCTCCGCCGGGTCGCGGTGGCGGACGGCAGAGCGACCGACATCCCGTTCACCGCCGACGTGCGCGTGCCGCTCGGCGCGCTCAACCGGCCCGCGATCCGCGAGGAGACCGGCCCAGTGCGCGCGCGGATCATCCAGCACCCAATGCAGTCGCCCGACGGCAAGCGGCTCGTCTTCTCCGCACTCGGCCAGATTTACGTGATGGCGCTCGACGGGCGCGGCACGCCGCGCCGGCTCACGCGCGATGCGATCGGCGAATATGAGCCGAGCTGGTCGCCCGACGGACGCTCGATCGTCTACGTTCGTTGGACGGCGCGCGATGCGGGAGATCTGTGGCGGGTCGAGGCGGACGGTGCCGCCCCGCCTGTCCGCCTCAGCGACAACCCGGCTTATTATACCAATCCGGTGTTCACGCCTGATGGTGCGACGGTGATCGCGGTGCGTTCGAGCAACGAGGTGCGGATGCACCGCTACATGGAATATGGGCCGTTGCGCGACGCCGAGCTCGTCGCCTTGCCAGCGGCGGGGGGCGCGGCGCGCCCGATTGCCAAGGGCATGATGGGCGGCACGCCCCATTTCGGCCCCGATCCCAGCGTCGTCGCGATGCTGTTCGATGACGGGCTCAACGCGGTGGCGCTCGACGGCGGCGGTCGCAAGCTGCTCGTTCAGGTGACCGGTCCGGGATATTACTTTCTGCCAAGCCGCGCTCCGGCGGATGACCTCCGCCTCAGCCCGGATGGCAGGTGGTTGCTCGCGCAGATCGCGCAGCAGCTCCATCTGCTCGCGATGCCCGGGAAGAGCGGCGCCAGCGTCGACCTGGCGGCGCCCGGCGTGCGTCACGCCAAGCTGACCGAAGTCGGCGCCGATTTCCTGCAGTGGAGCGCGGATGGGCGGACGATCGGCTGGGCCGTCGGATCGAGCTGGTTCCGCCGTCCGCTTGCGGATGTGACGCTTGCCGCCGCCACCAGCGACGGCGAGCACGTCGATGCCGGCCGCCCGTCGCGGGTGGACGCAGCCGTTGAGGTGCCCCGCGATGTTCCCCACGGATCGCTGCTGCTGCGTGGCGCCACCGCGATCACGATGGGCGCACAGGGGACGATTGCGAACGCCGACATCCTCGTCGTCGACGGCCGGTTCGCTGCGGTCGGCGCGCGCGGCAGCGTAGCTGCGCCGCCTGGGGCGGCGGTGCGCGACGTCTCGGGCAAGTGGATCGTGCCCGGCTTCATCGACGACCACGATCATCTCGCGGACGTCCGGCGGGGCGTGCTCGATCTGGAAAGCTGGGGGGCCGCCGCCAATCTCGCCTATGGCATTACGACCGCGTTCGACCCCTCGACGCTCAGCATCGACATGCTGGCCTATCAGGACCTGATCGACGCCGGGCTGATGACCGGATCGCGCATCCGCTCGACGGGACCGGCGCTGTTCTCGTTCAACGAGTTCACGTCGAAGGAGCAGGTCGATCGCGTGCTCGATCGCTACCGCGACCATTACCGGCTCGGCAACATCAAGCTCTACCGCACCGGCAACCGGCGCGTGCGCGAATGGATCGCGCAAAGCGCACGCGAGCATGGCCTGCTCGTCACCTCCGAGGGCGCGACCGTCGACAAGCTCGACCTGACGCAGATCCAGGACGGGATCTCCGGCTCCGAGCATGCGCTTCCCGCCGCCCCGCTCTACCGCGACGTCGTCGAATTCATCGCGCGCAGCGGCGTCTCCTATAACACCACGTTGATGATCAACGGCGGCGGGCAGGATTATTTCATCGTCGCGCGCCAGCCCAACGGCGATCCCAAGCTCAATCGCTTCGCCCCGCGCTTCATCGTCGACATGAAGACGCGCAAGCGCAACTGGCGGCAGCTCGGCGATGCGCTGTTCCCCGCTTACGCCGGGAGTGCTGCGCGGGTGATGCGGGCGGGCGGCATCGTCGGGATGGGCAGCCACGGCGAACTGCCCGGTATCGGTTTTCACTGGGAAATGGAGGCGCATGTGATGGGGGGGTGGACCCCCGCCGAGGCGTTGCGCGCCGCGACGATCGGCTCCGCGCGCGCGATCGGCCGCCAGGCCGATCTGGGCAGCCTCGAGCTGGGCAAGGTGGCCGATCTCGTCGTGCTGGACCGCGATCCGCTGACCGATATCCGCAACACCATGGCGATCGGCCAAGTGATGGCGGGCGGCCGGCTCCGCGATGCCGAGACGCTCGACGAATTGTGGCCGCAAACCAAGCCGTTCGGACGTCCCTGGTACCGGGACGATCGTCCGCCCGGCACGCCCGATCCCGGCGCTGCGCCACGCGCAACGGGGGACGGCGCCAACCTCTTGCCCGCGACACGCTGAACTTGGCCCGTTCGCGCATCACCGCACCAGAAGGACAGGTTAAGCTTCTGCGATAAGCACGAGAGGGTTAGAAGCCGGGCGTTTCAAATTCAACTCAGTGGGGGCCGAATGCAGCAGAAATCAGACAAGCGTTGGTCGAAGGTCCAGCTCCTTGGCGCCGGCGCGATCGCCGCCCTGGCGGTGACCCCGGCCTGGGGGCAAGACGCCGATCCGCTGGCCAAGGGCCGCTCGAACGTGATCCAGAGCACGTCCAACGAGACGGTAAAGACCACCGAGGACGGCGTGGATACGATCGTCGTCACCGCGCGCAATTATGTGCCGGGCGGCAGCATCACGGCGTCGAAATCCGACATTCCGCTCATTCGCACGCCACAGTCGGTCACGGTCATCACGCGCGATCAGATCGATCTGCTCAACTTCGTCGATGCGCAGCAAGCGGTCCGCTACACCGCCGGCGTCACCGGCGAGAATTACGGGCCGGACCTGCGTTACGATTTCATCACCGTGCGCGGCTTCACTCCACGTCAGTTCATCGATGGTTTGGCGGCGCCGGTTTCGACGACGATCCAGAGCGTCGGCGTCGATCTCTACGCGTTCGAAACGTTCGAGGTGCTGAAAGGGCCGGCATCGGTGCTGTACGGCGCCTCGCCGCCGGGCGGCATCTACAACCAGATCAGCCGCCGTGCGAATGCCGACTTCGGCGGCGAGCTCCAGGCCAAATATGGCTCGTACGACTACAAGTCGGTCGAGGGTACGCTGACGGGTGAGGTGGCGAATGGCCTCGCGGCGCGGCTGACCGGCCTCTATCTCGATCGCAACGCCGAGCGCCGCAAGGTGAGCGCCAAGCGCGCCCTCATCGCGCCGACGTTCACCTGGAAGCTAGGCGAGCGGACCACGATCACCGGGCTGGGCTATTATCAGTACGACGAGGTAAACGGCGATACCAACGGCTTCCTGCCCGCTTTTGGAACGCTGCTGCCCAATCCGCTCGGTAAGATCAGCCACCGCGCCAACTTCGGCGAACCCGGCTTCAACCGTTACGAGCGCAAGCAGTATGGCGTAGGCTGGGACGTCGCCCACGAACTGACCGAGGGGGTCACGCTCCACTCCAACACCAAATGGACACGCTACCGCGAAGAGCAGCGCATCATCTACGGTGCGGGTTTAGCCGATGCCGATTTCGGCGGCGTGCCCGACGACTTCCGCACGCTCAACCGCTTCAGTTTCCCCTACCGGGAGACGGTCCACAGCTTTGCCACGGACAATCGGCTAGACGCGAAGTTCGACACCGACACGATCACCAACAATCTGGTCGCCGGCATCGATTATCGCCGCGTGCTGAACGTCTCCGCCTTCGGCTTCGCCGGAGCGCCGCCGATCGATATCTTCGATCCTGTCTACAGCGACGTGCCGCCTTCGGCGAATCCGGCGCTGGCGACCCAGTTCAGCAACATTCGGCTGAAGCAGGCCGGTGTCTATGCGCAGGACCAGATCGGCTTCGGCAATCTCTATGTGCTTCTCGGCGGACGCTATGATTGGGTGCGGCTGCAAGACCGCAATACAGCCGGCAGCCCCACCACCAAGCAGCACAAGTTCACCTGGCGCGTCGGCGCGAATTACGTCCTCGACAGCGGCATTGCCCCCTATATCGGCTATGCGCGCTCGTTCGAGCCGGTGCTGGGAACCGATGCGACGACCGATCCCGCCAATCCGCGCCCGTTCAAGCCGACCTCGGGCCGCCAGATCGAGGGCGGAGTCAAGTTCAACAGCCGGGGCAGCAGCGACGTCAAGCTGTTCGGCACCGCCGCGCTCTACGACATCAAGCAGAGGAACGTCGTTTCGGTCGGGACGTCGATCACGCCAGTGTTCGGGGTGCAGACCGGCGAGGTCGAGGTGTGGGGCGGGGAGATCGAGTTGGTCGCGCGCATCCGCGAGCAGCTGTCGATCAATGCAAGCTACAGCTACACCCACAGCGAGATCACCGAGAGCGACAACGCGGACGCGCTCGGCGCGCGGCTCGTCACCACGCCCAAGCATAAGGCCTCGCTGTTCGTCGACTATACGTTCCAGAAGGGCGGATTGGGCGGGCTAGGCTTCGGCGGGGGCATCCGCTACTCGGGCCGCAGCGCCGGCGCGGTGCCCGACGCCTTCACGACCTCCGCGACGGTCGAAACACTCTACAGCGATCGATCGACGCTGTTCGATGCGATCGTGCATTATGACACGCCCGGCTGGCGCTTCGCGGTGAACGCGTCGAACCTGTTCGACAAGCGCTACGTGGCCCGTTGCGCCAGCTTCTCGAACTGCACCTATGGCGCCGGCCGCCAGGTGATCGGCACCGTCACCAAAAAGTTCTGACTGGTCGGCCCGCGGGGCTTTACCCCGGCCCCAATACGCAGGGGGTGATAGAATGAATGCCCGCCTGCTCGCCGCGGCTTTGTCCTTGGCCGCCGTCGCCGGCCCCGTTGAGGCGGCTGGCACGACGCCCTCGGTGCCGAGCGTGATGATCGAGATCTACCGCATTGCGCCGGGCCAGCACGAAGCCTTTCTCGCCGAGATCGCCCGCTATGACGAAGCCAACCGCATCGCCAGGCTGCCGCCCCGTCAGCTTTACGTTCACAGCGACGGCGCAGACTGGGATTTCATCCTGATCCAGCCCGCCAAGACTCCGCCTGAAAATGCCGCCGCGCTGGACAAGGCGTGGAAGGCGCTGAAGCTGCCTTCGGGCGCCGATTTCTTTCTCAATTACCGCCGCTTCATCGCGGAACACACCGATACGGTGGCGAGCGGCCCTACGACCGCCGCGGCTTATCTCGCCACCCGGGGCAGAGCGGACTGATCCTTCCGGCCCAGCCGGCGGATAAAAGACCCAGAGAGAAAGCGCAGCTGCCCGTTTCGCGTGGCCGTCTCAGCCCTGGGCCGCCCGAGGCGGGCAGCGACCGGCGCTCGCTCGAGCGATGGTTCGCGCCGGTAGCCGTGTCGATCTCGGGGTAGAAGCTGAAGTTGAGCACCAGGCTTCCTTTCGCTGATTTTTGCACCGAAGCCGGAAAACATGGCCCGCCTGAGCGATTAGGCCAAGCAGCGTCTCGTTCGGGCCAGAGGCGCAATGCGCTGGCGGTCGGCGATTGACACGGGTCGGCCGCCGAACATTCCTGCTGGCACGAAACAATTTCGCGCGATTTGTCGGAGACAGGCCATGACGCAGTTTGTGGAACTCGACGATACGGGATGTCCGATCATCGGGCTCGAGGTTGATTATGAGCCGGGCTTCGTCGACCCCCTCCACAGTCATACGCGCGATCAGTTGCTTTACGCGTCGGCGGGCGTGATGTCGGTAATCACCGAGAAGGCAAGCTTCGTCATCCCGCCTCAACGCGCGATCTGGATTCCGCGTAATGTCGAGCACCAGGTCTCTTGTCGGGGGCAGGTCTCGCTGCACACCTTGTATTTCGCCGACGCGCAGCGTGACAGCGAGTGCCGCGTGATCGAGGTGACGGACCTGGTAAAGGCTCTTATTATCGAAGTTGCACGTCTTGGCTCCGCCTACGCAGCGGAGGGCCGCAACGCCCTGCTGATCGACTTGCTGCTCACCGAATTGGATACGGTGCCAAGCGTCCCGCTGCAGGTGCCGATGCCGCTCGACTACCGGCTTCTGCGTGTCTGTCGTGCGATCCTCCGCGACCCCGCCGGCCAGCACCATCTCGATGATCTTGCCGTTCGCGCCGGTATGGGCCGGCGCACCTTCACGCGAACCTTTCGCGCCGAGACGGGGATGAGCCTGGCGATCTGGCGCCAGCAGGTTCGCTTGATGCAGGCGCTGTCGCTGCTCGCCAGCGGCCGCGCGGTGACGACGGTTGCATTCGACGTGGGCTACGACAGTCCCAGCGCGTTCACCGCCATGTTCCACCGCGCCTTTGGGGTGCCGCCGAGCCAGTATCTGTCGCGCTCCTGACGCTCAGCGCGCGGCCGGACTTTCCGGTGGGATCGCCGGCGCGATCGGCGCCGTCGGATCATAGTCGGCAGGCGGTGCGCGGCGCGGTTCCAGTCCCTGCCCCAGCCGCGAATGACGCCGGCCGTAGAAGGCGTAGAGCGCCGCGCCTGCGCCGAGATAGCTCGTCAGCAGGCTGGCCGGCAGGATGTCGCCCCGAAGCGCCTTGGACACGATGTCGAGCGCCACGGGGGCCACCATCACCAGGCACATCACCATGCCGAGCACGGGCACCACGCCGATCCATCGTCCGGCGATGCGGAGGCCGCCGAGCGGCACGCGGAAGGGGCGTGGTATGTCCGGCTCCACGTTGCGCAGCCACATCACGGAGAAGCAGACGATCGCGAATGAGGTGGCGGTGCCCAGGCTGATGAGGTCCCCGAGCAGCGTGATCGGCAGCAACCCGGCGGTGAGCGCCATGCCCGCTGAAATGACGCTCGTGCCGAGCCAGGGCGTGCGGAAGCGCGGATGCAACGCGCTGAACATCCGCGGCAGCAAGCCGTCGCGCGACATCGCGTAGAACACTCGCGACTGGCCGTAGCAGGTGGACAGCAGGATCGAGGTGAGCCCGATCACCGCGCCGATCTTGACGAACAGCAGCAGCCACGGCTTGCCGATCGCATCGACCGCCACCGCCAACGGATCGGGTACGCCCAGTTCGCGGTACGGAACGATGCCGACGAGCACGGTGGCGACCGCGATGTAGAGCAAGGTGCACAGGAGCAGCGATCCCAGGATGCCGAAGGGGATGTCGCGCTGCGGGTTGCGCGCCTCGGCGGCGGCGGTGGAAACGGTCTCGAAGCCGAGATAGGCGAAAAAGATGACGGAGGCGGCGCGGAACACGCCGGGCCAGCCGAACGCGAAGCCGCCTTCGTTCGCCGGCATGAACGGCGTCCAGTGCGCGGGCACCACCGCCGCCGCATCGAACGCGACGAAGGCGAGCAGCACCGCGATCTTAAGCAGCACGATCGCACTGTTCACCATGGCGGACTCGCGCACGCCGATGACCAGCGGCACCGTCATCACGATCACGGCGGCGCTCGCGATCAGGTTGACGCCCCCGCCGGTGATGAAGGCATAGCCGCCGGGCACCGACAGCGACTGCACGAAGGGCGTCGCGATTGCGGCGGGCACGGTGATGCCGAAGGTCGCGCAAAGGCTTACCAGATAGCCGGAAAAGCCGACGGCCACCGTCGCCCCGGCGATCGCATATTCAAGGACCAGCAGCCAGCCCAAGATCCAAGCGACCAGCTCTCCCAGGGTGGCATAGGCATAGACATAGGCCGAGCCGGTGACCGGCATGGTCGAGGCGAGCTCGGCGTAGCAGAGCCCGGCGAACGCGCACGCGGCGCCGGCGACGAGGAATGACAACAGCACCGCGGGGCCGGCGAAATGGGCCGCGGCCGAACCCGTCATCACGTAAATGCCTGCTCCGATGATCGAGCCAACGCCGAGCAGCAGCAGGTGAACGGGCCCGAGCGAGCTGTCGAGCCCATGATCCCGCGCCTCCGCCTGGATCAGTGCGATCGGCTTGCGTACCGAAAGCGGGCGGAGGCGAGGGGCGGGGATGGCGCGCCTTTCAGCCAGCCGAGCCGGCTTGCGGCGTTAGCGTGTCGCGCAGCCATTCCCCGCTTTCCGCGAGCGCGCGTTCCGCCAAAGCGGAAACGGAGACGGCCTCGAGAAAGCTGTGGGTCGCGCCGGCATATTCGCGCGCCGTGACGCGGTTGCCCGCCTCGCGCAGTCGCCGCGCCATTGCGCGATCCCCGTCCGCCAGCGGATCGCAGGTCGCGATCACGTGCAATGACGGAGGCAGATCGTGCAGTTCGGCGAGCGCGGGCAGCGCCAGCGGATCGGTCCACGGGGCATCGCCGAGATAATGTTCGAGATAGCCGACGAGCTCCTGCGTGGTCAGAAGCTTGCCGTCCCCGCCGTGGAGGCGCTGCGAGGGGGTTTCGAAGTCGGCGTCGAAGAAGCCGTAGTTGAACATCATCGCGGCGACCCGATCGCGGGTTCCCCGGTCGCGCAGCACCAGGCAGGCGGCGAGGGACAGGTTGGCACCGGCGGAATCCCCCCCGATCGAGATACGGCGGGGAGCGATGCCAAGCGCTTCGCCGGTCTCGCCCAGCCAGTCCAGCGTGGCCACGATCTCGTGCAGCGCCGTGGGGAAGCGCACCTCGGGGGACAGCGAATAGTCGACGCCGACGACGACCACTCCGGCGCGTGCGGCATATTCGCGCATCAGCCGGTCGTGCGTTTCCAGGCTGAACAGGGTGAAGCCGCCGCCGTGGCAATAGACCAGCGCGGGGCGCAAATCCCCGCCGGGAACATGCGGTTCAAACAGGCGCACGCGCACGGCGATGCCGTTGGCCGCCGCCGTAAGATCGCGGACGCGGTGCATCTCGGGACCACCCTGCCGCCAACGGGCGCGACCGGTCTCCGCCGCCACCCGCTGCTCGGCCAGCGACCGCGCCAGATCAGGCTGGTCGGCGGAAGCCTCCATGATGGCCGACACGAAGCGTGCGATTTCGGCGTCGATCCGCTCGGTTTCGGTAAACTCCGAAGATTCCATCTCAACCCCGCCTCGGATGCTCGTCCGCACGCTTGGCATAGTCCGGCGCTCGGGGCTCGGCTTGCGGTTCAGGATCGTTCGGGCGTGCAAACGGGCCACCCTCCGGTTGCTGCCTTGACCCGTTCTACTTCAATCTCCGATTGACCTGCGGTCTGCCGCGGCGTTGCGCATCCAGCGCGATAGTTCGACATCGCCCAGTCCACCGACGATCTCGTTGAACGTGACATCCGTTTCGTCCTGGCCGAGCTTGAACCTGGCGTGAGTCGCCCGCAGGGTCGCCCGGAAGGCAATGATGTGGCGCAGCAGCTGGTCGTAGCGTTCGCCCATCCGTTCCGGTACCCACGCTGCGTCGCTGCCGCCCGTTTCGAGAGCGGCGGCGAGACGGTGCACTGCCTCGCCGGTCTCTTCCGGGACGAAGCGGATTTCCACGTCGAAGCGGACCACCGCATAGTTCCACGTCGGCCCCCAGGTGGGGTTGGAGACCAGCGCGGGCGAGATATAGCCGTGCGGGCCCTGAAACAGGATCGTTGCCCGGGGATCTCGCTCCAGGATCGCCACCTGCCGGTTGGACTTGCCGAAATGGCCGAACAGCGAGGCGATCGCTCCGGCCTCGTCGCGTTCGCCCAGCAGCGGCAGCGGGGTCGAAGCGACATCGTCCCCCGCGGTCGAGACGACCCAGGCGAGCGGATACGCATCGACCAGCGCGGCCACCTGCGCCGGGGTCGCGTCGAAGACGCTCACGACGCGAGCGACCGCGAGCGGGCCGCGCCGGCCGAGCATGCGGCCGCGGCGAGCTCATCGAGCGCGTCGTCCCGGTCGAACGAAGCGAGCGCGGCGGCCGTGACGCCACCCGGGCTCGTCACTTCCACGCGCAACGCCTCCAGCGTGTCGCTTCGCGCATCGGCAAGCGCCGCCGCGCCGACGAAGGTCGCTCGTACGAGTCGCATCGCGGTGGTGGGATCGAGCCCTTCCGCCGCGCCCGCGCGGGCGAGCGCTTCGGCGAAGCGGAAGAAATAGGCCGGCCCGCTGCCCGAAAGCGCCGTCACCACATCCATCATCGCCTCGTCCTCAAGCCATATCACGTCGCCGACCGCTCCGAGCAGCGCTGCGGCACGCTTCTTTCCTGCATCATCCAGCCCCGGCGCAGCGACGGCGGCCGTTATCCCTCGTAGCACGGCGGCCGGCGTATTCGGCATGGCGCGGATCACGCGCGCTGCCTTCCCGAACGCGTCTGCGAACGTCCGCAATGGCGCGCCCGCCACGATCGAAATGATCAGGCAGCCGGCGTCGGCAAAGCGACGTAGCTGGGGCAGGACGTCCGGCAGGATCTGAGGCTTGACCGCAAGGATCAGCGTCAACGACGCCGACGGTTCGATCGCGTCAATGCGGTCGATCCTGGCGGCGCCGGGCATCTCGGCGACGTTGGGATCGACCAGGAACAGCCGTTCGCCGCCGTTCCAGCCGCGCGCCATCGCCCCGCCCATCCGACCGCCGCCGACCAGCAGCACCGCCCCGTGCCCGTTCATGGTGCGTCCTTTCCAGCCGGCGCTACCACCAACACCTTGAATGTCCCGGGCACACGCTGCGGCGCGCCGTCGGGGCCGGGGGCGAAATCGTGGGCGGGCAGATAGAGCCGCCCCGTCTTCGGATCGAGCGCCGCGGTGCGCGCGCCGACCTGGGTGTTGACGGTCGCGACGGGGCTGGGCCGGCCGCGCCGGTCGAGCGCCACGATCGTCAGCGTGCCGTCGTCGCAGGGAACGTAGACAAGCCGGCGGACGGCATCGAAGATCGCGCCGTCAGCCATGCGGCCGATCGCAAAGCTGCCGCGGGCCGCGCCGGTGCGCGCGTCCACCAGCGTGGCGACGCCGTTGTGGCAAGCCGAAATCAGCAGCCCGGTGACCGGATCATGCGCGATGCCGGTCGGCTCCTCGCACCCGGCGAGGCGATAACGGGCGGTGACCTTGCGCTTCGCGATATCGATCCGTGCGATCTCGGCGGTGTCTTCGATGTTGACGAAGACGTGCCCGGCGCCATCGGCAACCGCACCCTCCGGGGTGCCGCCGACCTTGATCGTCGCCAGCGCGGCGGCGCCCACCGGATCGATGAGGGTCACGTCGCGGCTCTCGCCGTTCATCACGAAGGCGATTCCGCTGCGGGCATCGAAGGCGGCCCCGTCGGGGTCGGTCCCGGTCGGGATCGTCGCGGTCCGCCGGCCGGTGGCGCGATCGACGATCATCGCGGTGTCGGCGTCGCCATTGGTGCTCAGCATCAATCGCGTGCCGGGGAGAATCAGCACCGCCGCCACACCCTCGCCGGGCGTCAATACCGGCGTGACCGCGCGCGTCGTGAGGTCGATCGCCATCACGCCATCGCCGCGGCCGACGAACAGCCGTTTCGCAGCGGAATCCACCGATGCATAATCGTAGCGGCCATCGGGCCCGGCGATCTGGTCGACCACGGCGTAGCGGGGCGCTTTTGCCGCAGCCGGCGATGCTCCGGCGACGAGAGCCGCCGCAACGGCCGCAAGCGCCGGTATCGCGCGCCCGGCCGTCATCTCGATCCCCGGGGTTTGCGGCGCGCCGCCCATAGCAGCACGCCGAGCAACGTCATCGTCGCGAGCCACACCCCGATTGCGAGCACGGCAAGTCTTCCGGCCATCCCGCCCGCTTCGCCGGTATGCACCGGGAACAGCGCGTCCATGAACCAGCGCGCCGCGGGCGCCCGGTGCGTATCGTGATCGGCAAGGATGCGGCCGCTGCCGTCGACGAACAGGGTGGTCGCGCCATAAGCGCGCCGCAGTTCGTCCGCCTGGCGCACGCGCACCTGCCAGGCGGGGCGCTCGGCAGTGGGGAAGGACACCGCGGCGAGCGTCGAGCCAGGGTATCGCGCCAGCGCTGCCGCGGCGACGCGCGGAAAAGCGCGGGGAGAGCTTGGAATGCTCGCTGCGTCGGCTACGACGGGCGCCTCGAGCGCGGACGCGCCGATCAGCCGAGCGGTTCCGTCTTCGAACACCAGCAACACGCCCGCCGCGACGAGCACGGCCGCGGGAAGACACACCCACAAACCCAGCGTCCGATGCCAGCCGTACAGCCGCGCGGGGCGGGGCGGGGCGGCGCGGCTGTACGGCTGGCATCGGA
>CAXTMX010000048.1:0-20425 GCA_964245585.1 uncultured Sphingomonadaceae bacterium | reverse complement strand
CATCGCGGCGCGGGCCTCGGCAACGGCAACGACGAGCGCGAGCAGACGCTCAACCAGCTGCTGGTCGAGATGGACGGCTTCGACGCCAACGAGGGGATCATCATCGTCGCGGCGACCAACCGCCCCGACGTGCTCGATCCCGCGCTGCTGCGCCCCGGCCGGTTCGACCGCCAGGTGATCGTGCCCCGCCCCGACATCGACGGGCGCGAGAAGATCCTGCTGGTCCACATGAAGAAGGTGCCGCTCGCGCCCGACGTTGACGCGCGGGTGATCGCGCGCGGCACGCCGGGCTTCTCGGGCGCCGATCTCGCCAATCTCGTCAACGAGGCGGCGCTGCTCGCCGCGCGGATGGGCAAGCGCTTGGTCGCGATGAGCGAGTTCGAGCACGCGAAGGACAAGGTCATGATGGGCGCCGAGCGCAAGTCCATGGTGATGACCGAGGACGAGAAGCGGATGACCGCCTATCACGAGGCGGGCCATGCGGTGATCGCGCTGCACGAGCCCGCGTCCGATCCGATCCACAAGGCGACGATCATTCCGCGCGGCCGCGCGCTCGGCATGGTCATGCGCCTGCCCGAGCGCGACAATTATTCGTACCACCGCGACAAAATGTACGCGAACCTGTCGGTGTCGATGGGCGGGCGCGTCGCCGAGGAGGTGATCTTCGGCTACGACAAGGTCTCGAGCGGCGCGTCGAGCGACATCCAATACGCCACCGGCCTGGCGCGCGACATGGTGACGCGCTGGGGCATGTCCGATGCGCTCGGGCCGCTGCAATATGCCGAGCCCGACGAGGAGGTGTTCCTCGGTTACTCAATGAACCGCGCGCGGCAGATGTCGAACGAGACCTCTCAGGCGATCGACAGCGAGATCAAGCGCATCGTCGAGGGCGCCTACGAGCGCGCCAAGCAGCTGCTGACCGAGCATATCGACCAGCTCCATGCGCTCGCCGGCGCGCTGCTCGAATATGAGACGCTGTCGGGCGACGAGATCAAGAAGGTGATGGCGAACGAGCCGCTCGATCGGGGCGGCGCGGACAAGGGCCGCCCCGCGGCGCTCGGCATCGGCGGCTCGTCGATCCCGAAGACGCGGCGGCCGGGGATTGGCGGGGCGGCGCCGGCGGGGGCGTGAGGATCGAGCACATTATCCGTTCTGGAGACAGTGCGGCTTGATCAGGCCGATTAATCTATACGATGGACAGACCGGCGACTGGACGAGTATTCCCATTTCCCTCACGAAGCCAACCTGCCGGCAGCTACTACTTCAGTAAGTGATGCCTTTACACATCGTGCTGCCAGTAGCAGCGCTGATCACGACCGATGCCTCGTTCAGGCTATTTTTTGGTATTTCCATCCTTGTCGGCCTCGCGCTGGATGGGGGTCATGGTTACCAGCGCCTCGCTCTTTCCCTCATCCCGCAGCAGATCGGCCATGTGCTTGACGAGCTTTACCGGCGCTTCCTGCTCGGCCGAAATCAGCTTTGTCCAGGGGTTCATGCTGATGCAGTGGCCTGAATAGTCGCCGCATTCGCGTAGCTCACCGGTGACGCTGTCGACGACGACGATAATATGCTCGTCGTCGGCGATCCGCGCGGCAGCGTCGTCCTTCGGTGCCGAGGCGGTCATTTTCGACCACAACCCGCCGGCCGAGAACACGCCGATGCCGACATAGCGGCCGTGACGCTTGCCATCCTCGTCGGCCCGCGTGGGCGAATCGCATCCCGTAACGAGCAGAGACAGGCCGATCACAGTGCTGACGGTGATTGGCCTCATGTGCAGCTTCCTTCATCCAAGGGACGTCATTTTAGTTGCAAGGGCCGGGCAAGCAATCGTTCGGAGAGAATATGCTCCAAATCAGCGAAGTCTTTCGCCGCCGTCACCGGGGGCGCCCACCGAGGAAGACGGACACGGCGCGCCCTGCTAAGGAGTGCTGATGACCACAATGCTTGCTGCCGCTCCGTCCGCTTTGGACGCCGACGCCGTCATCGCCGACATGGGCGTGCGTGCTCGCACCGCCGCGACGCGCGTCGCAGCCGCGCCGACCGCGCAGAAGGCCGCCGCGCTCGATGCCGCCGCCGCCGTGCTGCGCCGTGACGCCGATGCGATCCTCGCCGCCAACGCCGCGGACATGGCGCGCGGCGAGCAAAACGGGTTGAGCAAGGCGATGCTTGATCGCCTCCGCCTCGATCCCGCCCGCCTCGAGGGCGTCGCCGCGGCGGTGGAGGCGATCGCGCGGCTGCCCGATCCGGTCGGGCAGACGATCGACACCGCGACGCGTCCCAACGGGCTCGTGCTCGCGCGGCGGCGCGTGCCGATCGGGGTGATCGCGATCGTGTACGAGAGCCGTCCCAATGTCACCGCCGATGCTGGCGCGCTCGCGCTGATGGCGGGCAATGCCGTGATCCTGCGCGGCGGATCGGAAGCGCGCGAGAGCAATGCCGCGATCCACGCGGCGCTGGTCGAGGGCCTGCGCGCAGCCGATCTGCCCGAGGATGCGGCGCAGCTCGTCGGCACGACCGATCGCGCGGCGGTCGGCGCGCTGCTGCGTGCCGCCGGGCTGATCGATCTCGTCATCCCGCGCGGCGGCAAGAGCCTCGTCGCACGCGTCCAGGACGAGGCGCGCGTGCCCGTGCTCGCGCATCTCGATGGCCTCTGCCACACCTATGTCGACGCCGCCGCCGATCCGGCCACGGCACAGGCGATCGTGGTCAACGCCAAGATGCGCCGCACCGGCATCTGCGGCGCGACCGAGACGCTGCTGATCGACCAGGCCTTCCCTGATCCGCGCCCGATCGTCGCGGCGCTGGCGGACGCGGGATGCGAGCTGCGCGGCGATCCCGCGGCGCGCCAGCTCGATGATCGCATCGGCGAGGCGAGCGAGGCCGATTGGGACACCGAATATCTCGACGCGGTCTGTGCGGTCGCGATGGTCGACGGCGTCGGCGGCGCGATCGACCATATCGCGCGCCACGGCTCGCACCATACCGACGCGATCCTGACCGAGGACGCCGCCGCCGCGGAGCGCTTCATCGCCGAGGTCGATTCGGCGATCGTGATGTGGAACGCCTCGACCCAGTTCGCCGACGGCGGCGAGTTCGGCCTGGGCGCCGAGATCGGCATTTCGACCGGGCGGCTCCACGCGCGGGGGCCCGTCGCGCTCGAGGGGCTGACGACATATAAATGGATCGTGACGGGAACCGGCCAGACCCGCCCTTGAATCGGATGTATACATCGGCTATTTGCTCGAGATGAGCAAAAGCGCCGTTGTCACCGCCCGTGTCGATGAACAGCTAATTGATCTGCTCGACAAGCTTGCCAAGGCGAAGAAGCGGAGCCGATCGTGGATCGTGGCGGACGCTCTGCAACGCCAGATCAAGCAGGACGCCGAATTCCTCGATTTTATCCAGCAGGGTATCGACGATCTGGATAACGGACGCTGGATCACGCATGAAGAGCTGGTGGCCGAAATAAAGGCTCGACGAGTGTCTCGCGAGGCCGCTTGATGCGGCTACGCTGGAGCGACAGCGCGAGGATCGATCTTTTCAACATCGCCGGATATTATGACGAACTGGAGCCGGGCCTTGGCGACCGTCTGCTACAGAGAATTGAGAAAGCTCCCCTGATACTTTGCGACCGGCCAAGAGTGGGCGCCCCGGTTGGCGTGGCGGATTTGCGCAAATGGTCGGTTCGCGGGTTGCCGTTCATTCTGCTGTATAGGATTCTCACGGAAGACGTCGAAGTCGCGCGCGTGCTCCATGCGGCCACCGATTGGCGATCCGAATGAAGCGCGTCGGGCTGCTCGGCGGATCGTTCAACCCGGCGCATGCGGGCCATCGCCGGATCAGCCTGGCCGCGATCGACGCGCTCGGGCTCGACGAGCTGTGGTGGCTGGTGTCGCCGGGCAATCCGCTCAAGCCCGAGCACGGCATGGCGCCGCTGCCCACGCGCCTCGCCTCGGCCCGGCGCCTCGCGCGGCGCAGCCCGATCCGGGCGAGCGCGATCGAGGCCCGGCTCGGCACGCGCTACACCGTCGATACGCTGCGCCGGCTGATCGCCCGCCATCCGCGCACGCGCTTCATCTGGCTGATGGGCAGCGACAATCTCGCGCAGTTCGACCAATGGAAGGACTGGCGCGGGATCGCCCGCATGATCGCCATTGCCGTGGTCGCCCGGCCCGGATATGATCGCCAGGCCCGTGCCGCCGGGGCGATGGGCTGGCTCCGCCGCTTCGTCCATCCGGCGGGCAGGGCGCGCAGATGGACGCAGTGGAGCAAGCCCGCGATCGTGCTGTTGCGTTTCCGCCCCGATCCGACCTCCGCGACCCTGCTGCGCGCACGCCATCCCGATTGGCACCTCGAACCATCCCCAAGCTAGGAGCCGCCTTGCCCGCCTCTTCCGTCGCACCCGCTCTCTCCCCGACCGATGACAAGGTCGACGCGCTCTACCGCCTCGTGCTCGAGTCGCTCGATGACGACCAGGCGGTCGATACGGTCAGCATCCCGCTCGCGGGCAAGAGCAGCATCGCCGATCACATGGTCATCGCCAGCGGCCGCTCGACCCGCCAGGTCGCGTCGATGGCCAACAAGCTGGTCGAGAAGATCAAGGCCGAGACCGGGCGCCGCGCACGGATCGAGGGCCTGCCGACCGCCGACTGGGTGCTGATCGACGCCGGCGACGTCATCGTCCATCTGTTCCGCCCCGAGGTGCGCAGCTTCTACAATCTCGAGCGGATGTGGGCGTTCGGCGAAGCTCCCCCGGCGGAAGCGCCGGCCGCCGGTTCCGCCTGACCCTACGCTTGCTGCTGCACATCGTCGCGCGCGGCAAGATCGGCCGCGGCCCCGAGGCCGAGCTGGTCGGGCGCTATCTCAAGCGCATCGCCTGGCCGACGCGGGTCACCGAGCTGCCCGAACGCGGCGGCCGCGTCGCGCCGCCCGAGGGCGATGCGGCGATCGTGGCGCTCGACGAGAAGGGCGTTCAGCTCGGCTCGAAGGCGCTGGCCGAAACGCTCGGGCGCTGGCGCGACGACGGCCGGCGCGAAACCCGCTTCCTGATCGGCGCCGCGGACGGGCTTGAGGATGGCGAGCGCGGCGACGCCACGCTGACGCTCGCCTTCGGCGCGGCGACCTGGCCCCACCTGCTCGTCCGCGCGATGCTCGCCGAGCAATTGTGGCGCGCCACGAGCATTCTCGCCAACCACCCCTATCATCGCGAGGGGTGATGGCGATTTTCAATTCGTCCCGCTGTGTCGAGCGACGTCGAGACACGTTCCTACGGTCGAATCTCCCTCGACTTCGCGCGGGACCGCGGGCTCTTTTTGCCTGGCTTCTCGTCATAGCAGCCACCCCCGCCTCCGCCCAATCGATCGCCGAGGAAGCGCGCGCGCTGGTGGTGGCGAAGCGCGAGGCGGCGGTCGCGTCGCAGCGTTCGAATCGGCTCGAGGCGGAGGCCGCGCGCGCGATCAACCAGGCGACGCGCGCGCGCGCGCAGGCGGCGGCGGTCGCGGCGCGGGTCCAGGCGGCCGAGGCGGACATCGCCGCCGCCGAGGCGCGGATCCGCATCGTCGAGACGCTGCGCGCGCAGCAGCGCGCGCGCATCGCCGAGAAGCAGCAGCCGATCGTCCGGCTCGCCGCCGCGCTGCAGACGATGGCGCGCCGGCCCCCGATCCTGACGCTGGTCCAGCAGGGCTCGATCGCCGATCTGGTCCATGTCCGCGCCTTGCTCGGAGCGACGCTGCCGGTGATCGCGCGGCGCACGGCCGGCCTGCGCGCCGAACTGCGGCAAGGCGCGGTGCTGCGCCGCCGCGCCGAGCTCGCGGTGGCCTCGCTGCGCGCCGGGCAGGCGCGGCTCGAAGTCCAGCAGGTCGCGCTCGCGCGGCTCGAGGCGGCGCAGCGCCAGCGTTCGGCGGCATTGTCCAACTCGGCCATGCTCGAATCCGAACGCGCGCTCGCGCTCGGCGAGCAGGCGCGCGACATCGGCGAGCTGATGCAGGAGCTCGGCGCGCAGGCCGACGTGCGCTCCCGCCTCGCCACGCTGCCGGGCCCGCTGCTGCGCCCGCCGGTGCCCGGCCGCGCGCCGCTGCCAGGGCTCAACGCCGCGGTCGAAGGCGAGGGCGCTTTGCCGCCATACCGCCTGCCGGTCGCCGGCCGGGTCACCGCCGGGCTCGGCGAGGTCTCGGCGTCGGGCGTGCGCGCGCGCGGCCTGAGCCTCGCCACGCGCGCCGACGCGCAGGTCGTCGCGCCCGGCGCCGGGCGGATCGCTTATGCGGGGCAGTTCCGCACCTATGGCCGGATCGTGATCATCGATCATGGCGGCGGCTGGACGACGCTCGTCACCGGCATGACCGCGACCAACGTCGCGGTCGGCGACACGGTCGATCGCGGCGGCCCGATCGGCCGCGCCGGCAAGGGCCGGCCGACGATCACGGTCGAGCTGCGCCACGGCGGCCGGCCGGTCGACATCACCGCGCTGGTCGGCTCCGGTTAAGGTACAATCCCATACAGCCGTTCGGGCTGATCCCGTCGAAGCCCTCCCTCTTCTCGCGGTATGAAGAGGGGGCGCTTCGACAGGCTCAGTGCGAACGGCGACCGGAGTGAAGCTTGCTTTTGTCGCCGGCGAAAAGCCTGTAACGACAGGCTCGAAGCTTTTGAAAGATCGGAACGCATGGCCAAGCCTCTGTTGCGCGCGTTAGGCCTCATCGCTGCCGTCGCGCTGATTCCCGCCACCACCGGGGCACTGTCCGCGGTGGATGCGACGAGCTCGCGCGAATTCGATCAGTTCATGAACGTGTTCGAAAAGATCCACGGCGACTATGTCGACAAGGTCGACGATCAGAAGCTCATCCGCGGCGCGATCGACGGGATGCTCGCCAGCCTCGATCCGCACAGCTCCTACCTCGACGTGCGCGACTATCAGAACCTCAAGACGCAGACCGACGGCGCCTATGGTGGGCTCGGGCTCACCGTCCAGCTCGAGGACGGCGCGGTCAAGGTCGTCACCGCGACCGAGGACACGCCGGCGTTCCGCGCGGGCGTCAAGTCCGGCGATTATATCACCCACCTCGACGGCACGCTGATCTACGGCTCGACGCTCGACGAATCGGTCGACAAGATGCGCGGCCGCCCGGGCACCGACGTGCGCCTGACGATCGTGCGGCCCGGCCGGCCCAAGCCGTTCGATCTGACCCTGCGGCGCGAGATCATCCAGCTCAAGCCGGTGAAATGGGAGATCAGGAACCGCGTCGGCATCATCAACATCAACAGCTTCAGCAAGCAGACCGGCGACAGCGTGCGCGCGGCTTTGGTCGGGATCGACAAGGCGCTGGGCGGGCCGCCGCTCGGCTATGTCGTCGATCTGCGCTCGAATCCGGGCGGGCTGCTCGATCAGGCGATCGAGGTCGGCGATGCCTTCCTCGAGCGCGGCGAGATCGTGTCGCAGCGCGGGCGCGAAAAAGGCGACATCGAGCGTTATTATGCGCGTCCCGGCGATTTCGCGCATGGGCTGCCGATCGTCGTGCTAGTCGACGCGGGCTCGGCCTCGGCCGCCGAGATCGTCGCCGGCGCGCTGCAGGACCAGCATCGCGCGCTGGTGATGGGCGAGCGCAGCTTCGGCAAGGGCTCGGTCCAGACGCTGTTTCCGCTCAGCGACGACACGGCCGTGCGCCTGACCACCGCGCGCTATTACACGCCGTCGGGCCGCTCGGTGCAGGAGGGCGGGATCGCGCCCGACGTCATCGTGCCTCAGCTGACCGACGCCGATTACAAGGATCGGCCCTTGTTCCGCGAGGCCGATCTGCGGCGGCATCTGATCAACGACGCCAAGGTCGACGACAGCGTGCTCGAGGATGACGGCAAGCCCGATCCGCGCTTCGCCGCGACGGCCGACGAGCTCAAGAAGCAGGGGATCGAGGACTTCCAGCTCGACTATGCGCTGAAGACGATCGCGCGGCTCGGCGCGCCGGCGAAGGTCGCGGAGGCGCGGCCGGCGCGCAAGCCGCGCGGCTGACCGGAGTCAACGGCGCCGATTTTGAAATGACCCGCACCTCTCGCGCTACCCTCCTCGCGCTGCTCGTCCCCGCCGCGCTGCTCGGCGGGGCGCTCGGCTCGCAATATCTCGGCGGGCTGCACCCGTGCGAGATGTGCTATTGGCAGCGCTGGCCGCATTTCGCCGCGCTCCTGCTCGCGCTTGCGGCGCTGGCGCTTCGCCGGGCACCGGCCGCGCGCTGGCTGACCGCCGCGGCGGCGCTGGCGATCGTCGTCAGCGGCGCGATCGGCCTGTTCCATGCGGGGGTCGAATATCATTGGTGGGAGGGGCTGACGCGCTGCGCAGCGACCGGCGCCGGCGGCTCGCACGCCGATATCCTGGCCGAGATCATGGCGACCCCGCTGATCCGCTGCGATCAGGCACAATGGACCTTGTGGGGCGTTTCGCTCGCGGGCTGGAACGCCTTGTTCTCGCTCGGCTTTGGAGGATCGATCCTGTGGCTGCTGCGCAGACCCCGCTGACCCCCGCCGACACCGCGGCGATGCTGCGCGTCGATCAAGCGGGCGAATATGGCGCGACGCGGATCTATGCCGGCCAGCTCGCGGTGCTCGGCGATCATGTCCCCGTCGTGCGCACGATCGCGCGGATGGCGGCGCAGGAAGAACGCCATCGCCGCCGTTTCGACGCGATGATCGCCGAGCGGCGCGTCCGCCCGACCCTGCTCCAGCCGCTGTGGAACCATGCCGGTTTCGCGCTCGGCGCGGTCACCGCCCTGATCGGTCCCGCCGCGGCGCTCGCCTGCACCGCGGCGATCGAAACCGAGATCGACCGGCATTACGGCGCGCAGCTCGACGCGCTCGGCGATGCCGATCCCGAGCTCAGCGCGACCATCGCCGAGTTCCGCGCCGAGGAGGTCGAGCATCGCGACACCGCGCTCGCGGGAGGCGCCGAGGATGCGCCGGCATTTCCCTTGCTCAGCGGCGCGATCCGCCTCGGCTGCCGCCTCGCGATCGGGCTGTCGCAGCGGCTGTAGGCTTGCACGGAAGCTTTTGCCGGGTCATGCGTTGATGCGGACCCGTCACGAAGGACAAGCCGATGGTCAGGACCGTTCTCGCTCTCGCCGCCACCGTGCTCGGCCTGGCCGCGCTCGCGCCGCCGCCGGCATTCGCCCAGGCACGCGACAAGGTGCTGATCATCTACGGCAACGACAAATGCCCCGTCAGCAACGGCGAGGAGATTGTCGTCTGCGTGCGCAAGAAGGAGAGTGATCGCTATCGCATTCCCGAGGAATTGCGCGACAGCTTCAAGGGCGCACGGCCGACCTGGGCCGATCGGGCGCAGAGCATAGAATATGCCGGCCGGGGCGGCACGCAAAGCTGTTCGCCGGTCGGGCCGGGCGGTGCGTCGGGCTGCTACAACCAGATCGTCCGTCAGGCGCGCGCGGAGAATAAGGAAAACGGCGCCGACACCGCGGTCAAATTCTAACCTGTTCAGCGCGCGGCAAGGTCGCGCTGCGCACATCGCCGTGATGAAACGATTGCTTGCCGCCGCATTGCTAGCCGCTGTTTTTTCGTCCACGCCAGCCCTGGCCGATCCGCCGGATCCGCCTGAGCGGATCGTGACGGTTCCCGTATTCGGCAACGATCCCTGTCCGAAGGCGAGCGGCGACGAGATCGTCGTCTGCCCGCGCCTGCCCGAAAGCGACCGTTATCGTCTGCCCAAGCGCTTCCGCGGCAAGAAAGCCTCCGAAAGCGCTGCCGGTCAAGCGTGGGCCAACCGCGTCGAAACGCTCGAATCGGTCAGCCGCGCGGGGACGCCCAACAGCTGCTCGCCGGTCGGGTCGGGCGGCTTCACCGGCTGCTACGCCAAGCTGCTCGCCGACGCGCGCGCGGAGCGGCGCCAGGCGGATGCGGACGCTGCCGCCGTCCCCTGAAAGCTGGACAGCCGGCTTGTAGGAACATATAACGAACGAATGGCGCAGCTCAATACGCGGGAAAAGCTGGCGATTCTTGCCGACGCCGCCAAATATGATGCGTCCTGCGCCTCCTCGGGCACGGTCAAGCGCAGCAGCGTCGGCGGCACCGGCATCGGCTCGACCGAAGGCATGGGCATCTGCCACGCTTATGCGCCGGACGGCCGCTGCATCTCGCTGCTCAAAATATTGCTGACCAACAGCTGCATCTTCGACTGTCACTATTGCATTAACCGCAAGAGCTCGAACGTGCGCCGCGCGCGCTTCACCGCGCAGGAAGTGGTCAAGCTCACGCTCGCCTTCTACCGGCGCAATTATATCGAGGGGCTGTTTCTCTCGTCGGGCATCATCGGCTCATCCAATTATACGATGGAGCAGATGGTCGAGGTCGCGCGCAGCTTGCGCGAGGATCACGATTTCCGCGGCTACATCCATCTCAAGACGATTCCTGACGCCGATCCGGCGCTGGTTCATCAGGCCGGGCTCCATGCCGACCGTATCTCGATCAACGTCGAGCTGCCGACTGTGGCCGGGCTCGCGCGGTTCGCGCCGGAGAAATCGGCCGAGCGCATCGCCGGGGCGATGCAGGATACCAAGGCGAACATCGCCGACGGGCAGGACGCGCGCAAACGTTTCAAGTCCGCGCCACGCTTCGCGCCGGCGGGCCAATCGACCCAGATGATCGTCGGCGCCGACGGCGCGAGCGATGGCGACATCGTCGGCGCGGCGAGCGCGCTCTACGGTCGCTTCGGGCTGCGGCGCGTCTATTATTCGGCGTTCAGCCCGATCCCGCATGCCAGTGCGATCCTGCCGCTCCAGCGCCCGCCGCTGATGCGTGAGCATCGGCTTTACCAATCGGACTGGCTGATGCGTTTCTATGGCTACACGCCAGGCGAAGTCGTGCAGGCGACCGACGATGCCGGCATGCTGCCGCTCGATATCGATCCCAAGCTCGCTTGGGCGCTCAAGTTCCGCGAGCAATTTCCGGTCGACGTCAATCGCGCGCCGCGCGAGGTGCTGCTGCGCGTGCCGGGGCTCGGCGTGAAGGCGGTCAATGCGATTCTGTCGAGCCGTCGCTGGCGCACGCTGCGGCTTGACGACATCGCGCGGTTGACCGTGTCGGTCGCCAAGATACGGCCGTTCATCGCGACCCTCGATTGGCGCCCGACCGGCCTGATCGACCGTGCCGACCTCAAGGCGCGCGTCGCGCCGCGGCGACAGCAGCTGGAATTGTTCGCCGCGTAACCGCTTGCTTACCCTTGTCGCGCTAATCCACGACGATGGCGAAGCAGCGTCTCGAACATGATCCCCGTCCGGTCTCTGCCGTCAGCGGCGCGGTTGGCGTCGCCGGCCTCGCCGGGCTCGGATTATGGGTGCTGGTCGCCGGCTTCTACGGCATGGACGGGCCGGTCGCCGGGCTGGTGGGCGTCGCCGCATGCGGGCTGCCGATGATCGGCTGGTCGCTGCTGGTCGATCGCGTCCATCGCCGCGCCTCGACCGGCATCGATTGGGCGACGCCGCCCCGTCCTGCGCGCGAGACGCTCGACATCAGTTTGACCAAGCTTGCCGGGCTGTGGGCGACCTGGGGGCTGATCGCGGCCTTCTACTGCATCGGCCGCTGGTATTGGGACGGGCAGTATCTGTTCGCCATGGACGTGCTTCAGTTCGCGGCGCCGTGCCTGCTGATCGCGTCGATCCCCTATGTGCTGTGGATCGACCGCCGCCTGGTCGAGCCGCGCGACGGCGCATTCGCCTTCGGCCAATGGCTGCTCGGCGACGGCACCGGGGTCGATCGCGCCGCGCTGGCCGAGCATTTCCGCAGCTGGGCGGTCAAGGGCTTCTTCTGCGCGTTCATGATCTCGATCGTTCCGGGCAACTGGGCCGACGTGATCCAGATGCCCGCGCCGGCGGCCCTGCTCGGCGATCCCGTCGCGCTCGCGCGCTGGTTGATCGCTTGGATGTTCATGGTCGACGTCGCCTTCGCGACCGTCGGATACGTGCTGACGATGCGTCCGCTCGACGCGCATATCCGCTCGGCCAACCCTTACGCTGCCGGCTGGACAGCGGCGCTGCTCTGCTACCCCCCGTTCGGGATGATGGGCGATGGCGGGCCGCTCGACTACCATCCGGGCACGCAGGAATGGAGCTGGTGGCTCGACGGGCATCCGGCGGCGCTCGCGGCGGTCGGCGGGGTGCTGGTTCTGCTAACCGCGGTCTATGCCTGGGCGACGGTCGCGTTCGGGCTGCGCTTTTCCAATCTGACGCATCGCGGCATCCTCACCCACGGGCCTTATGCCTGGAGCAAGCACCCCGCCTATCTCGCCAAGAACGCCTTCTGGTGGCTGACGACGCTGCCGTTCCTCGCGACCACCGGCTCGCTCAGCGACATCGTCCGCAACACCGCTTTGCTCGGCGCGGTCAGCGGGGTCTATTACTGGCGCGCGCGCACCGAGGAGCGCCACCTCTCCGCCGATCCGGCCTACCGCGCCTACGCCGCGTGGATGGAACGCCATGGGCCGATCCCGCGGGCGCTGCGCTGGCTTAGCGGGGCGAAGGCGCCGGAGCCGGTGGCGGCGGAATAGCATCTCCCCTCCCCTGAAGGGGAGGGGCTCTCGTCAGAAGCTCATCTCGTCATAGATCGGCGAGACGTCGCCGCCCCAGGCGCCATGATAGCGTTCGAGCAATGCCTCCGCCGGCGTCCGTCCGCTCGCCACCACTTCGCGCAGCGGATCGAGGTAGCCGCTCTCATTGTCGCCCGCGCCGTTGAGCCGGGCGCGCGCGGTCAGCCCGGCGGTGGCGATGTCCAGCACCTGGCCCGCGATGTCGCCAAGCGTGCCCCCGCCGGGGATCGGCGCGGCAAGGCCCCGGGCCGGGACCGCGTCGCGCAGCGTCTGGCGCTCGGCCAGGCTCCACGCCTTGACCAGGTCCCACGCCGCGTCGAGCGTGCTTTGATCGTACAGCAGCCCGACCCACAGCGCGGGCAGGGCGCAGATCCGGCTCCACGGGCCGCCGTCGGCGCCGCGCATCTCGAGGAAGCTCTTGAGCCGCACCTCGGGAAAGGCGGTCGACAGATGATCGGTCCAGTCGCTGATCCGCGGCTTCTCGCCGGGCAGCGCGGGCAGCTCGCCCTTGAGGAAATCGCGGAAGCTCTGCCCCGCGGCATCGATGTAGCGGCCGTCGCGGTAGACGAAGTACATCGGCACATCGAGCGCATAGTCGGCGTAGCGCTCGTAGCCGAAGCCGTCCTCGAACACGAACGGCAGCATGCCGGTGCGCGCCGGATCGGTGTCGGTCCAGATATGGCTGCGGAACGACAGCATGCCGTTGGGCTGGCCTTCGGTGAACGGCGAATTGGCGAACAAAGCGGTGGCGAGCGGCTGGAGCGCGAGGCCGACGCGGAACTTCTTCGCCATGTCGGCCTCTGACCGATAGTCGAGATTGACCTGGATCGTGCAGGTCCGCAGCATCATGTCGAGCCCGAGCGCGCCGACGCGCGGCATGTGCCGCAGCATGATCGCATAGCGCCCCTTGGGCATCGTCGGCAGATCGGCGCGGGTCTTGTCGGGCCACATCCCCAGCCCGAGGAAGCCGAGCCCGAGCTTGTCGCCGGCCGCCTTGACCTGCTGGAGGTGCCGCCCGGTCTCGGCGCAGGTCTGGTGCAGATTCTCGAGCGGCGCGCCCGACAGCTCGAACTGTCCCGCCGGCTCGAGGCTGACGTTGCCGTCGGGCCCGGCCAGCGCGATGACATGGCCGCCCTCTTCGATCGGAGTCCAGCCGAACGCGGTCATCTCGCGCAGCAGATCGCGGATCCCGCCGGGCTCGTCGTAGCTCGGCGCGCGCCGGTCGGCGGTGCGATAGACGAACTTCTCATGCTCGGTGCCGATCCGCCAGCGCTCGGGCGGCTTCTCGCCCTTGGCGAAGGTCTCGATGAGCTGGGCGCGATCCTCGATCGGCGGATCGAGCTTCGCATGTTGGTGGTTCGACATCGACGCCATCTAGCGAGCGGACATCCGATTTGAAAGGTGGCGCGCCAAGATCAGCCGCGCCAGTCTCCCGCCGTCGCCATCCACACCGCGACGGCGGCGGCGGCGGCGGTGTCGGCGCGCAGGATGCGCGGGCCCAGCGTGACCGCCACCGCCTGCCGCAGCGCGCGGATCGCGGCGCGCTCGTCGCTGTCGAAGCCGCCTTCGGGCCCGATCAGGATCGCCGCCGGACCCGGGCGCGTCTTGGCCGCATCGGGCAAAGGCGCGCCGCCCTCCTCATCGGCGAAGAACAGGGTCCGTCCGTCCGGCCAGTCGCGCAGCAGCTGCGCCAGCTTGACCGGCGCGTCGAGCATGGGCAGCGCGGTGCGCTCGCATTGCTCGGCCGCCTCGATCATGTGCGCGCGCAGCCGCTCGAGATTGACCCGATCGATCACCGTGCGCCGCGTCAGCACCGGCACCAGCCGCGCGACGCCGAGCTCGCACGCCTTCTCGGCGATCCAGTCGATCCGGCCCTTCTTGATCGGCGCGGCGAGCAGCCACAGGTCGGGCACCGGCTCGCGCGGACGCAGCTGGCGAATGATGCGCAGCAGCAGGTCGCGCCTGCCCGCGGCCTCGACCAGAGCGAGCCACTCGCCGCTGACGTCGTCGAACAATTTGACGTGCGCGCCGGGCTTGAGGCGCATGACGTTGAGCAAATAATTGGCCTGCGCGCCGTCGATCCGCACCTCGGCGCCGTCGGTCAGCGGGGCCTCGACGAACAGGCGCACCGCGCTGTCGGGCGGCCAGGCGGGGGTGGCGGGCATGATCTCTCCTCCGACTTGCATTCCCCCTGCCGTTCGTGTCGAGCGAAGTCGAGACACGTTCAACCGTCGAACGTCCCTCGACTTCGCTCGGGACGAACGGAGTATGTATGAACCAGCCAGACTCCGTTCCCGACAGCGAGCGGCACGGCCTCGTCGCGATCGTCCCCGCCGCCGCACGCCCGTTCATACTGCTCGCGCGGTTCGATCGGCCGATCGGCGCGTGGCTGCTGTTCTGGCCCGGCGCCTGGGCGATCGCGCTCGCCGGGGGCTTGCGCGAGCGATGGGACCTGCTGCTGTGGTTCGCGCTCGGCGCGGTCGCGATGCGCGGCGCGGGCTGCGTCTACAACGACATCGTCGACCGCAAGCTCGACGCCAGCGTCGCGCGCACGCGCGATCGGCCGCTGGCGAGCGGGCGCGTGGCGCTGACCGCGGCCTGGGCATTCCTCGTCGCTTTATGCCTGGTCGGGCTGATCGTCCTGCTCCGGCTCGATCGCCTTGCGCAGATCGTCGCCTTCGCGAGCCTCGCGCCGGTCGCCGCCTATCCGTTCATGAAGCGGATCACCTGGTGGCCGCAGGCGTGGCTCGGGATCGTCTTTTCCTGGGCGGCGCTGGTCGCCTGGCCCGCCGTAACCGCAGCGATCGAGCCACCGGCGCTGTGGCTCTACGCCGGATCGATCGCCTGGGTGATCGGCTATGACACGATCTATGCGCTGCAGGATATCGAGGACGATGCGCTCGCCGGCGTGCGCTCGTCGGCGCGCAGGCTGGGGCGGCACGTGCGCGGCGGGGTGGCGCTATTCTACGCCGCGGCGCTGCTGCTTTGGGGTGGGGCGCTGTGGAGCGTGCGGCCGCAGCTGCTCGTCCTTGCCGCTCTGGTGCCCGCGGGCGCGCATCTCGCGTGGCAGGTGGCGACGCTGCGGCCTCGCGACGGCGCCAATGCGCTCGCCCGCTTCCGCGCGAACCGCTTCGCGGGCCTGCTGATGTTTCTCGCCTGCGCGGTGGTGGGCAGCGCCGGCCTTTGACCTTGCAGCCAACCCCTCCTAAGCCGCGGCGATGCTCAGCGTCCCCGAAGCCCAGTCCCGCGTCGCCGACCTGATCGCCGCGGCCAAGCGCGCCGGCGCCGATGCCGCCGATGCGATCTATGTCTGCGATGCCTCGACCTCGGTCCAGGTGCGCCTGGGCGCGCTCGAGGACGTCGGCCGCTCGGAGGGCGAGGAGATCGGCCTGCGCCTGTTCGTCGGCCAGCGCTCCGCCAGCGTGTCCTCGTCCGATCTGTCGCAGGACGCGCTCGCCACCCTAGTCGAGCGCGCCGCGGCGATGGCGCGCGAAGCGCCCGAGGATGCGTTCGCCGGGCTCGCACCCGAGGATCGCCTGCTCAGGGGCGCCGCGCCCGATCTCGACGCCGACGACGGCGCCGAGGTGCCCCCCGCCGAGCTGCGCGCCCGCGCGCTCGCCGCCGAGGATGCGGCGCGCGCCGTCGCCGGCGTGACCAACAGCGAGGGCGCCGGGGCCAGCGCCGGGCGCGCGATCTTCGCGCTCGCGACCAGCCATGGCTTCGCCGGCGGCTATTCGAGCAGCGGCCACGGCGTCTGGGCGAGCGTGATCGCGGGCGAGAGCGGGGGGATGCAGCGCGATTACGCCTCGCACAACACGCGCCACGTCGCCGATCTCGAAGGGCCCGAGACGGTCGGCCGACGCGCCGGCGATCGCGCGGTGGCGCGGCTCGATCCGGTCAAGCTCGCCAGCGGGGCGATGCCGGTGGTGTTCGATCACCGCGTCGGATCGAGCCTGCTCGGCCATCTGATCGGCGCGATCACCGGATCGTCGATCGCGCGGCGGACGAGCTTCCTGCTCGACGCGCTCGGCCAGCAGATCTTCCCCGCCGGCGTGACGATCCGTGACGACCCGCATCGCCTGCGCGGGATGCGCTCGCGCCCGTTCGACGGCGAGGGGCTGCCGACCGCGCCGAGCGACATCGTCGCCGACGGCGTGCTGACCGGCTGGCTGATCGACAGCGCCTCGGGCCGCCAGCTCGGCCTGCCGCCGACCGGCCATGCCGCGCGCGGCATCGGCGGGCCGCCGGGCGCGGGCGCGACCAACCTCTATCTGGCCGCGGGCAGGCTCTCGCCAGACGAGCTGATCGCCGACGTCAAGCAGGGCGTGTGGGTCACCGAGCTGATCGGGCAGGGGGTCAACGGCGTCACCGGCGACTACAGCCGCGGCGCGTCGGGCTTCCTGATCGAGGACGGCAGGCTCAAGGCTCCCGTCGCCGAGATCACCATCGCCGGCAACCTCAAGGACATGTTCCGCGCGCTGACCCCGGCCGACGACCTCGTTTTCCGCGGCGCGGTCGATACGCCGAGCATCCGCATCGACGGCATGACCGTCGCCGGTGCCTGAAAGCCTGCTCGACGCCGTCGCCGAGGTCGCGGCCGAGGTCGGGCGGATGGCGTTCGCGCGCTGGCGCGGCGACGTCAAGCGCTGGGAGAAGGCGCCCGGCGATCCGGTCAGCGAAGTCGACATCGCCGCCGATGCGCTGCTGCGCGAGCGGCTTTCGGCGCTCGATCCCGAAGCCGGCTGGCTGAGCGAGGAGACCGCGGACAATCCTGCGCGGCTCGAATGCCGGCGGGTATGGGTGGTCGATCCGATCGACGGGACACGCGACTTCCTGCGCGGGCGCGAGGGCTGGGCGGTGTCGGTCGCGCTGGTCGACCGCTCCCGCCCGGTGATCGGCGTGCTCGATGCGCCCGCGCGCGGCGAGGTGTGGCGCGCAGGCGTGGGGCAGGGGGCCACGCGCAACGGCAAGCCGCTCCGTATCGCCGCGCGGTCGCAACTGGCGGGATCGCGCGTGCCGAGCGACAGGCTCCCCCCGGTCGACGCCGATCTCGTCGCCGTCCATCGCCCCAATTCGATCGCGCTGAGGATGGCGCTGGTCGCGGCGGGCGAAGCCGATCTCGTCGCGACTTTGCGCTGGGGCCACGAATGGGACATCGCCGCCGCCGCGCTGATCGCGAGCGAGGCGGGCGCGACGGTCACCGACGCGCTCGGCGCGCCGCTGCGCTTCAACACGCCGACGGGCGAGGCGTTCGGCGTGCTGGTGACCGCGCCGGGGATTCACGACGCTGCGGTCGAGCGGCTGCGTGAGCGAGCCCAAGCCGCAGTTCCACGGTAGACCGGCTGGCTGCGGCGCTGGATCGTCACCGCCGCCTCGCGAGGAACTCAAAATGTTCTGCGCAACCCGCTGAAACGGAAAAAGTTCCAGTATTATTAAAAACTTATCGGTTGCGACGGCTTGCTGCTAATGGGATCAGCGCATGGTTAGCCGGAGATAAAGACATGCGTGGTTTCGTTTCCGCCGTTGTTTTTTGTGCCTCGATCGGCATGACCTCGCCCTCGGCCGCGACTGTCGTCGGCTTTGCGCCGAACGCGAATTTTTCTTCGACTCCCTACACCGTCAACCTGTTCGACGGGTCCAGCTATATCTTCTCAGCGCTGCCTCTCGATCCAAATGACACGAAGTACCGGACCGCCGCATTGGCAACGACGGGAAGCGCCACCGCCTATGGCGGCGGGTTTATCGGCGATGGCACGAATTACACCTCCTACAGCGCCGGCTCGGCGACTCCGGCCAATAACTTCGGCGGCGACTTCATAACCGCGCCCAGCGCGCGTCCGATCGATTATTCGCTCACGGACACTTTTGTCGCCTTGCGTTTCGGGACGGGTCCGGCCACCTATTACGGCTATGCCGAGGTAGCGGGCAACAGGCTCATCAGCTTCGCCTACAATGATGTCGCGGGCGGCTCCATCGTCTCGGGCGAGGCTATCACCGGAGCTTTCCCTTCTGCAGTTCCCGAGCCGGCGACGTGGCTTATGCTTATCGGCGGCCTCGGCCTTGTCGGCGCCACGATGCGCCGGCGCAAGCAGATGAACCCCGCTTTCGCTTGAGCTGACCTCGCGCGCCGGCCATGCGGGTCGGCAGCCTCAGTCATAAACGAGGCAGGTCCGCCCCGCGTGGCGCCGTTATTTTTGCGCCATCCTTGGTACTCCGAGCCGCGGAATATCGATCGCCGGGCAGCGGTTCATCACCACCTTGAGCCCGGCCGCCTCGGCGCGCGCCGCCGCTTCCTCGTTGATCACGCCGAGTTGGAGCCACACCGCCTTGGCCCCCGCCGCGATCGCCTCGTCGACCGCTTCGCCTGCCGCCTGCGGCCGGCGGAAGATGTCGACCATGTCGATCGGCTCGCCGATCTGGTTGAGCTCGCGCCAGACATATTCGCCGTGGACATGCTCGCCGGTGATCTGCGGGTTGACCGGGATCACGCGATAGCCCCAATCCTGGAGGAACTTCATCACGCCGTAGCTCGGCCGGTCGGGGCGGTCGGACGCGCCGATCATCGCGATCGTGCGGGTCTCGCGCAGCAGCGCGGCGAGGTCGGCGTCGGCGGTCAGCGGCATGATTTTCTCCCGAACTCCAACTTACACCGTTGGCTCAGCGCGAACGGTATCAGGATATGGGTGGAGTAACGCGCTCCGCCGGCGCAAGCTCCAGCCAGGCCTTGAGCCGCGTCGCCACCGCCGCGAACGGGATCGCCTCCCGGCCGTCTCCGGCCGCAGGGGGGGTCCCCGCGTCGGACGACAAACGGATCGCCGGATCGAGCGGGATGCGGCCGAGGAACGGCAGGTCGAGCCGCCCCGCCGCCGCCTCGGCGCCGCCGCTGCCGAACGGATCGGACACCTCCCCGCAATGCGGGCAGGCATAGCCCGCCATATTCTCGACCAGCCCGATAATCGGCACGCTCGACTGGCGGAACAGGTCGATCGCGCGCGCCGCGTCGATCAGGGCAAGGTCCTGCGGGGTCGAGATGATGATCGCGCCCGCCGGCTTGTGCTTCGCCATCATCGACAGCTGGACGTCGCCGGTGCCGGGCGGCAGATCGACCAGGATCAGCTCGGCCTCGCCCCACTCGGCGTCGAGCAGCTGGCCGAGCGCGTTGCCCGCCATCGGCCCGCGCCAGGCGATCGCCTGGCCCGGCTGGACGAGGTGACCCATCGACAGCATCGGCACGCCGTAGCGCGTCTCGACCGGCAGCAATTTCTGCCCCTCCGCCTGCGGGCGGCGGCCCTCGCTGTCCATCAGCCGCGGCTGCGACGGCCCGTAGATGTCGGCGTCGACCAGCCCGACCTTGATGCCCATCCGCGTCAGCGCGACCGCAAGGTTGGCGGTCAGCGTCGATTTGCCGACCCCACCCTTGCCGCTGCCGACCGCGACGAGCGTGCGCGACGTCTTCTCGGCGGTCATCGCGACGCGCACGTCGCTGACGCCGGGCTGCGCGCGCAGCGCGCGCTTGACGTCGGCCTCGAGCAGTTCGCGCTGCGTCGTCGCCAGCCCCGACACGTCGAGGATCACGCTCGCCACGCCATCGGCCGACAGGCGCGGCGGCGCGGCGCGCTTCGCTGCGACGAGCCCGCGCTGGCTGACGGGATCGGCGATGCGGTCGAGCGCCGCCGCAAGGTCCTCGCTGCTGGTCATGCGCCGCGCATAACCAAGCCGTCGCGCGATGACACTGTTTTTTGCGGGGAGAGGCACCTATAATGGATGCATGACAGAACGATCCGGGCGCGCGCCCTTAGCGGAGCCGATGCTGAACGAGGCGGGCGGCCCCTGGGGCGGCAAGGGCGGCGGGCC
>CAXTMX010000047.1:0-20442 GCA_964245585.1 uncultured Sphingomonadaceae bacterium | reverse complement strand
ATCGCGTAGCGGCCGCGCAGCTCGTGGATCAGTTCCTCGATCCTGGCAGTCGCGATCGGATCGAGCGCCGAGCAAGGCTCGTCCATCAGGATCACTTCGGGATCGACCGCGATCGCGCGGGCGATGCACAGCCGCTGCTGCTGGCCGCCGGACAGCGCCGTGCCGCTCTCGGTGAGCCGGTCCTTGACCTCTTCCCAGAGCCCGGCGCGCTTGAGCGATTTCTCGACGATCGCGTCGAGATCGGCCTTGCCGCGCGCGAGCCCGTGGATGCGCGCGCCGTAAGCGACGTTCTCGTAGATCGACTTGGGGAACGGGTTCGGCTTCTGGAACACCATGCCGACGCGCGCGCGCAGCTGGACGACGTCCATGTCGGGCGAGTGGATGTCCTCGCCGTCGAGCGTGATCTCGCCTTCCATCCGCGCCGACGGAATGGTGTCGTTCATCCGGTTGAGCGTGCGCAGGAAGGTCGATTTGCCGCAGCCTGAGGGTCCGATGAACGCGGTCACATTCTCCATGCCGACGTCGATCGAGACATTGTCGATCGCTTTCTTCGACCCGTAGAACACATCGACGTTCTTGGCCGACATCTTGATCGCCTCGCTGCCGTCGGCGTTGTGAACCGCATGTTGGCCGGCCGCGATCTGGTTGAGGCTTTGGTCGTTCATTACCAGCGTCTTTCGAAACGGTTGCGGAGGTAGATGGCGACGCCGTTCATCGTCATCAGGAACACGAGAAGCACGATGATCGCCGCCGACGTCTTCTCGACGAAGCCGCGGCTGACCTCGTCGGACCACAAAAAGATCTGCACCGGCAGCACCGTCGCCGGATCGGACACGCCGGACGGCGGCGCGGAGATGAACGCGCGCATGCCGATCATCAGCAGCGGCGCGGTCTCGCCGAGCGCGCGCGCCATGCCGATGATCGTGCCGGTGAGGATGCCGGGCAAGGCGAGCGGCAGGACGTGGTGGAACACGACCTGCACCCGGCTCGCGCCGACGCCGAGCGCCGCATCGCGGATCGACGGCGGGACGGACTTGATCGCGTTGCGCCCGGCGATGACGATCACCGGCATCGTCATCAGCGCGAGCGTCAGCCCGCCGACGATCGGCGCCGAGCGCGGCATGTGCATCATGTTGAGGAACACGGCGAGGCCGAGCAGCCCGAAGATGATCGAAGGCACCGCGGCGAGATTGTTGATCGAGACCTCGATCAGGTCGGTCCAGCGGTTCCGCGGCGCATATTCCTCGAGATAGAGCGCGGAGAGCACGCCGATCGGGAAGGCGAGGGCGATCGTCACCAGCATCGTCAGCAGCGATCCCTTGAACGCGCCCCAGATGCCGACGATCGTGGGGTCGGTCGCGTCCGATCCGGCGAGGAAGGCGCCGTTGAAGCGCGTGCGGATCGCGTTCGCCCGATCGAGCTTGGCATGGATCGCCTCGGCTTCGGGCGCGGCATCGCCTTTCGCGGCATGATCGATCTCGGTCGATGCCGGCAACCAGATCTCGGCGCGGCGCGACAGCAGCGACGGATCGGCCTTGATCGCATCGCGCACCAGCAGCCATGCGCCGTCGGACAGCAGGCGCGCGCCGCCTTCGCCGAATGCGGCGTCGGCGGCGGTCGCGGTCGCGCCCTCGATGTCGGCGCCGGCGAGCGCGGCGTCGGCGCCGAAGCCCTTGAGCGCTCCGGGATCGATCATCAGGCTCGAGCGCGGGAAGTCGATGGCGAGCTTGAGCTGGGTCTGGGTGAAGCCGGTCGCGCCCTTGGCGACCATGCTGATCAGCAGAAAGGCGAGGAAGCCGGCGGAGACGAGCACCGCGACGAGACCGACCAGGCGGAAGCGCCGCTCGGCAGCGTAGCGCTGCTTGATCCGCCCGGCCATCGCCTGGGTCTTCCAGTCGGTCGGGACCCGCGCGGCGGGCTCGGCACCCTGTGCGGGCAGTCCGGCGACCAGCGGGGTGGCAGCGCTACTCATAAGCCTCCCGGTATTTTTTCACGACGCGCAGCGCGATGATGTTGAGCAGCAGCGTGACGATGAACAGCACCAGCCCGAGCGCGAACGCGGCGAGCGTCTTGGGGCTGTCGAACTCCTGGTCGCCGGTCAGCAGTTGCACGATCTGGGTGGTGACGGTGGTGACGCTGGTGAAGGGGTTGAGCGTGAGCCGCGCGGCGAGGCCGGCCGCCATCACCACGATCATCGTCTCGCCGATCGCGCGGCTGACCGCGAGCAGCACGCCGCCGACCACGCCGGGCAGCGCGGCGGGGACGAGCACCTTGCGGATCGTCTCGGAAGTGGTCGCGCCCATCGCCAGCGAGCCGTCGCGCATCGCCTGGGGCACCGCGGCGATCGAATCGTCGGCCATCGACGAGACGAACGGGATGATCATCACGCCCATCACCAGCCCGGCGGCGAGCGCGCTTTCGGACGAGGCGCTGGACACGCCGATCGACACCGCGAAATCGCGTACCGCCGGCGCCACGGTCAGCGCCGCGAAATAGCCATAGACCACCGTCGGCACGCCGGCGAGGATCTCGAGCAGCGGCTTCATCCATTTGCGCGTGGAGGGCTTGGCATATTGGGTGAGGTAGATCGCGCTCATCAGGCCCAGCGGGATCGCGACGATCATCGCGATGATCGCGCCGATGAAGATCGTCCCCCAGAACAACGGCACCGCGCCGAACGCGCCCGACGAGCCCACCTGATCGGCGCGGATCGCGGTCTGCGGCGACCAGGTCGTGCCGAACAGGAATTCGATCGGCGAGATCTGCGCGAAGAAGCGCAGCGATTCGAACAGCAGCGAGCCGACGATGCCGATCGTCGTCAGGATCGCGATCAGCGACGCGACCAGCAGCGTTCCCATGACAACCCGCTCGACGCGCGTCCGCGCGCGAAAGTCGGGGCGCAGCCGGACGAAGGCGAACATCCCCCCCGCGAATGCGAGCAGGATCGCGGCGACCGCGCCGATCAGCCGATAGCGCGATTGCGCCGCCTGGTAGACCGGGAGCAGTGCGTCGGACTGCGGATTGAACGCGCCGGCGACGCTCCCGTCGGCGAGGCCCGCGACCTCCGACAGGATCGCGCCGCGCTCCATCGGGCTGGCCGGCAGGCCGGCCGCGGCGGGGCTGTCGAGCATCGCCGACTGGACCAGGCCGGGGCTGATCGAGCTCCACACGAGCAGGAACAGCAGCGCCGGCACGATCGCCCACAAGGCGACGTACCAGCCGTGATAGGCCGGCAGCGAGTGCGGCCGCGCATGCCCGACCCGGAACGCCACCGCGCGGGCGCGCGCCGCAACCCAGGCGACGCCGCCGAGGCCGAGGATCAGCAGCAGGAGGAACGTCGTCGACATCGTCTATTTCACCGTGGCCGGATCGAGCGGCGTGAGCTTCTGCGCGATTGCGGCATTGGCCGCCCGCACCGCCTCAGGCGCCGCGATCAGCCCGCGCCGCGCGAGATAGCTGCCCGGGTTCCACGCCGCGGCATATTCCGCGACGAACGAGCGCAGGCCCGGGATCGCGTCGAGATGCGCGCTTTTCACATAAATGTAGAGCGGCCGCGCACCGGGATAGGCGTAGCTCGCGATCGTGTCGTAGCTCGGCGCTACGCCCGACAGCGCGATGCCGCGCAGGCGATCGGCGTTCGCTTCGAGGAACGAATAGCCGAAGATGCCGACCGCGTCGGGATTGGCGCCGAGCTTCTGGACGATGAGATTGTCGTTCTCGCCCGACTCGACATACGCCCCGTCCTCGCGGACCTTGGTGCAGATCGCCTTATGCTTGTCCGTGTCGCTGTCCTTGAGCGCCTTCATCGCCGGATCGGCGTCGCAGCCTTTCTCGAGGATCAGCTCGGCCAGCGCGTCGCGCGTGCCGCTGGTCGGCGGCGGCCCGTAGACCTGGATCGCGGTCGCCGGCAGCTTCGGATCGATGTCCTGCCAGCTCTTCGCGCGATTGGACTTGCCGTAAGGCGTCGCCGCCAAGGCTTGGTAGATCTGCGCGGGGGTCAGCGCCATCGCCGCGCCGCTCTTGCTTTCGGCAAAGGCGATCCCGTCGATGCCGATCTGGATCTCGACGATCTGCTTGACGCCGTTCTTGGCGCAATCCGCGAGCTCGGACGGCTTGATCTGGCGCGACGCGTCCTCGATGTCGGGATGCTGCCCGCCGACGCCGGCGCAGAACAATTTCATCCCCGCGCCGGTGCCGGTCGATTCGACGATCGGCGCCTGGAAGCCGGCATTCTTGCGCGCCCATTGCTCGGCGACCGCGGTGGTAAAGGGATAGACCGTCGACGATCCGACGACGCGGATCTGGTTGCGCGCGCTCCCTCCGCCGCCCGTGCCCTCGTTCTGGCACGCGGACAAGGCCAGGCCGGCGACGCCGAGCAGCAGCAACGATTGGCGGATCATCCTCATCTCCTCACCCGCTAGGGGAGCTCGATGACTCCGCCGCGTCGGTTTGGCCGCTGCTGTGTGACGTTACCGTGACTCTTTTATGACAGGCGGCAACAGCACGGTGACGGTGGTGCCCGTGCCGATCTGGCTGGCGATCGTCAGCCGGCCGCGATGGCGCTCGACGATATGCTTGACGATCGCGAGACCAAGCCCGGTTCCGCCGAGCGCCCGGCTGCGGCTGGCGTCGGCGCGGTAGAAGCGCTCGGTCAGCCGCGGCAGATGCTCGGGCGCGACGCCTTCCCCTTGGTCGACCACCTGCAGACGCACCATATTCTCCACGCGGTCGAGCAGGACGCGGACCGGGGCTCCCGCCTGGCCGTATTTGATCGCGTTGCCGATCAGATTGTGGAGCACCTGCGACAATTGCATCCGGTCGCCGATCACGGGCGGGACGTCGTTCATGCCGAACTGGATCGGGGCATCGATGAAGCTCGCGGCGGTCTCGGCGATCAGCGGCGCGAGGTCGACGGTATCGCGCGGGGTGCTGTGCCGCTCCGCCTCGATCCGCGACAGCGAGATCAGGTCATCGATCAGCCGCTGCATCCGCCGCGCCTCGCCCGCCATGATCGCGAGGAAGCGGTTGCGCGTCGCGGCATCCTCGGCGGCGGACGCGTCGCCGAGCGTCTCGATGAAGCCGAGCAGCGCCGCCAGCGGCGTGCGCAGTTCGTGGCTGGCGTTGGCGACGAAGTCGACGCGCATCTTCTCTGCGGCATGGCCCGCCGAGCGATCGACCAGGCGGACCAGCCGCGCGCCCGGAGCGAGCGGCCGGACGATCATCTCCCAGCGGTTGTCGCGGCCGCCGAGATCGCTGAGCTCGATCGTCGCGCCCTCATCGGTCGCGCGCGCCAGCGCCTCGGCCGCGGCCGGATGGCGGATCGCGAGGCGGACGTCCTGGTCGACGATATGCTGGCCGAGCAGCGCTTCGGCGGCGCGATTGGCGCGCGCCACGATCGGGCCGGCGAGGATCAGCACCGGATCGCCCAACGCGGCGATCAGATCGTCGAGCCCCGGGCCGGGCGGTGCGTGCGTCTCGACCGTCTCGATCGGCGTCTTCCTCGCGCCGAGGAACAGCGCGGCCAGCGCCGCGCCGCCTGCCACCACGCCGATCGCGGCGCTGGCGGGCGCGCCCTCGAACAAGGCGCCGGCCAGCACCGCCCCGCCGGCGAGCGCGACCGCGATCGCGGCGCGGGAGGGAGAGAGCGAGGTCATCGCGAACCCTTAGCCCGTTTCATCTTGGGACGTCATCCCGCTCACGCGCCCGTCCGCTCGCCATGCTCGCCCTTTACGGTTATGAAAGGCTCGAGGACGGATAGAGGCGGACGATGAGCGACGAGCCCGAGCAGCAGCGCGACAGCGGCAGCGCCACCACGCGCCGCCGGCTGCTGTTGGTCGGCGGAGTCGCCGCGTCGGCGGTGGTGACGATCCGCCCGGCGCTCGCGCAGACCGCGGGCTCGGTGCTCAACTGCGAGATACCGGTGCCCGATCCGGCGCGCGCGGGCCACTATGTCGCCGCCGACGGCAGCCTCGTCGCGCCCGATACGCCCGGCGCCTTTCCGCCCGCGCCGCGCCCGCTGACCGGCGAGGAGGTCAAGGCCGCGCTGCGTTCGGGCACGACTCCGGCCGGGCTCGATGCGGATGCGACACGTGCCTACACCAATTACATCCGCCGGCTGCAGCAGGGCCAGAGCGGCTTTACCTGCTACGCATCGCTGCAGATGCCGCGCGGCTGATCTGCCCGGTGCGGTATCGCGCCGATCCGCCGGCGCAGCGCCGGGCCGTCGCGCTCGATAGCGCGCTCACCGCGATCTTCCATCGGCCGTCGGCAACGACCCACGTCGTCGCTTCGCCCGTTCCCGAGCTGCTCGATGCGCTGGGGGAGGGGCCCGGCGACGCCGCGACGCTGCTCGAGCGGCTTGCGGCCGATCACGACCTCGACGGGGGCGCAGACGAGCTGACGGCGCACCTCGAAGAGCTGGTCGTCGCAGGCCTCGTGAGCCGCGGATGAAGCATGTCTTCGGGCTGCGCATCGGGCCGGTCGGCTTTCGGGTCGGCTCCGCATGGCGCGCCCCGATCGCGGCGTTGCGCACGCTCTACGCGGATTATCCGGCGCCGCGCGACGGCATCCCTGACTTCACCGTGCGGCTGGAGGCCGAGACGCGCTGGCGGCGCTGGCTGCGTCCGCCGGTCGCGATCCGGGGCGATTATATGCTGCCCGACGCGGCGCCGCTGCCGCTGCGCCTGGCGCTGCTCGCCGCCGAATTGGGCATGAACCTGCAGATGGCGCTCGGCCACCGCCGCCACCTGCTGCTCCACGCCTCGAGCGTCGAGCGCGACGGGCGTGCGCTGCTGATGACCGGCGCGTCGGGATCGGGCAAGTCGACGCTCGCGGCGCTGCTCGGCCGACGCGGCTGGCGCTTCATGGGCGACGAATTCGCCTTGCTCGATCTCGCCGACGGCACGCTCCATCCATTTCCGCGCGCGATCAGCCTGAAGAACGAGGCGATCGGCCTGTTCGGCGAGGCCGGGCCGATCCTCGATGGGACGCCCAAGGGGCGGATCGGCTATCTTCGGCCCTCGGCCGAGGCGATCGCGCGGATGGCGGAACCGGCGCGCCCCGCGCTGATCCTGTTCCCGCGGTTCGGCCACCCGCGTGCCGTGCGGCCGGTGGGGCCGGCGGAGGTGTTCGTGCGGCTGACCCAGGCGTCGACCAACTATGTCGCGCTCGGCGAGCCCGCGTTCGACGCGCTGACCGGCCTGGTCGCCGACGTGCCGGCGCTGGCGATCGACTATCCCGACACCGGCACGGCGATCGAACTGATCGAGAGCCACGGGCAATGAACGCAGCGCGTCTCGTCGTCGCCGCATTGCTCGATCCCGCATCGACGGCGCGTCTGGATCCGGCCGGCTGGACCGCGACGATCGCTGCGGCACGCGCCGAGTCGCTGCTCGGCAGTCTGGCGCATCGGCTCGAGGGATTGCCGCAGCCGGCCATCGTCGCCGCGCTCCTCGCCGACGCCCGCCGATCGGCCGACGAAGGCCGCCGCCGGGCCTTGTGGGAAGCCGAGATGGCCCGCCGCGCGCTGGCTCCCCTCGGCGTGCCGGTGGTGCTGCTCAAGGGCACCGCGTTCGCCGCTGCCGGGCTCGATGCCGGGGCAGGGCGGTCGATCGGCGATCTCGACATCCTCGTGCCGCGCGCGGCGCTCGACGCGGTCGAAGCGGCGCTGCTGGCCGCGGGGTGGGAGTGGGTCAAGCCAGACCCTTACGACGATCTCTATTACCGCCGCTGGATGCACGAGCTGCCGCCGCTGATCCATCGCACGCGCGATCGGATGATCGACGTCCACCACACGATCCTGCCGCCGACGGCGCGGCCGAAGCCCGATCCGGCCCTGCTGATCGCGGACAGCGAGGTGCTCGACGGCGGGCTGCGGACCTTGTCTCGACCGGACATGATCATCCACGCCGCGGCGCATCTGTTCGCCGATGGCGATTTGACAGGGGGGCTGCGCAACCTGTGGGACATCGACCGCCTGTTGCGCGAGTTCTCGCCAGCGGCCGGTTTCTGGCCGGCACTTGTGGCGCGGGCGCGTCGTCATGATCTGCTGCGCGAGACATTGCGCGCGGTGCGGCTCTCGGCGCGGCTGTTCGCCACGCCGGTGGACCCGGATATCGCGAGCGGGGCGCGCTGGGGGGACAGGTTCGTTCTTCGCCGTCTGCTCGCGCGAGACGACTGGGGCCGGACGACCCGCCCGGCGACGCGCTTCGCCTTCTACGTTCGGTCGCACTGGCTGCGGATGCCGCCGGCGATGCTCGCCCGGCACCTCTGGATCAAGCTGCGGCGCTAGCCAGGGTCGCGATCGTTTCGATCGGCTCCCAAGCGCTCCAGCGCCGGCAGCAGCGCGTCGAAATGATCGATCAGCAGGTCGGCGCCAAGCTCTGCCGGCGGGCGGTCGAAGAAGCCGAAGCTCACCGCGATGCAGGGCACGCCGGCGGCCGTCGCGGTCAGCGTATCGGTGGTGGAATCCCCGACGAACGCCGCCGGCCCGCCGCCCGCCCGGTCGATCGCGGCGCGCAGCGGGGCCGGATCGGGCTTGCGCACCGGCAGCGTGTCCCCGCCGACGACCGCGGCGAAGCGATCGCGCCAGCCGAGCGCGTCGATCAGCTGATGCGCCAGGCCCTCGAGCTTGTTGGTGCACACCGCCAGCGCCGCCCCGCGCGCGGCAAGCGCGTCGAGCGCGGCGCCTACCCCGCGAAACGGCCGCGTTCCGTCGGCGATATGCGCCTCATAATAGTCGAGGAAGATCGGGAAGCCCTGCTCGACCAGCTCGGGCGTCATCGCGCCCGTCGCGGCCAGGCCCTTGCCGAGCAGCGCTCGCGCGCCGTGGCCGACCATGTGGCGGACATCCTCCGCCGGCACCGGCGGCCGGCCGAGATGGCGCAAGGCGTGGTTGAGCGCCGCGGTCAGATCGGGCGCGGTGTCGGCGAGCGTGCCGTCGAGGTCGAACACGACCGTGCGGAAGGGGAAGCGGGTCATGGCGGCGCGCTGCCCGGCCGATATGGAAATGGCAAGCGTTCCATGCCAAAGCCCCGCGACGATGGCTCACCTTCCGCCTCTATCGCACCCATTCGCCGCAGTGATCCTCGCCGCGGGCAAGGGCACGCGGATGAAATCGGACCGGCACAAGGTGCTCCACCCGATCGCCGGCCGGCCGATGCTCGATCATCTGCTCGCCAGCGTCGACGCCCTCGGCCCGGCGGCAAAGGTAGTGGTGATCGGCAGCGGACGCGATCAGCTCGAGGCGGCGCTCGGCGGCCGCGCGGCGCTGGCGGTGCAGGAGCCGCAGTTGGGCACCGCGCACGCGGTGTGCCAGGCCGAGGCGGCGCTGGGCGGGTTTTCGGGCGACGTGCTGATCCTATATGGCGATGTCCCGTTGGTCTCGTCGGACACGATGGCGCGGATGCTCGCCCGGTTGCACGAGGAGGACGCGCCGGCGATCGTCGTGCTCGCCTCGCGTCCGGCCGATCCGCTCGCTTATGGGCGCATCCTGACCGATGCCGACGGCGCGATCGTCAAGATGGTCGAGTATAAAGATGCGAGCCCCGCCGAGCGCGCAGCGACTTTGTGCAATTCGGGCATGATGGCGGTCCGCGCGGCCGATCTGTGGCCGCTGCTCGCACGCGTCGGCAATGCCAATGCGGCCAACGAATATTATCTGCCAGACATCGTCATGCTTGCGCTCGGCGACGGGCGGAAGTCGGCTGTGATCGAGGGCGATCCGGACGAAGTCGCCGGGATCAACAGCCGCGCCGAGCTTGCCGCGGTCGAGGCGCGATGGCAGTCCCGACGACGGGTCGCCGCCATGGCCGATGGTGCCACGCTGGTCGCGCCCGACACGGTGTGGTTCGCGCACGACACCGTGCTCGGCCGCGATGTGCTGATCGAGCCCAATGTCGTGTTCGGACCTGGCGTCACCGTCGCCGACGACGTCGTCATCCACGCGTTCAGCAGCCTCGAAGGCGCGCACGTCGCCGCCGGCGCGCAGATCGGGCCCTACGCCCGCCTTCGCCCTGGCGCGCAGATCGGGGAGGGCGCCAAGGTCGGCAATTTCGTCGAGGTCAAGCAGGCGCGCTTCGGCAAGCACGCCAAGGCCAATCATCTGTCCTACATCGGCGATGCCGAGGTCGGGGCGGGCGCTAATGTCGGCGCGGGGACGATCACCTGCAATTATGACGGGTTCGGCAAATATCGGACGACGATCGGCGAGGGGGCCTTCATCGGGTCGAACAGCGCGCTGGTGGCGCCGGTCGCAATCGGGGCGGGCGCGATCGTCGCCGCCGGCTCGGTAGTGACCTTCGACGTTCCTCCCGACGCGCTCGCGGTGGCGCGCGGCGCGCAGACGGTCAAGCCGGGCTGGGCGACGAAATTCCGTGGGCTGATGGCGGCGCGGAAGAAGGCGGGCTGAGGCCATGTGCGGAATCATTGGCATCGTCGGACGGCAGCAGGTGGCCTCACGCCTGCTCGAAGGGCTGCGGCGGCTCGAATATCGCGGCTATGACTCGGCCGGCATCTGCACGATCGTCGACCATCGGCTCGAGCGCCGCCGCGCGGCGGGCAAGCTCGACAATCTCGCGTCCGTGCTGGCCGACCAGCCGCTCGCCGGGGAGACAGGCGTCGCCCACACGCGCTGGGCGACGCACGGCCGCCCGACCGAGGGCAATGCGCATCCCCACGCCACCGCCGAGGTCGCGCTGGTTCACAACGGCATCATCGAGAATTTCAAGCCGCTGCGCGAAGAGCTCGCCGCGCGCGGGCGCCGGTTCGAGAGCGAAACCGACAGCGAGGTCGTCGCCCATCTGATCTCCGAGCAGGTCGAGACGGGGGTCGCGCCGGCGGCGGCGGTCGCGGCAACGCTGAAGCGGCTGCACGGCGCATTCGCGCTGGCGATCCTGTTCCGCGGCCAGCCCGACCTGCTGATCGGCGCCCGGCTCGGCTCGCCGCTGGTGGTCGGCTATGGCGACGGCGAGACCTATCTCGGCTCCGACGCGCTCGCGCTCGCGCCGCTGACCCAGCGCATCTCCTATCTTGAGGAGGGCGACTGGGTCGTCATCACCCGCGAGCGCACGCAGATCTACGATCGAGACGACCGGCCGGTAGAGCGCGCGGTGACGCTGTCGGGCGCCTCGGGCGCGGCGATCGACAAAGGCAATTACGCCCATTTCATGCTCAAGGAGATCTACGAGCAGCCGGTGGTGGTGGCGCAGACGCTGCAGTCCTATCTGCGCCCGCTCGAGGAGCAGGTGGCGCTGCCCGACATGGCGTTCGATCTGGCGAACGTTCGGCGCGTCGCGATCGTCGCGTGCGGCACCAGCTATTACGCCGGGATGGTCGCTAAATATTGGTTCGAGCAGTTTGCGCGCGTGCCGGTCGAGCTCGATTTCGCTTCGGAGTTCCGCTATCGCGCGCCCGTACTCGAGCCCGGCGGGCTCGCGCTATTCATCAGTCAGTCGGGCGAGACCGCGGACACGCTCGCCGCGCTGCGCCACGCCCGCGCCGCCGGCCAGACGATCGCGGTGGTGGTCAACGTGCCGACCAGCTCGATGGCGCGCGAGGCCGATCTGCTGCTGCCGACCCACGCCGGGCCGGAGATCGGCGTCGCCTCGACCAAGGCGTTCACCTGCCAGCTCGCGGTGCTCGCCGCGCTCGCGACCAATCTCGCGCGCGCCAAGGGGAGGTTGTCGCCCGAGGAGGAACGCGAGATCGTCGGCCACCTCGCCGAGGCCCCGGCGGCGATGAGCGCCGCGCTCGCGCACGACGAGGATATCGCCGCGATGGCCGGGACGATCGCGGATGCGCGCGACGTGCTCTATCTCGGCCGCGGCCCCGATTATCCGCTCGCGCTCGAGGGCGCGCTCAAGCTCAAGGAAATCAGCTACATCCACGCCGAAGGCTATGCCGCGGGCGAGATGAAGCACGGTCCGATCGCGCTGATCGACGAGGACGTGCCGGTTATTGTGCTCGCGCCATCGGGCCCGCTGTTCGACAAGACCGTGTCGAACATGCAGGAAGTCCAGGCGCGCGGCGGCCAGATCGTGCTGATCTCCGACGCGGACGGCGTGGCGCAGGCGGGCGACGGCTGCATCGCGACGATCGCCATGCCGCGGGTCCATCCGCTGATCGCGCCGCTGGTCTATGCGATCCCGGTGCAGCTGCTCGCTTATCATGTCGCCGTGGCCAAAGGCACCGACGTGGACCAGCCGCGTAATCTGGCCAAATCGGTCACCGTGGAATAGCCGCGCGCCGCTTGCCGGTCGCGCCAAAATCCCGCAAACCCGCGCTGAGCCGGGGAGGGGGCACCATGACCGCAGCTGCAACGCCGCTGGACGTCGAGTTCGATGCCAAGCGAGACCGGCTCGTCGTCGCCGCGTCGTCGCTCGGCACCGTGTTCGAATGGTACGACTTCTTCGTCTACGGCACGCTGGCGCCGGTCATCGCGCGGCTATTCTTTCCCTCCGTCAGCCCCACCGCCGGCTTCCTGTGGGCGCTCGCTGCATTCGGGGCGGGCTTTGGCGTGCGGCCGGTCGGCGCGGTGCTGTTCGGTTATCTCGGCGATCGCTGGGGCCGCAAATATACCTTTCTCATCACGATCACCTTGATGGGCGTTGCCACCGCCGCGGTCGGTTTGCTGCCGACGTACGCACAGGCGGGCCTTCTCGCCCCGGCCCTGCTGGTCGCGCTCCGCCTGCTTCAGGGACTGGCGCTCGGCGGCGAATATGGCGGCGCTGCGATCTATGTGGCGGAACATGCCCCGGCAAACCGCCGGGGCTTTTACACGAGCTTCATTCAAGCGAGCGTGGTCGGCGGCTTCCTGCTCAGCCTGATCGTCGTCCTCGGAACGGAAGCGGTGATCAGCTCTTCGGCGCGCGAGACGTGGGGGTGGCGGGTGCCGTTCCTCCTGTCGCTGCTGCTGCTGGCGATCTCGCTGTGGATCCGCCTCAAGCTGCGCGAAAGCCCGGTCTTCCAGGCGATGAAGGACGCGGGCAAGATATCGGGCAACCCGCTGAAGGAGAGCTTCACCCATCCGGGGAACACCAAGCGGATCATCGTCGCCTTGTTCGGGATTTCGGCCGGGCTCACCGTGGTATGGTATACCGCGCAGTTCCAAGCGCTTTATTTCCTGCAGAACTCCCAGCACGTCGACGACGATGCAGCGCGACTGATTGTCGGTATAGGAGCGATCTTCAGTTGTGGCTGGTTCATCCTGTTCGGCTGGCTGTCCGACAGGATCGGACGCAAGCCGCCGATCGTCGTCGGCTATGTCCTGACGCTGCTCCTGCTGTTCCCGCTGTTCCACATCATGGCGGGGCAGGCCAATCCCGGTCTTTCCCAGGCGGGGAAACGCGAGACCGTCCTCGTCTCCGGCCCCGATTGCACCTACAATCCTTTCGCGCGCAGCCAGGCGACGCCATGCGGCGAAGTGCTCGATTATCTATCGAAGAACGGCATCGCTTACACCAAGGACGTGACCCCGGGGCTGGCGGTAACCGTCGGCGGCCGGCCGATTGCGAACCCCACGCCCGCCATGCTCGACAAGGCGCTGGTTGCGGCGCGCTATAACACCGGGAAGATCGTGCCCACTTTCGGGCGCGGGGCGATGATGGTGCTGTGCATCGTGCTCATCGGCTTTCTTTCGGGAATGACCTATGGCCCGGTCGCGGCGTTGCTCGTCGAGCTGTTCCCGGCGCGGATCCGCTACAGCTCGATGTCGATCCCCTACCATCTGGGCACCGGCTACTTCGGCGGATTTTTGCCCTTCATCAGCCAGTACATCATCGCGAAGACCGGCGATCCGTTCAGCGGGCTCTGGTACACCTTCGTCGTCGTCGCGGTCGCCCTGGTCATCACGGTGCTCTGGCTGCCCGAGACGGCGGGGCGCGAACTCGACTAGACCGGCGGCGGCGGCTATCGCGCGCGGCATGACGCCGCCCGCACCCCTCCGCCTGATGCTCGATGGCGACGCGCTCGTTGCCAACTGGCGCTGGCTCGCGCGGGCCGGAGCGGGCGCGGCATGCGGCGCGGCGGTCAAGGCCGACGGCTACGGTCTTGGGGCCCGCGCTGTCGTAGAGCGGCTGGCACGCGCAGGTTGCCGCGATTTCTTCGTCGCGACCTGGGCCGAGGCTGCGGCGCTGGCGCCGTGGACCGGCGGGCTGGCGCTGAGCGTGCTGCACGGCTTCCATGACGACGAGACGGCGATCGCATTGTCGGGCCCAGGCCGGCCAGTGCTCAATAGCGCGGCGCAGATCGCGCGTTGGCGCGCGGCGGGCGGCGGGGCCTGCGACGTGATGGTCGATACCGGCATGAGCCGGCTCGGGATCGACTTGGCGGAAACGGGCCCGGACCTGCTCGACGGACTTGCGATCGAGACGCTGATGAGCCATCTCGCTTGCGCCGACGAGCCCGATCATCCGCTGAACGAACTCCAGCGCGCGCGGTTCGACGAGGTGCGCCGGGTGGTGGCGGCGAAGCGCTACAGCCTGGCCAATTCCGCCGGAATCTGTCTCGGCAGCGCCTACGCTCTAGACCTGACTCGGCCTGGCCTCGCGCTTTATGGTGGCATCCCGGCGACGGGCGCTAACGGCCATATTCGTCAGGTGGCACGCATCGAGGCGAGGATCGTGCAGAAACGGATGGCCTCGCCGGGCGCCACAGTCGGTTATGGCGCGACTTTCGCGCTCGACCGGCCGACTGGGCTGATCGTCCTCAATGTGGGCTATGGCGACGGCTATCTGCGCGGCTTCTCCCATTCCGGAGCGGCGCTGATCGAGGGTTTGCGTTGTCCGGTGGTCGGCCGCGTGTCGATGGACCTGACCACGATCGACGCCGGAGATGCGTTTGATGCGGTGGAGCCGGGGGATTGGATCGAGATCGAGTATGATCTTCCGACGGCCGCGGCGCAGTCGGGATTGTCGCAATATGAGTTGCTGACGGGGCTCGGGGCTCGCTATCAGCGGCATTGGATATGAATGACTTGACCAACGCGGCGCGATTTATCGGATTGTTTGCGAAAGTAGGGGCGGCGGTGCTGGCGCTGCTCGCCGTGGGCGGACGCGTGGCGATGTTCGCTTTCAATACGGTTACGCGCGCGTTGCGGCCACCTTACTACCCCGGCCGGCTGATGGAGCAGATCGCGCATATCGGCTGGTTCTCGCTGCCGGTCGTCGGATTGACCGCGATCTTCACCGGCGCGGCGCTGGCGCAGCAGATCTACACCGGCGGATCGCGGTTCAACGCGCAATCGACCGTGCCGGCGATCGTCGTCATCGGCATGGTGCGCGAGCTTGGGCCCGTGCTGGTCGGGCTGATGGTCGCCGGGCGGGTCTCCTCGGCGATGGCGGCCGAGCTCGGCACGATGCGGGTGACCGAGCAGCTCGATGCGATGGCGACGCTGCGCACTGATCCCTACCGCTATCTGATCGCGCCGCGGTTGTTCGCCGCGGTGATCGCGCTGCCGGTGCTGGTGCTGATCGCCAATGCGATCGGCTTGCTCGGCGGTTATCTGCTGTCGGTCGGGAAGCTCGGTTTTAACCCGGCGCAATATCTCCAGACGTCGCGCCAGTTCCTGCAGTGGGACGACGTGGTGACCTCGGAGATAAAGGCCGGGGTATTCGGCTTCTTCATCGCGCTGATGGGCTGCTACAACGGCTTCCGAACCGACGGTGGCGCCGCTGGCGTCGGCCGTGCGACGACCAACGCCGTGGTCTCGGCATTCATCCTGATCCTGCTGTCGAATTTCCTTCTGACCGTGGCGGCGTTCGGATGAAGGAGCCGAAAATCCGGCTCGCCGAGGTGGCCAAGTCGTTCGGCGCCAAGCGCGTTCTCGACGGCGTCAATCTGGTGGTCGAGGCGGGCGAGTCGGTCGCGGTGATCGGCGGGTCGGGGACGGGCAAGTCGGTGATGCTCAAATGCATCCTCGGGTTGCTCGCCCCCGACCGCGGATCGATCACGGTCGACGGCGAGCAGGTGCTCGGCCTCAAGGGCCGCGAGCGCGAGCGCCTCCAGGCCAAGTTCGGGATGCTGTTCCAGGGCGGCGCCTTGTTCGATTCGCTTCCCGTCTGGCGCAACGTGACGTTTGGACTGACACAGGGGCGGCTGCGCGAGCCGGCCCGGATGCGTCGCCTGGCCGAGGAGAATCTCGAGAAGGTCGGGCTCGGCAAGGAGATCCTCAATCTGCGCCCATCCGAATTGTCCGGCGGCATGCAGAAGCGCGTCTCGCTGGCGCGCGCGATCGCGCCGCGGCCCGAGATCATCTTCTTCGACGAGCCGACCACCGGACTCGATCCGATCCGCGCCGACGTGATCAACGATCTGATCGTCAGCCTCGTCGAGGATCTCGGCGTGACCGCGCTGACCATCACCCACGACATGACCTCGGCGCGCAAGATCGCGCATCGCGTGGCGATGCTCTATCAAGGCAGGATCATCTGGCACGGGCCGCGCGACCGGCTATACGATTCGGGCAACCCCTACGTCGACCAATTCGTCCAGGGGCGCGCCGAGGGGCCGATCAAGTGAGGCCGTCTCGCGGCCCGGTTATCCCGTGAGCTTGTCGATCTTGTCCTGCAGGCCGGCCAGCTGGGTCTTCAGCTGCGCAAGCTCGTCTCCGGCAGGCGGGGCGGCGGGCTTCGCCTCTCCAGCTGCAGGCGCCGCGCCGGCTGCGACCTTGGGCTGAAATGCGGCTGACGCAGCCTCGAACATTTCCATGTTGCGCTTGGCGATTTCGGCGAATGGCCCGCCAGAGAAGGCGCCTTCGAGCGCACTGCGGAACTGCGCTTGATTGCGCTTGAACGCGTCCATCGAGGCTTCGAGATATTGCGGAACCATCGACTGCATCGAATCCCCATAGAGGCCGATCAGCTGGCGCAGGAAGTTTACCGGCAGCATCGTCTGGCCGTGCGCCTCCTCGTCCATGATGATCTGCGTCAGGACATTATGGGTGATGTCCTCTTCGGTGCGCGCATCGAGCACCTTGAAGTCGCGTCCTTCGCGCGTCATCTGAGCGAGATGATCGAGAGTGATATAGCTGGACGACTCGGTATTATAGAGTCGCCGATTGGCGTATTTCTTGATGATGACGGTGTCGGAGCCCGATACGCTTTTTGCCATTTGCAATCAGTCCCCTGCGATGCCTCGTGATATCCTACCATCAATTCATGCCGCACCGCAACACGGACCCCGGCCGTTAACGCTTTTTCTAGAGATGCTGCGCAACGAGACCGCAGCATCGCGCGAGCGTAGGCGATCGGCGTTGCATGGTCTGCGCGCCTATCAGGATGCCGAACGCCGTATCACACCGGTCGCGCGGCCTGCGCTGGCAACCGCGGGCCGGGCGACGCTGCGCGATGGCGGCGGCGCCGGGCCGGCCATCGTATTCGTCCCATCGCTGATCAATCCGCCGCATATTCTCGACCTTCCCGGCGCATCGCTGCTCGAATGGCTGGCGGGGCAGGGGATGCACCCGTTGCTGGTCGACTGGGGCGTCCCCGTGCCCGCCGAGCGCGGCCTCTCGCTTGCCGAGCATGTCGAGCTTCTGTTGCTGCCGTTGCTTGAGTCGCTCGACGAACCCATCGTGCTCGTCGGCTATTGCCTCGGAGGGACGATCGCGCTCGCCGCCGCGGCGCTTCGGCTGATGCGTGCAGTGGCGACGATCGCCGCGCCCTGGCATTTCGCCGGCTTTCCCGATCGCGCGCGCGCCGATCTTGCCGCTTTATGGAAGGATGCGCAGCCGATCGCGGAGACGCTCGGTGTGCTGCCGATCGAAGTGCTGCAGTCGGCGTTCTGGCAGCTCGATCCGGCGCGCACGATCGATAAGTTCGTGCGGTTTGCCGCGCTCGATCCCGCCAGTGAGGCGGCCCGGACGTTTGTCACGCTCGAGGATTGGGCGAACGACGGCGCGCCGCTGACCATCGCTGCCGCACGCGAGATCATCGAGGATCTGTTCGGCGCCGATCTTACCGGACGCGGCGCCTGGCGGGTCGGTGGCGCGACGGTCGATCCGGCACGGTTGCGCTGTCCCATGCTCGAGATCGTCTCGACGGTCGATCGGATCGTTCCCGCGGCGAGCGCCCCCGGGGTAGGCGAACGTATCAGCCTGGCGCAGGGCCATGTCGGGATGGTCGTGGGCCGGCGCGCCCGCCAAAGCCTGTGGCAGCCTCTGGCCGAGTGGGTTTCGCGTGCCCATCTTAATGGCTAAGGCTGCGGCCATTCGTTTTCCGGGAGCATTTGCGCCATGTCCGACGTCGTCATCACCGCTGCCAAGCGTACGCCCGTCGGCAGCTTCCTCGGCGCTTATGCCGCCACTCCGGCACACGAGCTGGGCCGGATCGCGATCGTCGCCGCGCTCGAGCAGGCCGGCGTTGCGCCCGCCGACGTGTCGGAGGTCATCCTCGGGCAGGTGCTGACCGCCGCCCAAGGGCAGAACCCCGCACGCCAGGCGTCGATGGCGGCGGGCTTGCCCAAGGAAGTGCCCGCCTGGGGCCTCAACCAGGTATGCGGGTCCGGGCTGCGTGCCGTCGCGCTCGCCGCACAGGCGGTGCAGACGGGCGACGCGACGATCGTCGTCGCCGGAGGGCAGGAGAATATGTCGCTCGCCGCCCACGCCCAGCATATGCGCGGCGGGCAGAAAATGGGTTCGCTCGAACTGGTCGACACGATGATCAGGGACGGGCTGACCGACGTGTTCAACGGTTATCATATGGGCGTCACCGCGGAGAATCTCGCCGAGCAGCATCAGATCGGCCGCGACGCGCAGGACGATTTCGCCTGCGCGTCGCAGAACAAGGCCGAAGCCGCGCGTCGCGACGGCCGCTTTGACGCGGAAATCGCACCGGTGACGATCAAAGGCCGCAAGGGCGATACCGTGGTCGAGCGGGACGAGTTCATCCGCGAGGGCGTCCTGGTGGCGAGCCTGTCGGGCCTCAAGCCGGCGTTCCGCAAGGACGGCGGTTCGGTCACGGCGGGCAATTCGTCCGGCCTCAACGACGGCGCGGCCGCGCTGGTGGTGATGTCTGCCGACGAAGCGGCCCGCCGCGGATCGCCGATCCTGGCGCGGATCAAGAGCTGGGCCACCGCCGGCGTCGATCCGTCGATCATGGGCATCGGCCCGGTGCCGGCGAGCCTCAAGGCGCTGGAAAAGGCCGGCTGGACCGTCGCGGACCTCGACTTAATCGAAGCCAACGAGGCGTTTGCGGCGCAGGCCTTGGCGGTCGGCAAAGAACTTGGTTGGGATCCCGCCAAGGTCAATGTCAACGGCGGCGCAATTGCGATTGGCCATCCGATCGGCGCCAGCGGCGCGCGTGTGTTGACCACGCTGATCTATGAGATGCAGCGCCGCGATGCAAAAAAAGGCCTCGCAACTCTGTGCATCGGCGGAGGCATGGGAATCGCGATGTGCATCGAGCGCGATTGATTGCTCAGCCCCATAATTCCTGGCGATAGCGTTCGAAACAGCGCTCGCCGCAACGTAGGCGGATCAGCGCGCCCTCGGCAATCGCAGTGGCCCGACGCGGATCTTCGCTGATCAGCGGGACCAGGGCTTCCCGGTTCCAATCGGCACTGTGTTTCACGTCGAGCACAGCGTGCAGATCGAAATAGCGGCGGACGCGATCGCTGAAGCCCAGTCGGCGCAGCGCGGCCGCCGTGCAGGCGGATCGCCCGGGCGCGGTCAACTCGATCACGCCGAGCGCGCCGATCGAATGCCACGCGTAGCGCCGGCTGGTCGCCATCGCCGTCATCGCGTTGGCGAGAGCAAGGCTTTGCCATACCGTCGTGTCGATCTGAGGCGTGAGCGCAAGAGTCTCGACCAGTGCGTCGAGCATCGGCCCATGCATGCCCCGCGCATTGCCACGGCCCATCTCGTCCCAATAGTTGCGTGCAAGTTCGAGCTTGGCCCGCACGGGCAGCTTCACCTGAGTGAAAGCGACGAGATCGTCGAATCCTGCCTCCCCGGCCGCTTCCTGCTCCAAAAACCAGCTGAGTTGCGCCAGGCTCGCACTTTCGGCGAACCAAGGAAACAGCGGGTCGCCTTGGCCCGGGCCGGTCTCGCGCAATTGCTCGAACCATGCCACGAACTTCGCTGGCTCGGCAGGTGCCTGTGCTGCCTCGTCGCGGACCTGGGCGCGCAGCTCCTCGACAAACGCCCCCTCGAGGCGCAACATCCGGGCATCGGAATCAAGCGTTTCGGCCCAATCGACCTCAGGAAATTGCGGCGCGAGGCGAACGTGGTTCCATCGCGCGAGAGCTCGTTGAAAATCATCATTGAGAAACTGAGAGGAATGATTTCCCCATGAACCGGGTCGAAATCTGCTCGCCATGCTCACTCGCCCCTCTATCCACAGCCGCTCAACGGCGAGGCGGGGGGGCGGGTTCCCGGGCTTGCTTTCGATCAATGAGATCATGCGCCGCCCTTGCTGACGCGAAAACCGCGGAAATCATGGTCTTGCG
>CAXTMX010000046.1:0-20873 GCA_964245585.1 uncultured Sphingomonadaceae bacterium | reverse complement strand
ATCATAACCTTCGTTGCCTAGCCAATTGCCGAGCGCGCAGCCGGCCGCTGGCGGCAGATAGTGCCACATGCTGTCGACCAGCTCGTCCTGCGTCGAACGCTGCAGGAACAGCACGGCCAGTCCGGAGAAGACGACCAGCGAGATCCAATCATATACTGTCGCCATCTTTATCCCCGTGGAAGCCTGACCTGCTTCACGCTCTCCGTGTTTGCGCCGGATCCCTATGGAAGGTAACCTAAATGTTCGCTACGCCCCCTAGCCGCGCCACCTTCGGGAGGCAAATAGTCCATTTGGCAGCGATCGTCGGCCTCGCCGCGGGCCTGCCCGCGTGCGGCAAGAAGAGTCCCGAAGGCCAGACCGTGGCCACCGTCAACGGCGAAGACATCACCCAGAGCGAGCTCAACCTGGAGCTCGCCAGCGCAGGCGTTTCCGCCGCGAACAAGGAGCTCGCTCAGCAGCAGGTTCTCCAGGCGATGATCGATCGCAAGCTGATCGCTCAGCAAGCAATCAAGGACGGCGTCGACAAAAATCCTCAATTCGTGTTGGCCGAACGGCGCATGCGCGAGATCCTGATCGCACAACGCGCGGTGCAATCCGCGGCCGCCGGCATGAACCAGCCCCCGAGCGAGAACGAGATCAACACCTATCTCGAAAAGCATCCGACGGTCGGCGAACAGCGCAAAATTCTCGAGATCGATCAGATCAAGTTCAAGGCACCGCGCAACGCCGCCGAGGCAAAGGTGCTGGAGCCGGCCAAGACGATGGATCAATTGGTCGCGCTGCTCACTGCGCGCGGCGAACCGCTCGAGCGCGGTCGCGCCGAACTCGACACGGCCAACATACCGGATGATGCGCTGGCAAAGCTGCGCAGCATGAAGAATGGCGAACCGCTGGTTGCGGTCCAAGGCGGGTTGGCGATTGCCAACGTCATCGTCGGCGAACGTCCCGCCGGGAGCAGCATGGACGCCGTCGAAATCGCCAAGCAGCGCGTCATCAACGACCGGATGATGACTGCTATGCGTCGACGCCAGGATGCGCTGCGCAAGGACGCCAAGATCGATTATGCGGCCGGTTTCCGTCCCAAGACGGCGGCGGGCGCCCCGGCCACCAAGTGACTGTCGGTATCCGGCGATTCTTTTGTCCCAAATGCGAAATTAACTAAGCACGCTAGTGAGTTGGCGTGACTTTGGCGGTCATTCCCCTGTCGGGCTTCAGGGGAATGTATCGATGATCGGCGTGAACTTGTCGGGTGCGGAATTCGGTCAGGTGGGCGGGGCATATGGCTGGCATTACATCTACCCCTCGGTCGACGACATTGCTTATTACGCCCAGCGTGGGGTCCAGCTTGTCAGATTGCCGGTCAAGTGGGAACGGCTTCAGACGTCTGTCGACGGTCCGCTCGACCAGGCGGAACTAGGGCGCCTGATCAAGTTCCTCGGCGATGCACAGACGCAGGGCGTCAAGGTGATCGTCGATCTTCACAATTTCGGCGGCGCGTTCGGTTCGATGCTCGGCATGGCGGGCCTGCCGGAAACGAGCTTCGCCGACTTCTGGAAAAAATTGGCGAGCGCGATCGGCGACCAGCCCGCCTTGGCCGGGTACGACCTCATGAACGAGCCCCAATCGCTCGCTCCTGGAGTGTGGCCGAGTGCGGCGCAGGCGGCGGTCAACGCCATCCGCCAGGTCGATACGTCGCACACCGTTTATGTCGAGGGCGAAGCTTGGGCCAACGCCGTCAACTGGAGCATCACCAACGCCAATCTCGACATCAAGGACTCAGCCAACAAGCTCGTCTACGAAGCGCACGTCTACTTCGATGCCAATATCTCGGGCACCTATCAGGGCTCCTACGACAGCAATGGGGCCTACCCAAACATCGGCGTCGATCGCGTGCAGAATTTCATCGATTGGCTGGCGGCGAAGAATGCCAAGGGCTTTCTGGGCGAATTCTCGATCCCTAACAACGATCCGCGGTGGCTGCCGGTGCTCGATAATTTCCTGACCGCCTTGGACAAGGCGGGGCTGGACGGCACGTATTGGGGCGCGGGCCCGTGGTGGGGCAGTTATCCCATGGCGTTGCGCGATGCCGCCGGCGGCGCCAGCCCGGCGCTGGGCGTGTTGCAGAACCATATCGTGAACCCCGCGCCGGCCGCCGTGACCACAACTGCCGGCCCGGCGCCGGTCGTCGTTACGTCGAGCGCGAGTCCGGAGCCGGTCGTCCCTGCGACGAGCGTCAGCCCCGCGCCCGTTGCCGCACCGACTATCCCCAGCCCCGCGCCGGTCTCCGTTGCGACGACCCCGAGCCCCGCGGCGGTTCCGGCACCGACGCCGGCGAGCCCAGCGCCCGTTCCCGCTCCGACGACAGCCACCGCAGCACCGGTTCCCACTCCGACGATCCCGAGCGCTACGCCGGTCGTTACGACGGCCGCCGTCCCTACGCCGCCCGCCGCTGCGGCAGCCGTCACTACTTCGGCGGTCAATCACCTGGTCGGCACGGCCGGCGACAATCTGTTGGTCGGCGGCGATGGAGCTAATTGGTTCGAGGGACTGGGCGGCAACGACATATTGCGGGGAGGAAACGGCGCCGACCGGCTTGACGGCGGTGCCGGCGACGACAAGCTCTACGGCAACGGTGGCGACGATCGGCTGTTTGGTGGCGCCGGCAACGACCTGCTCGACGGCGGTGCGGGAGCCGATCGGATGGAAGGCGGCGCTGGCGACGACAGCTATGCCGTCGATCATGCCGGAGACGTCGTCGTCGAGCTCGCCCGCAGCGGCACCGACACCGTCTCCGCCTCGATCGACTATGTCCTGCCTGCCGACATCGAATGGCTCAAGCTGACCGGCGCAGCAAGCCTTTCGGGCACCGGCAATGCGCTCGACAACCGCATCTGGGGCAACGACGGCAACAACCATCTGGTCGGTCTCGACGGCAACGATTCATTCGATGGCGGTCTCGGCGACGACTGGATCGAAGGCGGCAACGGCAATGACGAGATGATGGGCGCCGCCGGCAACGACCGCCTCGAAGGGGGCGCCGGCAACGACAAGCTCTACGGCAACGAGGGCGACGATCGGCTGTTTGGTGGCGCCGGCAACGACCTGCTCGACGGCGGTGCGGGAGCCGACCTGCTCGAAGGGGGTGCGGGCGCGGACGTTTTCCGCTTCGCTGCCCCCGCCGACAGCAGTGTCGCCGCACGCGACGTCATCGCTGATTTCGTCGCCGGGACGGACAAGATCGATCTATCGCAGATCGACGCGAAGACCAACCAAGCGGGCGACCAGGCATTCACTCTGATCGGCACCGGCGGCTTCAGCAAAGTGGCCGGGCAGCTGCGCTATCAGGTCTCGACCGCGAGCGATGGTCACTCGTTCACGCTGGTCGAGGGCGATACCGACGGCAACGGCATGGCCGATTTCTCGATCGTGCTCGACCACTATAAGGCGGGCCTGAGCGCACGCGACTTCGTCCTTTAGGAAGCAGCCTGGCCGCGCGAAGCCTTAAGGGCGTCGCGCGGCCATTCGCTGGCGGATTACCGCCGCCAGAAAAGTGATGTTTCCGAGAAGATACCGCCGCGCCATGCGCCGCGGCTCTCGGAACAAACGATAGACCCATTCGGCCCGCGCCGCGCGCACCCAGCCCGGCGCTCGCGGCACCGCCCCCGCGGTGAAATCGAAAAACGCGCCGACACAGATCAGCACCGCGCCCACCGCCGTGAGGTTGCGCGCGGCCCATAGCTCCTGATGCGGATGCCCCATCCCGACCAGCACCAAATCAGCCTGCAAAGCACGGATCCGCGCAGCCAGCGCCGACTCCTCCGCCCGCCCGAAGAACCCGTTCTCGGCCCCGACGAAGCTCAACGTCGGATAGCGTCCGCTCAGGATATCACGCGCACGCGCGGCTATGTCCGCTGGACTGCCGAGCAGGAACACCCTTGTTCCCGCAGGCAGCGCGGCGAGCAGCGCGGGGGTGAGATCGGTGCCGTTGAGATTTGCCGGAAACGGCATGCCGTAAAGGATGCGGCTCGCAAGATCGACGCCAATGCCGTCGTTGAACAACGTCGCTTTTCCTACAGCGGCGGCGAATCCCGCATCGGCGCGCGTCATGTTGACGGTATGGGCATTACAGAAGCCGAAGATCTGCGGCCGGGCGGCGATCACCGCATCGCGGATCATTCCGACCGCTGCCTCTGCATCGAGTGCCATTAGGTCGCATGCGCCGATGCGGCGCGTGACGGCGCGCTCCTGCGCGTAGGGACCGGTCGGTTCGGGTCCCACCGGCGGCGTCACGGCGGACCGCACTGGGCCGTTACGCGGTCAAGACCGTGCCCAGCACGGTGGTGCCGTGCCGCTGGAGGTGGTCGATCGCGCTTTGCATCGCGCGCACACCCGACACGTCGCGGCGCAGCACGATGATCGCCGCGTCGAGCCCAAGCGACGCTGCGGTGCCGCTGCCGTCGGCGTTGGCGACATCGGCGATCAGCAGATCAAAGCCATCGACCAACTGGTCAGCGCATTGCGCCAGCCGCTGCCGCTCGAACAGTTCGGGGGCATTCGGCACCGCCGGCCCCGACGCGATCAGCGACAACGACGGAAGCGCGGTCGGCTGGATCGCCTGATCCGCCCCCTCCCCGGTCGACAGCACGGTCGACAGGCCGCTGCGGTTGTGCACGCGGAACAGACGATGGTGCTGCGGCCGGCCAAGATTTGCATCGACCAGGAGCGTCCGATAGCCAGCCTGCGCACAAACCACCGCCAGGTTCGCGGCGACGATCGAGGTCTCGGTTGCAGCGGCCTGACCGAGAAGCGCAACGCTTTGCACCGGATTGCCGTCGATGCGCTTGGCGCTGGCAATCACGCTGCGCAGGTCGCGGGCAGCTTCCGCCAGCGCGTCGTCGGGGTGGAACGCCGCGACGACCAGCGGATCGATCCGCTGGTCGTCTTCGGCCAGCACCGAATAGCCTTGCTGCTGCTCGACCGCGCGCCGAACCTCGATCTCGCTGGATACGCCCATCTCGACCGCGGTCTCACCAAACAGCTTGCCGGTCTGCGCCTGCCGCGCCAGCACCGCATCGGCTTGGTTGGGCTCGATATCGAGAATGCGGCCGATCGGACGCCGTTCGCCGCCGTTGGCCGAACTTGCCTTTGCCGCGGGCGCGGATGGACCGGCCGGCGCCGTACTCGAGCGGATCCTCACAAGGCAGTCCTCATCTGCAGAACGGACGTGACGCGCGAGCGATCGAACGCGATGCGCGCAAGCACCGGCAGGCCGGCATTGGCGGCGAGACCCGCGGCAGTGCGTACACGCGGCCGCCACCATTCGAGTGCCGCCGCCGTCCCGACTGCCAGCAGCGCGCCGAGCAGGATGCTCAGCAGGACGCGTATCGGCACGTTGGGCTTGGCCGGAAAAGTCGGCGCGGTGGCGTAGTCCAGCTGACGCGCGTTGCTGGTTGGCGCCTCGCTCTGCAACCGCATCGTGCCGAGCTTCATCGTCACCGCATCATAAGCGGCGCGCGACGAGTCGACATCGCGCTGGAGCACATCGAGCTGCGCACGGTCACCAGCGAGACCCAGCATCCGGCCGCGCTGGCTATCGAGCCGGCTGCGCAGGTTCGCCTCGCGACCGGCCGCAGCACTGCTTGCGATCTGGATCGAACGGGTCGCCGCCGCGACTTCTGAGCCGAGTTTGCTCTGCAACGCCGACAGTTCGGCCTGCGCCGCCATCCGTTCGGGATGATTGGGGCCGAGCTGCGAGCTCAGCAGGCTGAGTTGGGCGGATTTCGCCGCGATCTGCGAGCGCAGCCCTTGGACCACGCCCGACTGCTGTACGTCGAGCGATTGCGACGCGGAATTGCCGGCCCGTGCCCCGGCGTCTGCCGCGGACGCCTCAGCGCCGGCGAGCTGGCTCGACAATTCCGTCAAGCGGTTGCCCTCCGCGTTGACCTGGCCGGTATCGACGATTCCGGTCTTGCGCTGGAACGCGGTGAGCGCGGCCTGCGCCTGCTCCAGCCGCGTGCGCACTTCGCGCGTGCGATCCTGGAACCAGCGCGAATAGGTCCGCGCAGGATCGGTGGTCTGCCTAAGGCGCTCGGTCAGATAGGCTGTCGCGAAACCATTGGCGAGCGCCGCCGCATAGGCATTGTCGGGAGCTTGGTATTTGATCGTCAGCACGCGCGATCCGGCCGCAGGCTCGACCTGAAGGCCGGCAAGCAGCTGTTTGCCGCGCCAGATATCAAAATCGCCGACTCCGCCGGTCTGCTGGCGCCACGCATCGACCGAAGCGGGAGTCGCGAGATTGAGCAGGCGCGAAACGTCGGCGGCGAGCGATTCGCTCTGCAATACCTCGGCCTGCGTCGCCAGCATTTCGCCGGCATCGCTGGAACGGGCGGTGTCGGCGACCGGGTCAATCCGCGATTCGTCGAATAGCAGCGAAGAGGTTGCGACGTAGATCTTCGGAGTCAGCGCCGTCCACAGCGCAACGAGCAGCACGACCGTGAGGAAGATCGCGACCTCGAGCCGCCACCGGCGCCGGAGGGCGGCAACGATATCAGTGACGAAGGGCATCTTGCGGCTCCTGGCCCCTGGCCGGCTTGGTTGCCAGCGTGGCTTCCATGAGGATGATGAGTGCGATCAGAAATTGCGGCGCGGTGCTGTCGCGGAAAGTCAGCGTCGGATCACCCGGCGCGGTCGGATGCAGCGCGCGGCCGAGCAAGCCGATGGCGAGCGATTGGGCGATCTCGTCGTTCGGCGGAAGCTGATCGCTGACCGCGGCCGCGCGGGCGATCCGTTCGAGCTCGGGCGTCTTCGTAGGATCGTTGGTCAGTTCGACGAAGATCGCGGCATCCTCGGCGTTCATCCCCGCCCAGAGTTCCAAGGCAGTGCCGAGGCCGGCGGTGGCATCCTGAGCGGCGACCTTCGGATTGCGTCGGCGCAGCGCGGCGAGACTGGCGTGATGGCAGAACAGGCGCACATGGAACGGCGAACCGCACGCTGCGCGGGCGAGCAGCGAACGCGCGTGGGGTCCGAATGCCATCCCTGCGACCGCGACGCCGTGATCGATCAAGGCGTCGACGCTGGTGGGCTCGATCCGGCCGAGCGAGACCACGCGCATGTGGCGGCGCAGCGAGGGATGGCTCTCCACCACGTCGGAGATGTTGCGCGCGATGCCGACTAGCATGAACAGCACGCTCGACAAGGCATCGGACAACAGCTTCATTGCCGCGGCGACATCCGCCTTGACCGCCGGATCGGTGATCCGGTCGAATTCGTCGAAGATCAGCACCAGCGGCGCCGTTACCGACTCCGCGACCAGCTCGACGAACGCACGCGGACCGAACTGCTCGGGAAGCGCGGCCAGATCCTGGCGGAAGCGATCCTTCATGCCGATGCCGAGCGCCGCGGCGGGAATCGAGCGAAGATACGGCCGCAGCAGATCCGCAAAACCGACGCCGGGCTCGCAGGCCATGTAGATCACGACGACGCCGTTCTGATCGGCATAATCGCCGAAGACGCGGACCAACGAGGTCTTGCCCGAGCCGCGCGCGCCATAGACCACGCTGTGCTGGCGAAAATCGAGCGAAGCCGCGAGCAGCTGATCGAGCTCCTGATCGCGCCCGAACAGATCGCCGCGGCTGCGCACCGGATGCGACGAATCGAACACCGTGGCAAGCAGGCGGCGATCGACGCGGTTGGTCGCCGCGAGTTCGGTCACATTGCCGCCGTTGGCGCGCGGCGGCGCCGGCAGCGGCGCGAGCTGATCGAGCAGCAGTTCATTGGCCACCAGCGCAGGCAGCGGCTGGCTGCGCCGCCCGCCCTCAAGCCAACGACCGACCGACGAGGCCACGTCCCGCAGTTTGAAACTGAACATTCTGGTCACACCAAAGCGCTACGCGATCATAATGCAGTGCACAATAGATCAGCCTGGTTACTGCGCGATGTTAACTCTCAATCATGGTTATCAAAGAGATAGCGGCGCAGCACGGCCATTTGCGGCTTGGGGCCGTTGGCGTCGGGTTGGATATTCATCGGATAAGGGCCCCACCAGGCACCCGCCGACCAATAGGTCCAGCCGAGCCACACGTCGGACGCGTCGGTCATCGCGCGCAACATCGCGTCGAGCGCCGCGAGGCAATTAGGATCGGTCGAGGTCCCGAACTCGCCGAGGAAACCGCGCAGCTTGTTCGCGCGCAGCCACCGGGTCGCCGCGAGAAGGCTGCCGGCGGCCGCCTGCGGCGCGACACACGTCCAGTTGGTGCCCGAGGAGTTGAAATCAGCGTATTGATGCATCTCGAACGCGATATTGTTGGCCGGATCGCGCAGATCGGCCAGCGCCGCGCCGTTCGACGCGGAGCCGCCCTCCATCCACGAGTGCGCGCCCGTCCAATTGGTGCCGGGGATCAGCACCAGGTTACGTGCTCCCGTCGCCCTGATCGCGAGCAACGCTTTTTCGGCGATGGTGCGCCAGACGCGGGCATCGATCTCGACCGGCTCGTTCATGAGGCCGAACGCGATCCGCTTGTCGTCCTTATAATGCTTGGCGAGCTGCGCCCACAGGTTGGCCAGCGTCTCCGCGGGCAACTTCGGATCGCCCAGCCTCACCGACCGATAGGCGCCGTAATTATGCACGTCGAGGATGATCAGCTCAAAACCCTTCAGCGCGGCGATGGCGGCGTCGAGCCGATCGAGCTCTTCACGAACCAGCAGTGCGCCGGGCGCCGATTGGATTCGCTCCCACATCAGCGGCACGCGGACTGTATTCATCCCCGCTTGCTTGAACGGCGCCGCCTCGGCCGCGGTGGGATACGCATAGTCGTAGCCGTAGCGGCCAGGGATCCGCTCAGGGGCAAAGCCGCCGGTGGCGATGTTGACGCCGGTGTAGCGCGGCGACAGCGGCGCCGGATCGGCGGCGCAGGCGGTGAGCGCGAGCGTCGCGGTGAGCAGCGTCTGTATCGTCGCCCGGATCATGCGACGCTGACCGGCAAATCGCGGCGCTGGCGCGTGCCGCGTAACGCGCTATTGACCGCGCGGGTCAGCGGTTTTTCGATCAGAGTGTGGATCATAAGCCCTAATGCGCTCGCCAGCACGATGGCGGCAAGCACAAACAGGATGCCGAATGGCGGCGTCAGCTCCCGCCCGAGCAATTCCAGCGCGATACGAAGACCGGCAACGACGAAGATGTGCGACAGATAGATGCTGTAGGAGGCGTTGCCGAGCTCGGCCCACAGGCGGCTAAAACGCAGCCGGCCGGTGCGCTCGATCAGCACCGCGCAAGTGACGATCACCACGGCCGGAAGGCCGAGGGTCAACAACCTGCCATGGTCGGACCAAAGCCATTCGTCGACTAGGATCGAAGTGAGCGCGATCGCGAGCACCGCCATGGCTATTCTCGGCGAGCGGGGGGCGCCGCGGTGTTGCAGCGCCGCGGCGATCCAGGCACCGGCGACGAATTCGAAGATGATCGGGGAGGCATAGAAACGCGCCGCGATCGCCTGCTCCCGCAAGAGCCAGCTGGCCCCGAACAGGGCGGCGACAAGCGCCGACATCGTCACCAGCCGGGCTTGATCGCCGCGAACGAACAGCGACGCCGCGAACAGCGCGTAAAACATCATTTCGAAATTGAGCGTCCAGCCCGGCACGATCACTGGGCTGATCGTCGGATTAAGCGGATTGGCTACCGGATTTGGCCACGGCACGAACGTCAGCGAGGCAACGAGGTGCGCCGGATCAAACACGGTCGAGCGGAGCAGCGATGGAGCGAGCGCCGCCGCCCCCGCAACCGCCAGCGTGAGCAGCCAATAAAGCGGCACGATCCGGATAAACCGCCGCGTGGCGAAGTCCACGATGGTGACGTCCCGGCCGTGCGTCGACGTGTACATCACAAAGCCGCTGAGGACGAAGAAGATGTCGACCCCGCTCGAACCGACCAGCGGCAGATCGACCTGCCAACGCGCGAGCGTCTGAGCTTGGATAGCGGCATGGAAATATACCACCATCAGCGCGGCGACCGCACGCAGATATTGCAGCGAAACCAGCACTTCCCGGCTTGGCGATGCGGCCACGGGTGCCGTGGATGTCACGATCGTACGCGCTCCGCGTCAGCAGGGGGAGCGGCGATGTCGCCATCGGCGCGCAAATGACCGATCAGCAGCCAGAGCAGCGAGGCCGTTTTGATGGTGAAGGTCGCGGTGCCGCCGATCATCAGCCAGGTGAAGATATATACGTTCAGCCCCCACATCCCGCGTTGCTGATCGATCGTCCGCGGCGATAGAATGAGGCAGACGTAAAGCCAATAGATCACCAGCCCGGCCAGCGTGCTCGCCGCGATCAGATAGACGTAGCCGCTGTCCAGCGACACCGCGGCTACGCCGGGCGATCCGAACAGCAGTATGCCGACATCCATCTTCCGCAGACCCGCGATGGTCACCGCCAGGCGTCCGGCGAAGTCGTCGGAGCCCTCGCGTGGTTTGGTGATCGCGACGAACAGCGCGGCCGACGCGAGCAGCCCGGGCGCCAGCAGGAAATTGAGGCGCCGCGGCAGGTGGGGATAGACGAAAAATCCCGCGAGCGCGGAGAGGAACAGCAGCGACGAGGTGCGACTGTTGTTCGAGGTGAGGATCAGCAATACCACCGCGCTATGGAGGACGCGGTGCCACCGCGGCAACCGCGACCAGAAGGCGAGTAGAAAGATCGTGACCACCGCTGCGAAGCTCGCCAGCGAAACCTGCTCGATGAAGATCGAGGACGTCCTCGGCACATCGAAAATGCCGAACGAAAAGCGCCCCTGGAAGCCAAGCGCATTCGCGAATAGGCCCGTGTCATTGTATTTGAACGGTTTGAAACCGCGCGAACTTTCGAGATATTTCGCAGGCTGGAAGATCTTGACGTACAGTGACTGATCAGCAATCTCCATCACGAGAAAAAACAGCACGATCGCACTCAACACGAGCGCTCCAAGAAGGAGCGCGCGTCGCTCGACCCGCAGACCGAGAATCGTAAAAGTCACGACGATCGCGATGTTGCGGATCATGTCGACATAAGGCCGATCGTTGCCGATCGACATCAGCAGCCCGATCACCATGAAGGCTAACAACATGAGTAGCGGCGGCATGTCGCGCGGGACCAAACCCATCGCCAGCGCCAGCGCCAGACAGCTTGCCAACAGGCCCATCTCGGTCAGTGCGACCATACTATAGCTGATCGCGAAGAAGTTAGCGTTGATCGCAGCGAGGATGCCGTTGTAGCCCGCCGCGAGGACCAGCAGCGTCGCGAAGAGTGCGGGCGGAGGCTGGAAATACCACTTTACGGGCGCATTAGACAAAACGGTCGTCGCCATGATTGAGCCTTGCGAACGGTCGCTATGTCCTGCCCGAACGGGCCGATTGTGCAAGTGCAGCATAAGCGGTTGCGCGGCGTTTCGCAAGCATCCCACGCACCTGCCAAGAGCACTGCTCGCAGTTTGATAGTCTATTCCCCTTTTTTCAGCACGAACGTCGAGACATCCATCAGACGCCTTCTGACGGATCGCGGGAGGTGCCTGCTTGCCGCTTCGATGGCGTCGACCTGCTTCGCCCCCAGCAAAGCATGGATACGCCCAAGCCCCCAACGTCCAACGGTGATCGGGTTGGACACATAGTCGAATTCGACAACCTCCAGCCCGGCCGCGGCGGCAAAGCGCCGGATCTCGTCCTCATACAAGAGGAAGAGATGGCCGTCGGCGTCCGGCTTGAACTGGTCTCGTTCGAGCACGCTTGGGTCGGGCAGATCGCTCCAGCGCGGCAGTTTACGGCCCGGAATCTGATTGGCCAGAGTTGCGCCGTTCGGAGTGCTCATCACGATCAACCCGCCTGGCCTGACCAGCGACGCAAGCTGCACGATAAAGTCGTCGGGATGCGCGACATGCTCGATGATTTCGGTGGCCAGCACCGCATCGAAGCCCTGTCCCGCAGCAACCTCGAACGCGTTGCCCGGAGTGAATTTGACGAGGCCTCGATCGTCCTTTTTCGCGACATAATCGATCAGATCGGACAGCAGATCGTTCCATGTGACGTCGTAGCCCAGCTCGGCGAGGCGCACGCTGAAATTGCCCTGCGCGGCGGCGATGTCGATAATGCGCGCGCCCGTGGGAAGATGTGCGCAGACGAGTTCGATCACGCGTGAATAGCGGCTCATGTAACGCGAACGATATTCCATCCCCTCGCGCAGGTCGGCCGAGCGGAACAGCTCGAGCCGATCGAACTCGTACGCTCTACGGACGCTGTCTGACCAGGCGGGTTCGGGATCGGGCAAGCGCATGATGAATCTCTCGTAAAGCGTGACCGGGAGGGCCACAGCGTCGCGTTACGAAACGCCTGCGACGAGAGGCCTATCGCGCGAATCGCATCGCTGCAAGACGTCAAGCTTCAGCGCGGATGAGCAAGCGCCTCGCCATACGCTTCGGCGAATTGCGCTGCCACACCCGGCCATCCGTAGCGCTCGACCGCCGCGATGTTCAGCAGGCGTTCCCGCGCGTAATCGTCGCGCGCTGCGAGATGGGCGGCGCAAACGGCGCCGGCCGCTGCGCCCGGATCGTCGAAGTCGATTGCCACGCCGCGCCCGGTCAGCGCGATCAGCCGCTCGAACGGGGGGATCGCGCTGACCAGCGGCGTCAGCCCGGCCGACATGCCCTCGACGATGCTCAGCCCGAAGCCTTCGTAGCGTGAAGCCGAGACGACATAGCTGGCGCGCCCGATCAATTCCGTCATCGCCGCGTCGTCGGCATCGGTGACGATCTCGACGCGGCCCCCTACCCCTGCCCCGTCCGCAGCATGCCGCAGGTCGGTCGCGGTCGTGTCCGATTCTTGCCCGGCAATGATCAAGCGCCACGGCTCGCCAAGCGCGGCGAGCAGCGTGAACAGTCGCGGAATGGCTTTGTTGGACGAGAAGCGCCCGATGCAGATCATCGCGGGCACCTGTTCGACAGCGGCGCGGCCACGCCATTTGTCGATATCGACGCCGTTCTCGATCGTGACGGTGCGCTTCGGCGCGATCCGGCGGAACAGCGCGCTGTCGTTCTCGCTTGAGCCGAAGATGCGCGCATAACGCTTCGCCGATACGCGCGTAATGCTGTTGAAATACAGGCGTTTGAATGTCGATGCGAAGGCGGTGTGGAAGAATCCGCCATGGGTCGAGGCGACCAGCGGGCGGCGATGCAGCGGCCGCGTCAGCGCGAGGAAGTCGAAGAAGAAGTCGATCGCGTGGACATGCACGATGTCCGCGCCGCGCAAGCTTCGCAGCACCGCGGGCGCGATCGGATAGCGTGTCGAACCATGGAATGGGATGCGCCTCACCGGCACGCCGCGATGCGCGCCGTGCGCGGGCAGGCGCGTCGCGAGATCTCCGAAGCGGCGGTCGAGCGTGACGACCGACGTCTCGATGCCCGGTATCGTGGCAAGCGCGGCGGCGAGGTTCGACACCGCCTCCTCGAGGCCACCGATCGCGGGCGGGAACTGGCGGACGACATGACAAACGTGCAATTCGATACCCTTGACAATGTCAGCTTGCCGCCGGCGCATTGCATCGCAGCATAACGCGCTCTAAGGGAAAGTGGCCGCGCCCGCCAGCCGCCACCGCGCCGATGAATGAAGGCCTTCATGCTGTCGCTGACAATTATCGTGCCGACGTTGAACCGGGCCAAGGTGGTGCAGTCCACAATCAGCCAGCTGCTTGCCCAGCCCTATCGCGATTACGATCTATGGATGATCGACCAGTCCAACGAGGCCGACGCACAATCGAACCGCGAATTCGTCGCCGCGACCAACGACAGTCGACTCCATTATTTCTTCTCGTCGGTCCGCAATCTGCCGGATGCGCGCAACCTCGGGCTGGTTCGCACAGCGAGCGATGTCGTCCTGTTCCTCGACGACGACATCATCATCCTCGCCGACGATTTTCTCGGCGCGCATCTGCGCAACTATGACGATCCGCAGGTAGGCGGCGTGGTCGGGCGCCATGTCGAGCGTATGCTGACGATCAACGCGTCGCGCACCGCCTGCCACGTCGCCTGGTCGGGGCGGACGATCTTCAACCTGTTCGGGCACGAGCGCGTCGAGGTCGGCTCGTGCAAGGGATCGAACATGAGCTTCCGGATGGCGGCGGTGCGGCAGATCGGAGGGTTCGATCGGCGCACCTCGTTGCTCGAGGAGACCGACTTCTCGACGCGCGTGCGCAAGGCGGGCTGGAAGCTGTTGTTCGAACCCGGCGCCGAGATCGTCCACCTATCGACCCCGTCGGGTGGCGTGCGTCACAAGCACGCGCTAGAAACCGAAGAGCGCCGCTTCTCCGCCACGGCTTATTACGTCATGAAGCACCGCGGCGTGGCGGGCGCGCTGCCGTTCGTGGCGACGTTCGTGCTGATCGCGATCAAAAAGGCGATCGAGTTCCGCTCGCTCGCGGTGCTCCCGAAGCTCGCGCGCGCTCTGCTGTGCGGCCTGCGCGAGGGCCGCAAACCGGCAGACGACGCCTTTCCCGAAGCGCTGCCGCTGTCCTCCGCCGCCAAGGCGACGACGAGCTGATAAGACGACGGCGGGCTCAGGCTCTCATACTCACCCCGGCCTGAAGCATGAGACATTGAGTTGCAGGTCGAAGCCCTGCTTCACCGTTTCGATGAATGGCAAGCGGGGACCGTGCGTACCGTTGATGATATAACGAAAGCCCGCCTTTCCAACGAGGTTCAACATGTCACCCAACCGCTGGGCATCGTCAGGTGAGCTATGATATTCGAAGAACAGCGTATCGACCTGAGCAAGCTCATCCTCGATATCGAATAGCACCGTATTTTCAGCACCTTCAATATCGATCTTGAGGAAATCGACGGGCCGCTTTCGTATTTGCTTTTTGAGGCTTTCCGCACGGACGGTCGTCGATACTCCCTTGTTCAAAAAATCGGTGGTAACCGATCCGGCAAGCGAGCCCTCGCTGAAGAATGTCAGTTCGGTATCGTGCGTCCACGCTGCGGCTTCATGCAATTCGACACCTGGATAACCTCCGACATTCTTCCTCAGCATGCCAAATATTTCCCGATCGGGCTCGTACGCGACCACCGTAGCCCGAGGATAGAGGCGCCTGAAGTAGATCACGCTGAGGCCGATGTTCGCTCCGGCATCGATGATATGCGGCGCGTCACTTTTCGCCCGAAATTTATAGACTTCGTCGCCGAAGATCTCACGTACCGAGTGAAGTAAGCCGATGTTATCCGAGAAATGAATTTGGTCGCCGAACAGGGTGATCGAACCGGCAGTAAACGGCGCCGCATTCTTGACCTTACGATATTCGTTAAACGGGATCAAACCCGAAAATGGCGCAACACGCGACTTAAGGCGATCAACAAGATACATAAGACTTCCTTTGTCTGTCGCTACGTAGTCGAAGAAGTGTCTGCGGTGATAAGGGCATCCCAGCTCAGATGTCGATGGACGCTTGATCAATTGCCTGAGGCCGGGCACGCCTCGCACCCCCCGCCGAAGCTCGTCAAAAAACGGGTGCCGCAGCAGCGCCAGCAATATGAGCCACAGCACTATCCCAAGACATATGCATAACGAGATCGATAGTGGAGAAGTTCGCGGCGACCAGTTGTTGGCGACCATTAGCGCCAGCGAAGGCGCTACCGCCACCAGCGTCAACACCCCGCTTTGCACATAGATCCGACGCAATTCGCCGTGCGGTGTGTCCGATAGCCGGTGCATGTGCGGGGCGTAGACTACGACTCCGACCGCCGACGCGAGGACCGTACCCATCGCGGCGCCCGCTAGACCGAATTGACAGCCAATCGTGAAGCAAACGAGCTGAACCAGCAGCCGGAATATCTCGATCCGGGTCTGCTTGCCTAGCTCATGGCGCAGCACAAACAGCTCCCAATTCATGCCGTACCCGAGCACCAGAACCTGAGCCAATAGGAGGCAGGAAAGCGGTGCGGCCGCGGCCAGCCACTTTTCGCCATACAATATATGTATTGCTGGCCTCGCCAGCACGGCGAGCCCGACCAGCAGCGGCCACATGCAGGCGGTAATCATCTGGAGTCCGCGCAAGAAGGTGGTGCGTAGCTCGCCGCGTTCGCGATAATCCTCTGCCATCTGAGTGAAAACCACTCGGGTCGCAGTGCCGTAAAGATTCTCGAAAATCATGTTGGAGAGGCTGGAAGCGCGCGAATATAATCCAAGCGAGGCGATCCCGAGCACCCGGCCGAGAATGATATCGCTTGTGCGATTGATCAGCGTGGAAATGCCGCTGACAGAGATCATCTGGAGCCCGAATCGCGTCATCTCGCGCCAGCCGACGAGCGACAGGCTGAGGCCGGCATGCGGTCGCGCGACCAGATTATAGGCGATCGTGGTAACCAGCGCTCCGGCGACACCGCCAAAGGCGGGGCTCATATAGCTCCAGCCGCGAAGCGCGGCGCCGACCGAAATCGAGGTCGCCACGACCACCGCCGCCGAGGAAACGAGCGCGATCGTCTTGAACTGCATTTCCCGCTGCAACATCGCCCCGGGGCGAAAGCCGAAGATGCCGATCAGCGGGCTCAACGCGAGCAGGCGCAATACCTTCCCGGCGGCCGGGTCCCCGAGCAGCGCGCCGCCCACGAAGCTTACCCCGAACACCACGCTCGACAGGAACAGCGCCAGGATCGCGTTGACGGTGAACGCCGCGGAAAGGGTGTGCGGCAGCAGTTCCTTCTCCCGCACGACATAGGTGCTCGCGCCGAATTGCGCGACGACCTGGAGCACGCCCAGCGTGGCGATGGCGATGACATAGATGCCAAGCTCGTGCGGCGACAGCAGACGGGCGATGATGACGGAACCCGCAAATGCCGTCCCGAACGACACGAATTGCCCGGCGAACGCCCAGGCGACGGATTTACGGACCGACATTCGCTTCAGCTACACCGTTCGGCGCGAAGTTTGCGCAGCTTTCGATTCAATCGGCGGAATGGGCGGGTCGACGCGGTGATCAGCCGGAACAGCAGCATTTCCGCAGATGCGTCGAAACGCGCGAGCGAGCGGGATCGCGGCTTCGTTCGGTGGAGCAAGAAGCGGACTTCGGGCCAGTAATGCGGCTGATGATTCGTCATATCCATCCAGCGCAGCAGGCGCCGCTGCCCGCGCCGGGCGATGTCGCGCTCGATCGCCGGCACCAACGCAGGCTGAATTTCGCCGACCACCTTCCGCCAGCGGCGGATGTCGGTCACGCGGAACGGGTTCTGCCGGACCAGCTCAATCTTGATGAACGGCATGCCGCGGCGAACGAGCGCCCGCCACAGGATATGCGCGTAGTTGAACGGATGCCGCGCGGCGAAGCCGGACAGATCGCGGCTTGAAAAGCCGGCGTGATAGGTCAGCTTGTCCTCGGTCAGCCGGCGCGTCAGATCGATCTCGTACGTCTTGATGAGCTCGAGCTTGGTCGCGGTCGGCATCATCGGGAAGCGCATCATTTCTTTGAAGGCCGAGGAATTGTACGCCGCGGGGCGGAGCAGGAGGAACCAGCTCTGGAGATGCGCCGCGAACTCCTCGGACTCGACGGCGCCATAGAAATCGGCTTCGGCCGAGCATAGCCGCTCGACATAGTCCGCGAGACTGCCGACCGGCGCATAGACGCTGTCGTTCGCAAGCAGCAAGAGCTCCGCGCCGATTGGAAAGAAACATTCGATCGCCTTGATCCAGCTGCCGAAATCCAATCCCTCGTTTTCCCGAAGGATGACCGCGGCGCACAGCCCGTCGAGCTTGGCTATTTCGGCCGCGGGCAAGGGCGACGTCGAAACAAGCGCGATCGCAAACCCGGCCTCCTTGATCGCGGTAAGATAGAGCAGGACATGGTCCGCAATCACGGCGTCGTCATGATAATGCGCGAAGAAGCAGACGCGTTTGGCGGCCTGGATCGCTTGCTTCACCTCATCGTCAACAGCCACCCGCATCTCCCCCTGCGACAGGCGACATCATCTGCCGGGCGCACCATGCGATGGAGGGCTGCATAAACGGCGCGCGCACTCAAGCGCCCGCGAGCACGTTGCGCACGTGCTGCACCACCCGCTGCGGATCGAAGACGACGCGTCCGATCGTATCGATTGCCCGGTCGGCGTAGTGCCAATCGTGCTCGGATCCGGCGAAGGGGCGCAACAAGACCCGCAGCCGGTCGCGGATGGCGCTCTGTCCCCTGCGCGGGCTTTCGAACCAAGCGGCCATGCCAATCTTGTGCACCTCGGCGAAACATTTCGCGACCGAGCGGGACACGTTTCCGGATAGCGCCAGATGTTCCGCGAACTCGACCAGCATGAGGCGTCGGCCGATGACGTCGGCGTGATGGTTCCACGTCCGGCCTACGCTGACCAGCCGGCTGCGCGCGCTCCGCCTGATATTCGCTCCGTTCATCTGGTTGGCGTCGTGCATGCGGTGCATGGTTTTCGCTGCCGGCTCGAACACGACGCCGCCGCTGAACGTCGCCTCGAGCGCCAACAGCCAGTCGAATGGCCGTGCCCGGATCAGGCCAGCCCCCTCGAGCAAGCGGCGGCGCACGATCATCGCGTGCGCGGAAACGGTCGGCCGGAACAAATAAATCAGCCGGTCGTCCGGTCGCACGGGCGGCGCAAAATTCTCGAGCAGCGCGCGACCGAGCGGCCGGCCGGCGGCATCGATCAACCAGGACGAGCCGAAGCACAAATCCGCGTCGCCACGCGCGGCGAGCAGCAGCGCGAGCTTGTCCGGCTGCCACACGTCGTCCTGGTCCGACACCGCGATCAGCTCGGCACGTGCGACGGCGAGCAGTTCGCGCAACCGGCGCTTCTGGCCGAGATTGCCGCTGGTCGGGATCAAGCGGATGCGCGGATCGGCTTGCGCCTGCTCTTCGAGCAGCGCCGGAGTGCCGTCGCTCGAGCCATCGTCGCAGACGATCAGCTCCCAATCTGTAAAGCTCTGCGCCTTGATTGATTCGATCTGCTCGGTGAGAAAGCGCGCGCCGTTCCACGTCGGCAGGAGGATCGACAGGGCTGGTGCCGAACGCATCGTCTAGTTGACGGCGGCGGGCAGCAGCCGCCGCGCGCGATCCATCCCGCGCGCCACGGTCGCGCCCCTCAGCACACCTGCGCCGATATCCCGGCTGAGGTCCCCCGCGCTGAAAAACGAGGCTTCGCGGCGGCCGTAATCGCCGCACCGGATCGAGAGCGCCAGCGCCCGCGCCCGTCGCGCGAACGACGATCCGGCATAGATCAGGCGCCGGCGCTCGAGCCGCGCGGCAAGCGTGTCGTACTTCGCCGCCAGCATCAGCGACCACTCTTTTTCGGGCGACTCGAGACGGTCGGCGATCGCGCGCAGCACCTTAGCGCGCCCGCGTGCAGCGGGAGCGGCAAGTTTGCTCGCCTCATCAGCGCCTTGCCAGCTATCGATCAGCCTGCGGATTCGGGGGAAGCGGCTGACACCGCAGGCGTTGGCACCGTGCTGGCGATACTGCGCGAGCCCGTTATCGATATAGGCGATCCGGCCGATCGAGGCTGCGAGAAAGAAATACCAACGATCGTGCGCCATCGGCTCGTCCGCCAGATGGCTCGGCGCCGCCTCGCACAGATCGTCGAACGCACGCAACCGGGCGCGGAACGTCTGCGTGAACCCGAGCGAGGCGTGCCACGGCGCCAGCGGCAGGGCTTCGAGCGCAGCGCGCTGCTCTTCGCCGCGGTAGAGCATGCCGTAAGGCCGCTCCGCCGCGTCGACGATCGCCGCGTTGTGATAGACCAGCATGACCTGGGGATCGGCGAAGGCCTCGCGAACCTGCGCGAGCTTGCCCGGCGCCCATACGTCGTCCTGATCGCAGAACGCGATCAGCGGCGACCGGCATAGCGACGCCGCGCGCATGAAATTGGCGCGATAGCCGAGCCGTTGCACGCCGGGGTGGACCCGGATCGGCAGCGGCGCGCGCGTGGCGTAGTCAGCCAAGATCGCCAGCGTCTCGTCGGTCGAACTGTCGTCGGTGACAACGATCTCGGCGGGGGGCGACGCTTGCGCGATCAGGCTGTCGAGCTGGCGCGACAGGTAGCGCGCGCCATTATAGGTGGCGAGCGCGACCGAGATGTCGTGCGTGGCCATGGCCGTCAGCTTCCCTCCGCCGCCAGCGCGAGCAATGCGCGGCCGTAACTGGTCTTCTCGAACAGCCTGCCGCGCGCGATCAGCTGATCGCGCTCGATGAAGCCCATCAAAAAAGCGATCTCCTCGAGGCAAGCCACTTGGATGCCCTGGCGGTGCTGGATCGTGCGGACGAATTCGGACGCCTCGAGCAGACTGTCGTGCGTCCCGGTGTCGAGCCAGGCGTAGCCGCGGGACATCTGCTCGACGAACAGCTGACCCTGCTGCATGTAGATGCGGTTGAGATCGGTGATTTCCAGCTCGCCGCGCGCGGACGGCTTGAGCGCCGCGGCATGCGCGACGACGCTGTTGTCGTAGAAATAGAGTCCGGTGACGGCGTGGTGCGACTTGGGCTTGGCGGGCTTTTCCTCTAGGCTGAGCGCCTTGCCGTTGCTGTCCAGCTCGACCACGCCATAGCGTTGGGGATCATCGACCCGATAGCTGAATACGGTCGCGCCGCTTTCGCGCGCGACCGCGCTTCCGAGCAGCTCGGTCAGGCCCGCGCCGAAAAAGATGTTATCGCCCAGCACCAGCGCAACGCGATCGTCGCCGATGAAGTCGGCGCCGATGGTGAACGCCTGGGCAAGGCCCTCGGGGCGCGGCTGCGCGGCATAGCTCATCGCGAGGCCGAAGTCCGCTCCGTCGCGGAACAGGCGGCGGTAATTGTCGAGATACTCGGGCGAGGAGATGATCAGGATGTCGCGGATGCCGGCGAGCATCAGCACCGACAGCGGATAA